>JAMJFQ010000029.1:0-17880 GCA_023544605.1 ANME-2 cluster archaeon | reverse complement strand
TTGGCATCGTATGGTGAACTGTTAAGGTGATGTACTTCCATTGTTAATTCCTCATTGAAACTCAAAAATCAAATAATTGTGACTGGCTTTTTGTCTGTTTTTGCGGTTTGTTTTTTCCGTGGTTGACCACATGCTCGATCTCTATGCTGCCGCCAAAATCCGCAAGTCCCTTTTGTTTTTCGTCATAGTCCAGGAACGATGCATCCACTCCAAATTCACGTAGGATACGCTCTACAGGGGGCAGTATCTGTTTCTTTATGTAATAGTTGACATCCAGGGACAGGTTGTTCTCTTTTACATAATCAGGGTCCTCTGCCTTATCAGCAAACAACCCAGATCCCGCAATTATCACAAAGGGGATCCTGTCCCCGATTGGCGGTACAAAACCTGAGCGTTTTTTCATTTTCTCGATAACCATAACATGAGGCTGCTTGTTCTGGTAACTCTCGCTCTTCTTAGTATAGCGACGGGTGAGTATCAGGTCTTCCAGGATAGATGGGTCTTTTTCTAGGTCGATGTTCCGGACATTGTTGATAACCTCCCTCACGTAACTCACCGCATCCTCGATGCGACCTTCCTTTAACACCAGTTCCAGTACCCTGTTCAGTGTCTTACTGGTGAGTTCACACCAGTCCCGCCTGACCGTTTCCATGCCCTTGACCTTGATGCTGTCTGACCACCCATCGGCAGACGGTTCAAATACCCACACAGCATAGCGTTTCTTGGCAATGAATATTGAGCGCCTGGCAAAACTCTCGAACTCAAGTTCCATGGGGTCAGGGAGTTTCGCAGATACGATACTGGCGATCTTCCGTCCAACTGCCCCTGCATCTTCCAGCGAAATACCTTCAGGGGACAGTTTAACGAACACGCTGTCCGTATCCCCGTAGACCACGGAGAGGTCGATCTTATGCACCGCATCCCGGCTGAGTCCAGCACCTGCCAGCTCATCCTCGATAAACGCATTGCCTTTGGAAATATAAATTTTTCCAATTCGGGTTTCGACCAGTTCCCTGGTATTCAGGATATTCTCCCTGCCAAAACTGGTCACCGAATTCGCCATTGTGAGACTGTACAACCGTGCCCTGGTATAGCCAGAATAACCATAATAACTGTTAAGTAATATCTTGAGGGCAAGCTGTGTGGCGTCCAGGGCACGGGCTTCATCCCCGGATGCATATTTCATCTTCTGTTTGGTCTCGACCCTGCGCTGCAGCAGTCCTGCCAGGATGGAGGGGACAATGCCCTTTTGCACCTGCGCAGATACGAACCTGCCGCCTGAGGGAGTGGTCTCAATGTTGCCATCAGGTTGCGGTTCCTCGTCGATTATCTCGGTGGTATAGCACAGGTTGTGGGCCATCATGATGGTGGGGTAGAGAGACTTGTAGTCCAGTATCACCACATCTTCGAGCAGCCCCTTTTTGGGGTCAAGCACCTCACCGCCCTTGAGTTCATCGCTTATCATGTGCCGCTGCTTTGATAAATCGTTGTCAGGTTTGGGGGGCATCACCCTGTTGTGGGCGCGGTACTCTTTCATGAGAATATTCTCAACCATATTGGTCTGGCCGCCGTCGAGTATATCCTGCACCAGGGTGCCGCTTACCCTGGACAGTGCCCAGAACCTATCCAGCAGGCTGAGCCGCAGCACGAGTTCCATTGCCAGTTCAGAATCGCGCCTGGCATAATCTACGAATAATTTGAATTTATCACCACTGTCGTGCCAATATTCTTCCATCTCTGAGGGCTTGACATCCAGTTTTTCCCTGCCCAGCAGTTCTTGTGCAGAGTTCTTGAGGGTGTAACGCTTCAGGCTGAAATCCCGCCTGATGATGGGGAGTGCGTCCACCACCACCCGCCCGGTGATGTTTATGCTGGTCATGGTGCCTATCCTGCGATAGTAGACCGAACGACCGTCCCTGCCCATGACCGACCGTATCTTCACCTTGCGTTCTTTCTCAAGGGTGCTTATCCTGTCCACGATATATGGTATGTCGAAGCCGTTCGAATTGTACCCGACAAATACATCCGGGTCGTATTCTTTGATCATCTCAAAGAACCGCTCAAGCATTCCTGTTTCATCAGCGAACGCCTCGGAATCATTTTCAAGTCCATCAGCGTCCTTACCTACCAAAACCGTGGTATTCTTGCCGTTATAGGCTGGCTCAAAGGCACAGCTTATCATGATTATCGGGCTTTGGTCGGGTGTGGGCATGGCGCCGTCAATGGGCAGGCATTCTATGTCAAAGGCCATATACCGCAGGGGCGCGTTTGTGATGATTTCCAGCGGGGTTATATTATCAGATACGGTCTTTACCTGGCAGTCCACTCCAGACAGGCTTATGCCGCTGACCTTGGCCCCCTGCAGCGGCTCAGAATCGGTCTCTACCCAGGACATGCCACCGATACCTGAATCGATGAGAAAGCGGTTGCGAAATAGTATGTCAGTCTCATATATGCTGGCAACGCCGGGTAATTGAAGCACTTCGTCCCGTATGGCGGGCACGCCTTTTGGGTCGTTGAGGATGACCTTGAGCATAGGTGTAGGTGCTTTAAAGTAGCCTACAGGTTCAAATCGTTGGGTGATATGCACATCTATGACATGCTCATTGAAGGTGGTTTTGATATTTTCTGCCAGTTCAACTGCATTGTGGTCGGTGTGTGGTTTGAGGAAGAAGTATGGGTCGAATCCGGGCACAAAACAGCAAATACTCTTGCCTTCATCGTTGCGACCGAACAGGCGGATTATTGGATTCTCCAGGTCATCATACGTATAGTCAGCATCCAGGATCTGGAATTTCATTGACAATCAATTGAATTGAAATTGACTTAAGGATTTCTAAATAGGGAATTTCCTGGTTAGATGGTCTTTGGTGTTGTAAGAGTAAGAGTTATAAGTTATTGTTCGTATTGAGAGTATACACATCAGGATGGAGAAAACAAGTGGTAGGAATTAGACGATTGGTTCTGGATGTATTGAAACCTCATTATCCTTTAGTGCTGGAATATGCCAAGGTGTTGAGTGAACTGGAGAACATAAGCGGCGTAAACTTGAGTCTCTATGAAGTAGACCAGCAGACCGAGAATATTAAGGTGACCATAGAGGGCGATGACCTGGACTATGACCAGATAAGAGAGGTCATAGAAGAGCTGGGTGCTGTTATTCACAGTATTGATGAGATTGCGGCTGGTCGCAGGATCGTTGAAGAGGTTGAAACGCTTCAGGACAGGTAATTCCCATTCCCCTGTGCGGGGGTAACCAAGCCAGGCCAAAGGTGATAGACTCAAGATCTATTCTCGCAGGAGTTCAAGGGTTCGAATCCCTTCCCCCGCACCTGAATTTCAAAATTGGCATTATAGCATTATTTTTCCCCAATATTAATACAAAAGAATTTGAAAGTTTCTTGAATATCATTTTCCTTGTATTATCGCAAGAGACACAATATCAGAATCCAGATATAATGTGAATTGTTCAATTACCGATGTGACGACAAATCAGTGTTAATCAGTGAAATCTGTGTCTTTTATATTTCCAGACACAGATTAACGCCGATTACACAGATTTTATCTAAAGTCAGTATGATCAAAATAACTGATTTTTGGAACAGTGCCATCGCAAGATATATATATATATAAAAATTCAAGAATAATTAAAATGTCCAACCTATCAATCTCAGAAGCCCAGAAACTCGTCGACGAATGGATAAGCCAGTTCGAAGTGGGATACTGGCCCCCGCTCTCCATGCTCGCAGCCCTGGTGGAAGAGGTCGGCGAACTGGCAAAGGAGATAAATTCCCTGGAAGGCCACAAACCCAAGAAAACAGATGATGGCGAGATAGATATTACGATGGAAATGGGAGACATCCTGTTCGCGCTCATCTGCCTGGCAAACCATTATGATATCGGCCTTGATGATGCCTTAAAGCAGGTAATGGCCAAATATGATGTTAGGGATAGTGATCGGTGGGAGCGAACAGAGAAACCCTAAAAACTCATACCCCAACGCCAACATTAAAATAGTCAACCGGTACATATTTGATTTAATGGACCTCACTTTATTGCTTTTCCCTATCGTCGGAGGTATTATCGGCTATACTACTAACTACATTGCCGTCAAGATGCTCTTTCGGCCACACAGGGCCATTGGTATAGGTCCTATAAAGGTCCAGGGAGTGTTGCCCAAACGTCGCAACGACATCTCAGCCAGCATTGCTGCCACAGTGGAAGAGGAACTGATCTCGATAAAAGACCTGACCGTGATATTAAAGAAACTGGACCTTGGCCCCGAGATCGATGGGATGGTAGATGATTTTTTCAGGTCTTCAGAATATGACGGTAAAAGTGAGATACTCTCCAGGATCAACACCACAGTCAATGCCTACCTGCGCTCAAAGGTAAAGAGTTCATTGAACGAGAACAAAGAAGAGCTCATTACTGAATTCATCCACAGGATAGAAAGTGAAGTTGACTTCAAGCAAATAATCGAGAAAAAAATCGATGCCTACGACCTGAATCAGCTGGAAAATATAGTGATGAGGGTATCATCCCGGGAACTGCGCTACATCACCATTATCGGTGGGGTACTGGGTTTTATGGTAGGCCTGGTCCAGATGTTCATATTTATGACATTGCAGAGGGGATGAACATACACCCCCCTGCATAAAGACTATAAGACTTTATTCTCCCTCGTCCTCACCGCGCTCTTTTGTGATTTTCAATGAAAATTGTTTAAGCAACATGTTTTCTTCAGGAGTTGGGTCTTCAATTTTATTAATCGCCCTTATCCGTTCCTCTTTTATACCAGTACCTTTGCTTATATCTTCATATGTGAACCTGAATTTATGCATCAATTCTTTCATGTAACGTTTGAATTTAATTCGTGATCTGGATAATGCCATTTTTGTCCTCCTGATATACTATGAATATTCAACCCACTATGTACGGTTCACGTCAATAATTAATCTATCGATGCAATGTCCATCATTGGATTACGATTTAAGACTATGAGCCGCCACAAATCCAATGCGACTGCGTCCAACCTCACCGAATTCATGCAATGCCTCCACCACGCCAAGCGCAAACACCGTATCTCCCAGCATGGCCATACTGGCCATCCCACCCTGTGCCTCCACTGCTTCCACCGCATCGAGGGCAAGGCTGCTGATAAGCCCGGTCTCAACGGCGAACTGCCTGGACAAAGACATGAAATGTTCAAGTTCCGGGCGTTTTTGCAGCATTTTCAATGCCTTCTCTCCCATCTCATTGACTCGCTGCATGGTCTCCTCTTCAGCCAGTATTGATGCCGTAGATATCTCGCCAAGGCACACCCAGGATATTTCGCTGGATGTTGCAGGTATCTGCTGCGTAACTCCTACACCAGGCGCTCCGGGTGCCGTTCGCATCACCAGCCCCCCGGCACATTGTCCTGCCACATCCCCCATGCCGGTCCTGTTCAAAACTTCTGCACAGTGGGCAGCTGCCGCTATTTCTTGTCTACTTATACCAGCAGCATAGACTTCTGCAGCAGCAAGACCAGTTGCCAGTGCCGCAGCGCCGCTCACCCCGAACCCGAAACCCGGCCGTATGTCAGAGGTCAGGTTGACGGTAATGGGGGGCCTATCAGTCCCCAAAGTTTCGGTCAATACATGCTCGAGTGTGGGAAAATCTACCTGTTTTCCATTCAGTGTAACAGCGGAAGCAGGAGAGTTCATATCAATTTCGGCCCTGACCCCAGCTTCAAGGCACAGACCGCACCCTATTGAACCTGCTTTGACCGGATCGATATGAGGTCTTACCGCAAAAAAACCAGTGATATGGGCCGGGGCAAAGGCACTGCCTTTCATCCTGGTTCCTCAAGGTACCGGTCCAGTATGGAACTGGCAATAACCTGTTTGTTACCTGTGACCGGGCCAGTTACAATACCGCCGGGCTCCAGGAGATAGACACTATTGTCCTTGCTGCCCATGCCGCCCTCACCCACATCATTGGCAACCACCATCACAAGACCATACCTGTCCATCAGGTTCCGGGCACTTGCGAGCAGTTCATCCCTTTCTACATTTGCCTCGGCCTTGAATCCGATTATGTCCAGGTCAGGATACTGCTCTCTAACTGTTTGCAGCAATTTACTGGTGGGTCTGAGGGTCAAAGTGATATTTTTTTGGCCAGACTTTATTTTAGAATCCCGGGGCTCGACAGTATAATCAGATATTGCCGCAGAACTGATCAGCAGGTCACACCCCTTCTCTATCTCAGCCAGCACGCTGCGGCTCATATCCTCAGCAGATTCAGCCGCCAATTCTTTTATGCCATTACCTGGCAGCTCCTTTGGTGCGGGGCGTACCAGTGTCACTTCCGCACCCCTGCGGTATGCCTCCAGGGCCAGTTCAACACCCGTGCGCCCGGACGAGCGGTTGGTCAGGATCCTGATAGGGTCTATACGCTCCCGGGTCCCACCTCCTGTTATAACTACCCTCTTGCCTTTCATGCTATCGCCGCCCAGCAAGCGTTCCACCTCAAGTACGATA
Source organism: ANME-2 cluster archaeon (assembly GCA_023544605.1). Classification (GTDB taxonomy): domain Archaea; phylum Halobacteriota; class Methanosarcinia; order Methanosarcinales; family Methanocomedenaceae; genus Methanocomedens_B. The sequence continues at coordinate 11,356 of JAMJFQ010000029.1, read as the reverse complement.
TCCTCGTTAGCGGCTATCTTTGCAGTCTTTTCAAAAAGGACGGGGCCTAAGACATGTACCCTCATTTGTTTTAGTTTCTCTATGTTATCCAGCACTGCAGGATGATTGTACATGGAACCATGCATTGCCGGCACTGCCATAACAGGTACGCTGCACCCCAGTGCGGTGGTGGCAAAGGTCGTAGGCGGCGTATCATCGATACCCATAGCCATTTTGCCTATCGTATTGGCAGTACACGGAGCTACCAGCAGCAGGTCGGCCACACCGTCCTCACCGCAGTATTCCACATGCTCCACAGCGCCCGTTATCCGGGTTATGACTGGCTGGCCCGTGGCATAATGCAGGGCGTCCGGGTGTATAATACCTTGAGCTGCCTCGCTCATCACTGCCCTGACACTGGCACCGCGGCGTATCAGTTCCCTGGCCAGTTCAATAGTGCGCACCGCAGCGATGCTGCCCGTAACTGCAAGCACGATGGTCTTGTCCCTTAAGGTGTCTGATAAGGTACCTGTCAACAAGGATGTGGGATGGTCCTTCATGATTGCACTCTGTTTGTCTGGTTCATTATTCAATGTTTTGATTATTCACTGGCCTCATCATCCAATTCATCATTTTCTTTCATCCCCCTGCATAGTAAAAAACCGCGCGCTCGTTCGGTGTATTTGTATTCATTTACCTTATCCCAGAACTTCCGGGAATGGTCAGGGTATCGTAGATGTGTTATCTCGTGCATGATAACATAATCCAGCACCCATTTCGGCATATCAGCCAGGCGGTGGGAGATCCGTATGGTGCCCTTTGCAGGAGTACAGCTTCCACGACGTGTATTCTGGTTAGTGACATATTTGATGGAATTGATCCCAAGTCGGCCATTGAAATATCTCTTATTGAACTCATCAGCACGTTTTGCCAGGTAGTCATCGCCATTGAGTACTGTACGGGCTTGTTTATTTTCTACTTTTGTCTTCATCTTCTGGATGAGCTGGGACTCTTCCTTTTCACTTAATCCGGCAGGCAGGTACACAATAAGTTTTGTACCGTCCAGTTTAGCCTGGATGGTCTTCTTCCTGCGTTTACTCCTGATAACCTGGATGCTCAATTCATTACCTGTCATTTTCAAACCCTATAGAGCCGAACAATTTCGAAGAGTATATGTAGCCATCAGTAAAATCAGTTACCTTGAGGGATATTTTATGGAATTGAATGGAGTAGAAATTGAGGATACATTTGCAGAAGCATTTCCCATAAAGATCGCAAGGGTACTAATCACCGGAGCCACCGAGCACTGGGCCCTTGTAGCAGCTAAAGAGGCCACTGGATTCGGAACATCAGTTATCCACTGTCCGGCAGAAGGTGGTATCGAAAAGATCGTTGGAGGAGACGAGACCCCTGACGGCAGACCTGGAGTCTATATCCTGATATGTACGTTCGGTTTCAAAGGTCTCGAAGGACAGCTTATGAGCAGATTAGGTGATTGCGTATTACCAGCTCCTACTGCTCATATGTACAATGGTCTTCCTGATGCAGAGAAGCAATTTGATACAGGTGGTAAGCTTAAATTTTTCGGGGACGGGATGGAAGAAGAGATAGAAGTTGGCGGTCGAAGAGCCTATAGGATACCTATGATGGAAGGAGACTTCATCACAGAGCACAGTATCGGTGCAGTGACCGGAATTGCAGGCGGCAATTTCTTTATCCTGGCCGATAACCAGATGGCAGCATTGGCCGCAGCCGAGTCGGCTGTTGATGCTATAGCCAAAGTGGATGGTGTCATTACCCCCTTCCCCGGCGGCATAGTTGCAAGCGGTTCAAAGACCGGTGCCAACAATTATAAGTTCCTGAACGCTACCAGTAATGAGAAATTCTCACCCAGTATCAAGGATAAAGTAGAAGGGAGCAATGTACCTGCCGATGTGAACGGTATCTACGAGATCGTAATCAACGGGCTGGATGAAAAGGTCATCTCAGAGGCCATGCTGGCAGGTATTAAAGCCGCAGTCATGCTACCCGGTATCAAGAAGATATCAGCAGGCAACTTCGGTGGAAGCCTGGGTCCATTTAAGTTCAACCTACACGAAATAGTCAAGTGAGACGAAAGTCTCACGATCTTTTTTTTTAGAATTGTATAAGCCTATGCCATTGTCGGCTGGGCAAGGGTATGCATATTTTCGATACAGCACGTTTTCTCCAGTCCTCGCCGGACCAACAGACCTTTGAAGGTGAAATAGAGTTCGCCTTTGTAATTTTCTTTCAGAAATCCATGTGTTAACAGATCATCCAGCATATCCTGGGTGCATTCGATATTTTCTAATATATGGCTTTTATCTATCAACTTCTTGGGTGTGAGGTACATAAGGACTTTCGCATATGTGGTATTTACGATATTATCTACAATCATTTGGGCATTTTCAGAGGCCAGTACAACATCATAACTTGCATCCATTTCAAATTGTTCACTGTCTTCGAACCGGCTTCCCATAAAATTTTTTATAAGTGAATTGTCAATAGCATTGTAGAACACATTATCAGCTTCATATTGCGGTGTATGTTCAGTATCCTCTTGAGAGAAGTGCTCACCAGCATCATTTTCTAGAGAAGTGACCGGTATACCGAAAGCATTAAATGGTGATTCATGAAAGAGATTCTCGGACTCATGGATCAGTCTTCCCGTTGATGATAATCTGATAACATTTGAAGTATCAGAAAAATGAATTTCTCCATTATCGTGGTCAATAAAAACGACAGTTCCTTGAATTTCTTTTCGTTCGATCATTTAACATCCCCTCAGATGAAAATAAATTACTTTTAAAACGTATTCAAAAGTCAACATATATAAATATATCTATTTGATGTAATTTATAATTTATATTAGCTAAATACAGCGTTACGAACCGACTCTGTATCTGCCTCCACTTCAATTGATTGTTCACATATGTTCAAGACCTCTTCAGGGTCCTTGAGCAAATGTCCGGTGGTAATACAGACCACGGTCTCGTCCGGTTCAATGACACCCATGTTGACCAGTTTCCTGAAACCTGCCACAGAGGATGCACTGGCTGGTTCAACACCGATCCCTTCTAAACGGGCCAGGTCCTTCTGGGCTGCCACTATCTCTTCATCAGACACCGATTCTGCAAGTCCGCCTGACTGGTATATGGCCTTCAGAGCCTTTATTGCGTTGACCGGGTCTCCGATCCGAATGGCAGTGGCCACTGTCTCCGGATTGGGAACGGGGACAATATCATTCAGTTTCTGTTGGAACGCGTTCACGACAGGGCATGAACCTTCTGCCTGTATGCCCGTCATCTTTGGTATCCTATCGGTCAGGCCCAGTTCATAGAATTCCTTGAATCCTTTGTAGATGGCCGTGATATTTCCAGCATTACCTACCGGCAGTACCACCCTGTCAGGAACTTCCCAGCCCAACTGGTCAACTATCTCAAAGGCAATTGTTTTCTGGCCTTCAAGCCGGTAGGGATTCACCGAGTTCAGCAGGTAGAACCCTTCATTATCGCACAGGTCCCTCACAAGTTTCAGAGCTTCATCGAAGTTACCTTTGATGCTTAGTACTTTAGCACCATGCATCATGGCCTGGGCTACTTTACCCATTGCTACTTTTCCTGCCGGCAGCAGTACCACTACCGGGATGCCTGCTTTAGCCCCGTATATGGCAAGCGAGGCAGAAGTATTACCCGTGGACGCACATGCCACCGTTTTCATTCCCAACTCCAGTGCCTTGGATACACCCACGGTCATACCTCTATCCTTGAAACTGCCGGTTGGGTTCAGTCCTTCATGTTTTACATAAAAGCTCTGGGTACCAAAAACCTCGGCCAGGCGTTCGCACTTGTACAGGGGTGTGCCTCCTTCATTGGTGGTTACAGGTTCCCGTTCAACAGGCAGGAGTGCTTTATATTTCCATACCGACAGCGGTATGCCTTCAAAGTCTTTCCTGCTGATGGACTGGCCAGACCAGTCATAGATGATCTCAAGCAGGCCGTTGCATTTTGGACAGGTATATACGACCTCTTCTGGAGTGTATTGGGCTTCGCACTGGATACATTTCTGGGTATACATCTGGTTTCTCCGGTTTGATGAATAGGGTGTTTATATGTTTGAAATATGATATCTCAATAGACTGGAATTACTTAACTTTATTCAATCGGTGGTACTTGCAGCTTCCCTTCCCAGCCTGAAGGCCGTTATGTTTACATCCACGGTCTTTGGTGGGACCAGACTGCGTATACTATCTTCAAGATATTCTCTGTCAAATGGCAGGAAACGGGAAAGTGCACCTATCATAACCACGTTAGCAGTCAGGGGATGTCCTGCTTTTATGGCAAGGGAATCAGCATCCACTGCCACCAACTGTGTACACCGTCCCTCAAGTTGGGTAAGTATATCGTCAATACCTGGATATTGGGCATTGCCTGAGAGAACAGTAATGGGCAGTATAGGGTTTGTGTTTACCACAACCACACCATCGGGAGACAGGTAATGTATCGCCCTCAGCGCTTCTACCGGTTCCAGGCCCAGCACTGCATCGGCCCTGCCTTGAGGTATAAGTGAGCCGTACCTGCAGTCCAGTCTCACATGGTTCTCCACCGAACCACCTCGCTGTGCCATTCCGTGGGTCTCTGATGCCATGACCGGCAGACCTGCATTCACGGCCGTCTTACCCACAATATCAGATGCCAGTATGGCACCCTGGCCGCCTACGCCAACAATGACCAGGTCGAACTCGGTCATGTCTCCACCTCGCTGATGGCATTGAACGGGCAGACCTGCGCACATACCCCGCATCCCACACAAAGGCTGCCTATCCGGGCATGACCCTTCTCCCCTTCTGCTTGCGGAGGGTCGAATTCAATGGCAGGACAGCCGAACTTGATGCATCCTTTGCAGCCACGGCATTCATCCCTGTCCACCCCGAAAGGCTTTTGTCTGATTCCCCTTCGGCGGGCAGTGATGATACATTCCTGTTTTGAAATGACCACAGAGGTTCCTTTATGCTCCTTTGCCTGTTTGAAGGTATCAATGGTGCCTTCAATGTCAAAGGGATCGGTTATCATGACAAACTCCACACCGCAGGCCCGGGCAATATCTTCAAGGGACGCCATATAGGTGGCATCGCCCAGTACGGTCAGTCCGGTGCCCGGATTTGGCTGGTGCCCGGTCATGGCAGTGGTTCGGTTATCCAGTATCGTAACGGTAATATCGGCGCCGTTATAGACAGCGTTCAGCAGCCCGGGAATTCCGGTGTGGAGAAATGTGGAATCACCGATGGAACAACAGATGGGGGTTTTTTCGCCCGCATGGTAAATACCTGCACTGGTAGTTATGCTGGCGCCCATGCACAGACAGGTATCCATGGTGCCCATCTGGACACCCAGGGTATAACACCCTATATCACCGGGAAATATGGCATTCTTGCCGAAGGCTTTTTTCATGGCATAGTAGGAGGCCCTGTGAGGGCAGCCCGGACACATCACAGGAGGGCGGTTGGGGAGTTCGATCTCACTTCTGCGAGCTTGAAAGCCAGAATAGTCTATACCGGCTACTTCTGCAACTGCTGGTTCAACGGTTCCCATGTTCAGTTCGCCGTATCTGGGAATAACATCTTTACCGTGTATCTCAACATCCATACCTGCCGTAATTGTCCTGACGATCTCTTCAACCACTGGTTCAAGTTCCTCAATGATCAGTATCTTTTCCACCGAACCTGCCATCTCCCTGATAAGCCCGGTTGGTGCAGGATATGCACTGATCTTCAAAAAAGATACTTTGACACCGAGTTTTTCAATTGCTTCTTTTGCATATACCGATGACACACCCGATGCAATGATACCCAGCCTGGCATTTTCCATAATTTCCAGCGAGTTCCATTTTGAGGTCTCAAGGGCAGTTGTCATTTCTTCCTGCTTATCGATCAATACCCGGTGTCGCGCCCTGGCATGGGCTGGCAGCATAACCCAGCGTTGGGGGGTCTTCTCAAACCCGATCTCGTGCTCTGTTGGTTGCGCAGTCTGCAACCTGATATCTGATTTGCCGTGGCATATCCTTGTAGTGGGGCGGAACATCACCGGGGTTTCGAACATTTCAGAGATTTCAAAGGCAAAGGATACCATATCATAGGCTTCCTGGGGTGTGGCAGGGTCCAGGCAGGGTACCTGTGCAAATGCAGCATATCTACGGCTGTCCTGCTCGTTCTGGGATGAGTGGCACCCCGGGTCATCGGCAGATATCACGAGCATGCCGCCTTTGACTCCAGTATATGCAAGGGTCATAAAAGGGTCAGATGCCACGTTGAGTCCTACATGTTTCATAGTGGCAACACTGCGCCCGCCCGTCCATGAAGCACCGATAGCCACTTCCATGGCGACCTTCTCGTTAACAGACCATTCAACATGACCACGGGGCTTCATCCTGGCCAGATATTCGATGATCTCGGATGAAGGGGTTCCCGGGTAGCCAGCTATAACATCGGTATTACATTCATGTATGGCCATTGCAATGGCATTATTGCCTAACAGGTAACGAACATTGTTCTCTGACACTGATATCCCTCGGTCTATTATTCTGTCCCTTTTGTCAATTCCCTTAATCTCAAGCTAACCTTTTCAAGAGCCACGGCGATATCTGGCAGGCCGTCCGGCAGCCAGAAATCATAATCGTAGTACAGGTTGAACAATACACTGTAAAGTGCTTGGGCTGTATCGAACTCTGCCGTGCCATCGGCTGCATCCTCCACCACTATCTCAAGCTTTTCCACCTGCCGGGATAAACCCGAAGTGATCTTCGATGCTACTTTATCCCAGTCTATGGACCTGCATCCTTCAAATTCAATGATTTCCATGACCTCACTTAACTCATCAGGCACAGTACCAAAGGCAGCAGGTCCCGCAATGTAGAATAGTTCACCTTTAGGGCCGTTACATACAGCAGTCTGGGGTACCGTTTCGAGCCAGTGTGATTTCAAAGCCAACCTGATAAGGTCATCCAGGTCATCAGGTTCGGGCATATCTACATCTCTCATATATGCCAGTTCCCGCACAACCTCTGTGATCTCATCATCTGATGCAACTACCATCACCTCTACAATCCCACAGAGTTCTTCAACACAAAGCATGATTTGTCATAGGCGGATTATGTAAAATAAATGTTCCTTTATGGAACACCGTGATTCTTGAAAGATATCTCGATATGTTCGACCTCATTTTTGACAATCTATATAAACATTGGATACGTCAATATTGTTCAGATGGAACACAAGCAAAAAACGCCGGTAAAGGGGAGATATAAACGCTTGAAAGAGAAATGCCTGACTTGCCTGATATGTTATCCTGAATTGAAGGAGAAGGTGAAAAATAATGAGTAAAGTTGTTTTAATTGACTTTTCCGCTGAATGGTGCGGACCTTGTAAAATGCAGGACCCGATAATTGATGAATTGGGGGAAAAGTTCAAGGGACAGGTTGAGTTCAAGAAGATCGATGTGGATGCAAATATGGATATGTCAAGTAAATACGCCATTCATGCCGTGCCCACCCTTATATTGGAGAAGGATGGGACAGTATTTAAAAAATATGTGGGAGTTACCAGGTCGAGCGTGCTTGAGGCTGACATTAGATCAGCTTTGGAATAACTATTATTTTTATCATTGACGAGTCGGTTAGATGGACCATTCAACAATACATGACCTCGGTATTGATGTGGTCCGGCTGACCACAACCCGCAAGACCCATCGTCCCCATGTAGCCCTTTCTTTTGACGACCACGTTTTTGCTGTTGATACAACCCGTACGTTCGGGAACGACCCCACTCAGCCCGATGCGTATCTTATCACTCATGCTCATTCTGACCATCACGGTAAGTCTGCCATGCTCTCGAATAAAGCCATCTGTTCAAAAGAGACTGCCCGGGCGCTGGAGATACGGTTTGACAAGGAGTATATGGGACGGACGTTCCAGATAGGTGAAACCATTGACATCAATGGGATTGAAGTAACTACACATCCCACTCACCATACCATCGGTTCATGTGCATTCTCCTGGCAGAACGGCAGCGGAACCCGGATACTGGTAACCGGGGATGTGAAAGATGCAACAGATTTGCCGGGGTGTGATTTTTTGGTGACTGAGGCCAATTATGGCGACCCGGCTGATATGTCATGCTATTTCGAGGATGATATTGCCGGCCTGGAACAGGTTATCGGGGATAATGTGGCCCTTGGAGCCTATGCCTTTGGCAAGGCTCAGCGGGCAGTAAGCCTGCTACGCAGAGCGGGCTGGAAGGACGAGATATCAATGGATAGTATGGGGTATAGGCTGACTAAAGGATTGATGGGTGATTGTGGCTCACTGACAGAGATCACGCAGTATAACGGCGGGTACGAGGGTATGGTAATTGTACCGCCGTGGGACCTGGGAAAACTCCCGGGCAGCATGAAGAAATACGTGCTCACAGGCCGAAGTGATTACTATTACCCGGCCATACATATCAGTGACCACATGGATGTGACCGGCCTGGTCAATATGGTAATGGAACTACAGCCCGAGGCCACTTTAATATATCATCCGGATGGGCACAGACCATTGCGGATGGCCAACCATCTTAACAAGGTGGGGTGTCCGGCGGCTGCACTGAGTGAAATATAAGAGAGTGTTGCGATGTTGACCGATATCTTGCTGGGAACTATTATTGTCCTGTTGATCATACTCATCTTCCTCGTACTCAGACAGGGTAAGGTCGAACCAAGGGACGTTGAATCAGCCGTATCTAATTCCTGGATAAAACTGGGCCTGGATGAGCGGTTCGGCGAACTGACCACCTATGCCGGTGACATCAGGGACAATTACCGGTCACTGGAGCAGATGCTCCGTGTCCCGACCCAGAGAGGTGCCCTGGGTGAGATGGCACTGGAGACCATTCTATCTGACCAGCTTCCCCCTGACATGTTCGGTATCAGGAAGAAAGTATTTGGCGGCAAGATACCTGATGCTTATATCAAGTCAACTGTGGGTATCATCTGTATAGATTCCAAGTTCCCGCTTGAGAATTATATACGGTTCATGGAGAGTGATGACCTCAATGTGCAGGATGGATTCAAACGTCAGTTCTTAAGGGATGTGAAGGGACATCTGGACAAGATCGCGCAGGATTATGTGCGCCCGGATATGGGTTCGGCAGAGTTTGCTTTCGCTTACATACATTCAGAAGGTGTGTACTGGTTCCTGGTCAATGAAGGCTTTGAAATGCTGCGGGAATATACCAAACAGGGAGTACAGGTGTTATCGCCACTGACCCTGTCCCATAAGATAGAATTAATAAAGGCAGGAGTGCATGCCCGCAAACTCTCAGAGGACGCCCTGAAGGTACAGGCTGAGCTGGCAGCGCTTTCCAGGGGTTTTAATGAGGTTGACGAAAAATGGAGAGTGTTCCACCAGACCCACCTCCGCAACCTGGGGAACAAAGCTGAAGAAATAGATTCAGCATATAAAAGGCTGAGGGAAGATTTCGACCGCATGGGCAGGTTATCTGAAGAATGATATCTTTTGGTGTAAATTCAAAATAGTATAGGAAGCACATTTTTTTTAACATTACCCAATGACCGAACATACATTGTCCATAAGTAAATTCCTGTTCAAGGTATTCGAAGCCCTTAAATGAAATAATTCCCTATTATGGCTCAATTTGAAAACAGGAACCGATGTGAAATATTATGAGTAAGAAAGCAGCAGTAATTAAAGGAGATGGAGTGGGACCGGAACTGGTGGATGCTATGATAGCGGTGACCCAGGCCGCTGGGACAGATGTTGAGTTCATACCTTGTGAGGCAGGAGCCACATGGTGGGAAGCAAACGGCGGCGATTCACTCATCCCACAGGATACCTGGGATGCGCTGGATAATACCGATGCATGTTTCAAAGGACCCACCACCACTCCGGGCATTGTGGGTTCACCCAGGAGTGTGGCAGTGTCCATCAGACAGAAATTCAACCTCTATGCCAATGTCAGGCCTATCCGAACATTCCCAAATACTTCAAAACCTCTGGGAGATGTGGATTTCGTGTGTGTGAGGGAAGGTACCGAAGGGTTGTATATCGGTGAAGAAATCAAACTTACAGAAGATGTTTATATTGCCATACGTAAAATAACCCGGACTCAGAGCAATCTTATTGCCAGGTATGCCTTTGAGGAGGCAAAGCGCAGGGGCTGGAAACGAGTAGTACCTATCCATAAGAGCAATATCCTGAGACAGACCTGCGGGACCTTTTTGAATGAGGTTGAGAAGGTACACCAGGACTATCCTGACATGGAGGTATGGGAATACCATATCGACAACATCGCCCAGCAGTTGATCAAGAATCCCCAGATATTCAATGAATCGATATTACTATCCACCAATTTGTTCATGGACGTCATCAGCGAAGAGTGCAGTGCGCTGGTAGGCAGTATCGGATTGATATATTCTGCCAATATCGGCGACGATTATGCCATGTTCGAGCCGGCACACGGTTCGGCACCTAAATATGCGGGTCTGGATAAGGTCAACCCGGTTGCAACCGTTCTTGCAGGGGCATGGATGCTGGATTATCTCGGCGAGAAGGAACAATCAATTGCCATATTCGATGCCACTGAAGCAGTGATAACCCAAGGAAAGCACGTTACCTATGACATGGGTGGTAGCGCGAAGCTGAGTGAAATGACAGATGCCATTATTGCCAAGATGAAATAATTTCTTAAAATACAAGAACCTCCGGCGGTTTTGTCCGCCGGGGAATGTATTTTTTTATTTGATCTATACGATTATGTAGTCAAGTTAATCCGATTGAAAGGGCGATTTTCTTGTGGTATATAAAGTTCATTTCTGTGGTCAAGTTAATCCGACCAAAACAGGCTGACCCAAATCTAATTCCATATGTCTTCGGTTAAGCCCACCATTCATTTCTACATCGATGCCTATTCACATGGGGATCAAGAGTTTGACTCTGGTATACGTCCATTACTGTTTCAAAGGTTCGTTCAATCCCACAATAGCGTAATATAGTAGTAAGCTGATCACTTGCATTTTCCGCAAAGATGGTACTCCATCTTAATTGTGTATAACGGACCATTTTCTCTTTAGGATTAAGCCTTCGAACAATGGAATATATTCTTCGACTTACAAGAAGAGTAAGAATAGCTATCCAGATGTACGCCTCAACGATTTGAGGATTAGTAGTATTTACCACATCAAGGGCATATCTACTTTTAAGTTCTTTGAAAATAAGTTCCACATCCCATCGGGCACCATAGAGTTTAGCAACTTCTTCAGGTTTCAGCAAATCAGGATTAATATTAGTAAGATATACATGA
>JAMJFQ010000028.1 GCA_023544605.1 ANME-2 cluster archaeon | reverse complement strand
TCAAGTTAATCCGACCGAAGGGAGGATTTTCTTGTCTTGCTTTTTGGGCAAGTTAGACTAAAAAAAGGATAGAGGGGAATGATATGTTTAATATGTCTCCCCCTCTGGTTTAATAATTTAAGATATTATATCGTTCTAATATCTCTTTGGTTTATGCTTCTGATAGCATTCTCTGCAGTATACTGGTCTATCACCGGATGGAACAAAGGGTACTTCAGTCTCCTCACCGCAGTCTGCGCAGGTTGCCTTATGCATTTCTCTGGGACCACTGGATCCAAAACCACCGCTTCTTCCTCCGCGGAAGCCGCCGCCTCCGCCGCCGCCTCCACCTCTTCTATCATTTCTCATATATTATTTCCTCTATGTTATTTTATTTAGTTTAGATGAACCAGAGCTGCAATTGGGGATTTTGTCATGAAAGCACTTGGAGTAAACAAGAGCATTATCATTTAGCTGTCTATACAATTTATTCCTCTGATTTTTCAATCAATTAACCCAAAAAAACGCCATATAGCTGGATTATTTCCCACTCTATGAGTAATTAAATAAGCTAACTGTTATAGTGTAGATATAATTTGTATGTATATAAACTCATGGTCATCTCACAGTAATCGAAAAATATTATATTGCGTACAAGACCTTATTTATTAAAATCAGGTACCGTCTATGGGTATAAAAACAATCATCTTCATAGGGATATTCGCATTATTCGTATTTATTGGAGGCATTTCGGTCTGGAATGAATTTGCACTGGGTTTCGATTACCCTACAAGTGACCATCCGGCATCGGCACATGTTGAAGTGGAAGATATCAGGATAGAAGACGACACCCACGGCCCGGTTAGTTTTACCAGCAATTATGTCCTTAAGACACAGGACCGTTATTACCAGTTCAAGCTTGAGAGAAGAGCCCAGGATACCTACACTGGAGGGGTTATGGTAACCCAGGCGATCAACGAGGAAAGTCCTATTATAATGGATGTCCTCTCATCCTGAGGTAGTTATGCCTACCCTGAAAAGTCGGTTTGGAGGATAGACCATCATCTTTTTACAGGTGTGACCGACGGGCTACGATATGGCAATTACAGGCCTTACCATCTTATCCCCGGTAATTTTGATATCGCCGATATTGTAAGGACAATAGAAGTGGGGGACCGACTTGAAATAACCGGATTTGATGTCAATTCCTTCAGGGTCGATGCAAAAAACCCGACTGGTTATGGTTTATTCTATGATGCAGGGTGTCGCACCATGATAGTCACCAGTATTGAAATATCCTGACGTGTCCACTCCTGCGCAAACTTTTTCATGATAAAGACCATTAAAAGTCCCTATCACCAGTACAGGGAAAAGACCATGCTTGAGGACGAATACCAGCTTGAATACTTCTTCGATAACGGCTTTGAAAGAAAAACATGCTCAAAGTGCGGCAGCGTATACTGGACACGGGACCCGGACAGACAAACCTGCGGGGACGCACCGTGTGACCCTTATTCATTCATAGGCGCCCCGGTATTCAAGGAACAGTACAACCTCTCGCAGATGCGGGAGAAGTTCCTCTCCTTTTTTGAACAGCGCGACCATACCAGGTTGGACCGCTACCCCGTGATCGCCCGCTGGCGGGACGATATTTATCTTACCATTGCCAGTATTGCCGATTTCCAGCCATTCGTGACCTCGGGAATGGTACCACCCCCGGCCAATCCCCTGACCATCAGCCAGCCCTGTATCAGGCTGCCTGACCTGGATTCAGTGGGGCGTAGCGGCCGCCATCTCACCAATTTCGAGATGATGGCACATCATGCTTTTAATAATCCACAAAAGGAAATCTACTGGAAGAACGAGACCGTTGCTTATTGTGATGCCCTGCTTACAGATCTGGGCGCTGACCCCAAAGCTGTTACCTATAAGGAAGAACCGTGGGCAGGCGGTGGCAATGCGGGGCCATGTGTTGAAGTGCTCATAGGCGGTCTTGAGGTTGCTACACTCGTATTCATGGACCTGAAGCAGCAGAAGGGTGGCGATATCATGATCAAGGGCGACCCCTATGTGAAAATGGACAATTACATCGTGGATACTGGTTATGGTCTTGAACGGTTCGTATGGGCCAGCAAGGGTTCGCCAACCATCTATGATGCAGTGTTCCCCGAAATTGTCAGTAAACTGATGGAAATGGCAGGTGTGGAGCACAAACTGGACGACCCTGAGTATGCCAATATCCTTGCACAGAATGCAAAACTTGCCGGATTGATGGATATAACAGGTCAGGCAAACCTCATAGAACTGCGCAAGAAAGTGGCTGGTGAGATTGGTATTCCCGTTGAAAAGCTGCAGGCGATAATGGACCCGGTTGAAAGGGTATATGCTATCGCTGACCACAGCAGGTGCCTGGCATTCATGTTCGGGGATGGCATCATCCCTTCCAATGTAAAGGCGGGATACCTTGCACGCCTGGTACTACGCCGGACACTGCGGCTTATGGCTGAAGCAGGCATGGACGTGCCGTTGTCAGACATCGTCACCATGCAGATAAAGAACATGCCTGAATACCCGGAGTTCAGTGAGCGTCTTGAAACAATTGTGGAAATACTTGACAGGGAGGAAGAGAAGTATGCTGATACTCTGGAGCGGGGCAGGCGGCTGGTGGCTAAGACTGCACGTCTTTATATGGATAAAGGCGAGGAATTCCCGCTGGATGAGATAATACAGATGTACGATACTCACGGCATACCGCCTGAGATTACAGCAGAGGTGGCAAGGGAGACTGGCTTGAGGATAGACCTGCCCGATACATTCTATTCGCTTGTGGCTGAAAGCCACAGCAAGGCAGAGGAAAAGGAAGAAGTGGAGGTAACAATTCCTGGTATTGAGGATCTGCCGGCAACAGAGAGGTCGTATTATTACCAGCCTGACGAACTTGAATTCCAGGCAAAGGTCGTGGCGGTGAAAGACGGCAATATCATACTTGACAGGACCCAGTTCTATCCCGAAGGCGGTGGACAACCCCATGACCAGGGTGTGATCACCAAAGGCAACACCATATATCATGTTGTGGATGTCCGGATAGTGCAGGGTGTGATTCTACATACCATTATCGAGGACAGTATAGACCTGGAACCCGGGGAAGCTGTGAACGGTTCGGTGGACCAGGAAAGACGGCTGGCCCATATGCGGCACCATACGGCCACGCATTTAGTAAATGACGCCGCAAAAAAAGTGCTTGGTGACCATATCTGGCAGGCCGGTGCCCAGAAGAGTGCCGAAAGAGCACGGCTGGACCTGTCCCATTTCAAACGGATCACGAATGATGAACTCAAAGAGATCGAACTCATTGCCAACAAATCGGTAATGGCCAACATCCCTGTGGAGATCTCATGGATGGACAGGACCGAAGCCGAGCAGAAGTTCGGGTTCGTGCTGTACCAGGGTGGTGTGCCTCCGGGTAAGCAGATTAGGGTACTCAAGGTCGGGGATGATGTGGAAGCATGTGGCGGTACCCATGTGAGCAATACTGGCCTGATCGGCCCCATCAAGATACTGAAGACCGAACGGATACAGGACGGTGTGGAGAGGCTGGAATACTCGGCTGGCAATGCAGCAGTAAAACGCTGGCAGGAACTGGACGACCTGCTCCGCCTGAGTGCTGATGAACTGAAGGTTGCACCTGAACACCTACCCGAGACCACAGCCAGGTTCTTTAACGAATGGAAGGAGTTCAAGAAAGAGAACGCCAGGCTAAAAGAAGAACTTGCTTTGGCAAGAGTGGATTCACTCATGTCAGATGCTGTTGATATTGCAGGATTCAAAGTCATAGCCCGTACCTTACCCGGTGCCGATATCGAAGAGCTTGTAAAAGCAGCGGTTGAGTTCACGAAAGAACCTGATGTTGTTGCCTTGTTAGCCAGCAACCAGGGTGGTGCAAAGATAGTGGCTGCTGCCGGAGACAAGGCAATGGATAATGGTGCAAACTCAGGAACCCTGGTAAGGGAGATGTCAAAGGTCGTGGGTGGCGGCGGCGGCGGCAGGCCCGAACTGGCACAGGGTGGCGGTCCTGATGCCGGTAAGATCGATGAGGCCCTGAACCGTGGAGTGGAAATGCTTCGGGAAAGTCTGGGTGTATGACATCAATGCAACTGATGATTACCTTACCGGAAAAAGATGTCTAAATACTCCCTGACCTTCAAGAGTATATTGGTCTACAGGCTGCTGTCCATCCCCAAAAAGCATTAACGTGATATGTTGCTGTAGTACATGCATTCGTCCTTGGAAAATATTGGTATCTCGCCATTTTCGTCTGCAATACCATCGAGTCCTCTCACCACAACGGCAGGAATACCCTCCCCTGCCTCCCCCATAATTAACTGGGCGGCAGAGACCAGATTATCAGCTGTTGCCTTACTTGTAATGGTAAGTTCTTTTCCGAAAAGATCCTTACTGCCCCGTGCATCCTCAACGGGACGCAGACCTGATACGCCCAGGGCTATGCCCACACAACCCAACCTCATCGGCTGGGTACGGCTATCGCCTACAATGACACCCAGGCGGCAGCTAAAAGCTTTTTCAAGTTGTTTCCTGATACGTGCAGCACTTGAACCCGGGTCACTGGGCAGCAGTACTACACAATCAGGCGGGGCGTTGGAACTGTCAATACCTGCATTGGGAGACAGGTTGCCCTTGGTGATGGTAAGCACTGCACCCGGCACACCTCCTATGATCTCATCGCACTCCCCCAGTATCAACTCCATTTCCCTGGGGTCAACATCATATTTTCTACCAAGTCTCTTTGCTTCTACTCCGGGATTGATGTCATTCAGGTTCACCAGCCTGCCTTCTGCTGTAGCAACAGCCGATTCTGCCAGCACCAGGATATCTCCGTCCGTGATGGTCAAACCATTATTTCGAATAGAGCTGATGAGCACACTACCCATATCATCACCCGCTTTAATTAGCGGTGTCTTGATGCCGAATAATTCCAATTTGTCCTGCATGGCTAATCATCAGGATTTATTATCACCGTTTAAATAATCATGCATGATCTCAAGAGCACAGAAATCCCCGCACATAGTGCATGGTCCTCTTTTCGGGCACATTCTTGATGCCTTCTCAGGTTCGATGGCATACTGCATCTGGCCGTCCCAGTCCATCACTGCCCTGTGTTTAGCAAGTTCCCTGTCCTGCGACCTGACACCTAACTTGATGGAATCGCCAATATGTGCAGCGATGCGAAATGCCACCAGACCTTCCCTTACATCATCCACAGTGGGCAGCCTCAGGTGTTCTGAAGGGGTGATGTAACACAGATAATCAGCACCGGCCCCGGCTGCCATAGATGCACCCACCGCTCCTGCAATGTGGTCATACCCCACAGCCACATCGGTTGGCAGCGGTCCGGCCACGAACAGGGGAAAATCCCCTGCATCTTTGTGTTGTCTCACATACCCGGCCACATCTTTTGCCTGCACATGCCCACCCATACCTTCTACGATAACCTGGACACCTGCATCGTTCGCCCTTTTGGCCAGTTTCATGTTCGTGTGCATTTCCTGTTGCTGCGGGGAATCGGGGGGGTCGTGGATGCAACCGCTGCGCATGGTATTGCCCAGGGACAGTACCACATCATTTATTTTCAGGGTTTCCAGGATATGATCGAAATTATCAATAAATGGGTTGTTGCATTCATTTGCAAGCATGTAAATACTGGTAAAGGAACCCCCTTTCGAGACCATACCCATAATACGGGGATTGCCTTTTAATGTCTCAATGCAGTCACGCTCTATGCAGTGCAGCACCACAGAGCTTACACCTTCATCGACCTGGCTTTCGATATTGTTCATCAGGTGTTCTTCGGTCATGGAATAGATACCCTGCTGGGCCACTGACTGGTAAATGGGGACCGTGGTTATAGGCAGGGTGGTATGCTGGAAGATGGAGCGCCTGATAGAGGGGATATCCCCGCCCATTGAAAGGTCGGTCAGGGTATCGGCCCCGTATTTTTCAGCCACCCTGGCCTTTTCCAGCTCGTGCTCAGGTTCTATCTTCGCACTGGAAGTGCCGATGTTCACATTGACCTTGGTTGTGGCACCCTTGCCTATTGCCACAGACACCTGGTCCCTGATCATAATGACCAAACTGCCATCTGCCACCCGGCTGCGTATAACCTCAGGGTCAATGCCTTCACAAGAAGCCACATCTTTCATCTGTGTGGTAATAACACCATTCTTAGCCAGTTCAACTTGTGTTTTTCCGTTTTCCATCAATCTCACTTACATTTTGTATTTAAAATAACCTGTTCATTTCAAGCAGGACATCTCAAGCATACGCCTGGTGTCTCCATTTCCACCTATCGGCATGATATGTATCCCCTGGCAATTGGGCTTGATCTCGTCAATCATCTCGGCTGCGATCTCAAGGCCCTCGGTTACAGGATCGACTGCAAGTTCCATCCTCTTGATAGTATCATCCGGGATGGTAACACCGGCTATCTTCTCATTCATGAACCTGGCGCTGGAGGCTGAACGCAGGGGTATGATGCCGGCAATGACAGGTATTCCTTTGTGCTTGATGGTATCTGCGAACTCGTTGAATAGAGTTGCGTCAAACACAGCCTGGGTCTGGATGAACCGGGCTTTGGCAGAAATTTTTTTGTTGAGCTTGAGCAACTGGGGACCCAGCGGCCTGGTACCCGGATTTGCCACTGCGCCAGCGCAAAATGTTGTGGGACCGTCGATGGGATTGTCCTGATAGTCATACCCCCGGTTCATCTTTTCAATAACTTGCAGCAACTGTACTGAATCAAGATCAAATACCGGTTTTGACGATGCGTGGTCACCCATCGTCGGGTAGTCCCCTGTCATTGCCAGTATGTTGCGAATTCCCATCGCATAGGCTGCCAGCAGATCGGATTGCAGTGCAATCCTGTTACGGTCCCGGCACGTCAGGTGCATTATTGTCTCAAGCCCTGTCTTCGCAAGTTCATGGCAGAGTACCAGGGGAGACATCCGCATAACTGCCCGCTGGTTATCAGTAACATTCACGGCATCCACAAGGTCGCGAAATTGTGAGACTTCGGCCAGTACTCCTGATACATCAGTACCTTTTGGAGGAATGATCTCGGCGGTGACTATAAATTTTCCCGATCCCAGTACTTCAGCAAATCCCATCTTACAGCCTCCTGTCATGGCTAACGGGCGGTCTTATCCCGTCCAGCAGGTATAACATATCCCTGCTATCCAGGGCATCGAATATCTTCACCCAGATACATTCACGTTCCCCTACCTCACAGTCCCCATCATGGGAACCTCCGCAGGGTCCGTTCACCTGGGATTTCGGGCAGCTGGATTTGGGACAGAGTCCGGCATAGATACCCACGTTGCATTCCCCGCACATACTACACATTCCTTCAAGGATATCATCTTTCAGAGCACCACCCAGGGATGTTGTATCAAGCCCGGACAGCGTGGGTTTGCCCGAGATGCGGCCCAAAAGTGACACACCGGCACCACAACTCAACACCAGGAGTACATCAGCCTGTGCCAGTGCCGGATTTTCCTCGACCAGAGCATCCCAGGACTCGGTGTTACATGCATGTTTTACCATTCCAGCGTCCAGCACGTCCAGGCCGCAGCTGCGCAGTTCCAATGCTGTCCTGCTGACCTCCATCTCGCCTCCGGTCTGTATCTTACGGGCGCATATACCGCAGCCCACCACACAGATACGTAAGCCTGGGAACAACTCCAGAGTTTTGAGTATTTCTTCAATGGATTTGGGTCGTGTAATGATCATCCTGTTCACCCGTACCGGTAAGTAGTATCCCGAAACCGCTGTAGTGCGGTCATGACAAGACCCGCAATTTTGGGCAGGTCCCTGGCCTGGCATTCCAGTTTTGCAGCCAGGCGTTTTAATTGCAATTCCGTACCCATGAGGATCAGATCCACGCTATCGGTCTCGTGAGAGATGGCGTTCCTTGGCAGTGCAGCATCACATCCCCGGGAGAGGGCCTCCTGTTTGATTATCAGGGCTTCTGTGGTTGTAACATTGCGTATCTTCAGCACCCTGTACACTGTCTTGTCTTTCATTACCCTTCCACCGGTACGTGTGGTACCTATGCCTGCAAAATACCCCTGTGCATCATCTGCACTGGTAATCTCAAGTACCTCGACCGTATACCCCGAGTCCTCTGCCCGGATATTGTGACCCCTGATGGCCTCTGCCACTTTTACGGCGTCGACGGTATCTTTCACGTCATGGGTCCTGACGATATGTGCCCCTTTATAAACTGCTATAGCAGTGGCAGCAATGGAACCCATAAGCCTTTTTGTGGCCGGTTTGTTCAGCACCTCGCCTATGAACGACTTCCTGGAGATGGCGACGAGCACCGGTTTGCCAAACACCTTCAAACGTTCAAGCTGGTCGATGGTCTGGAGATCATACATGGGTGCTTTTTCCGGCAACCATTTCCCGATTGCAGGGTCAATGATGATCTTATCTGGTGATATGCCCGCATCCTCACTTTTACGTATTATTCCTTCCAGTGAGCGCATCACGGCATCCATACCCAACGGATCTCCTGGCATATTGTCTGATGCCATGACCACTACCGGGCAGTTATATTCACGGGCAACCTCCACCATTGCCGGGTCAGCGGTCAGGCCGCTTACATCGTTTATGATATGTGCCCCCATCTCAAGTGACTCCCGGACCAGGTCAGCTGACTGGATATCCACCGAGATAGGCACATCAATAGTATCAAGGAGCGATTCCAATGCCGGGATAAGTCGCCTGCGTTCTTCTTCTTTTGTGATCTTATCTGCCAGGGGCCAGGTGGACCGGGCTCCCACATCCAGCATGTCAGCACCCTCTACAACCATACGTTCAGCCGTAGATATTACCTGTTCTGGTTCGGTTACTGACCCTTTGTAAAACGATTCACTGCTTAAATTTATAACACCCATTATGCGTACCGGATATGCATCTCCCACTGCAATACCAGCAATTTCGGTGTCAACTACCATATCATTACCTTATTTATTACCCAATTATTCAGATGTCCTGCGTGCAGATTCAAGCGTATGCTGCAGCAGGATGGAAATTGTCATTGGACCAACACCGCCAGGGACCGGGGTGATAAGGGATACCTTTGGCAATACAGCCTCGAAGTCAACATCTCCTACCACTTTACCGTCCTTTTGGCCAATTCCAACATCAAAGACTACTGCACCCTCCTTCACCATATCGGCCTTGATAAGCTGGGGCACGCCCGTAGCAGAGATAAGAATATCAGCCTGTGCAGTATATTTTTTCAGGTCATCAGTAAAGACGTGACAGACCGCGACCGTAGCGTTGCGGTTCAGGAGCATGGCGGCCATTGGTTTACCAACTACATTGCTGTGTCCCACGATGACCGCGTTCTTTCCTTCTATTTCCACACCGTACTCTTCCATGGCACGGATGATACCTTTCGGGGTGCAGGGAACCAGTCCCTCATTGCCTATAAGCAATTGTCCCATATTGTAAGGAGCAAAGCCGTCAGCATCTTTATACGGTGCAATGGCTTCCATAGCCGCCTGTGCATCCAGATGGGGGGGCAGGGGCAGCTGCACCAATATGGCGTGAATATCCTCCCTTTCGTTCAGTGAGTGTATCAGTGATATCAGTTCTTCCTGTGAAGATCCGGTAGGCAGGGTATGGTCCTCTGCATTGATCCCGGCACGCTCGCATGCCTTGTGCTTGAGCCTCACATACATCTTTGAAGCTTCGTCGTCGCCCACAAGTATTGTTGAGAGGCCCGGAGTAATGTCCACTTCCGCTTTGAGCTTTGCTACACCATCTGAAACCTCCTGCTCGATCTTCTTTGCAAGAGCACGCCCGTCTATAAGCTTATCTCCGGATTCCATTATTTACCTCAGACGTTGATAGGGAATTGCCCGCACAGTTCCCTCATAGTACGCTTTACCTCATCCAGTTTGTTCTCATCATCAATATGATTGAGCACTGTATCGATGTTCTTAGCAATGATCTGCATCTGAGGTTCTTTCATTCCCCTGGTGGTGATGGCTGGTGTACCTAACCTGACACCGCTGGTAATAAAGGGACTGCGGGTCTCAAAAGGTATGGTGTTCTTGTTGGCGATAATACCAGCCTTGCTCAGGATGGCTTCACCATCTTTGCCAGTGATATCAAGTTTTGTCAGGTCAACCAGCATTAAGTGGTTATCAGTGCCGTCAGACACGATATCGTGTCCCATATCCATCAGGTCAGAAGCAAGTTTCTTTGCATTTGAAACGATCTGGGCCTGGTAATCCCTGAACTCCCGGGTCTGGGCTTCCTTGAAAGCCACGGCCTTGGACGCAATTATATGCATGAGCGGCCCCCCCTGGATTCCCGGGAATACGGTCCTGTCAATATCTTTTGCATATTCTTCCCTGCACATTATCATCCCACCCCTGGGACCTCGTAGGGTCTTATGGGTGGTAGTGGTCACGAAATCAGCATGGGGTATGGGACTCTGGTGTACGCCGCCCACTATGAGGCCTGCAATGTGTGCAATATCTGCAAGCAGGTAGGCTCCCACCTCATCGGCTATATCCCTGAAAGCAGCAAAGTCCAGTTCCCTGGGATATGCGCTGGCACCTACCACTATCATCTTTGGCTTATTTTCCTTAGCTATCTGCATCAGTTCATCGTGATCTATGGTCATGGTTTCCCGGCTTACACCGTAAGGCACCACTTTGTACAGCTTGCCGCAAAAGTTCACCGGGCTGCCATGGGACAGATGTCCGCCATGGGATAGGTCCATGCTCATAATGGTATCGCCGGGATTTAATACTGAAAAATATACGGCCATATTTGCGCTAGAACCTGAATGCGGCTGGACGTTCACATGTTGGGCACCGAAAAGGTCCGCTGCCCGCTCGCGTGCCAGGTCCTCTGCTACGTCCACGAACTCGCACCCGCCGTAGTATCGTTTGCCTGG
Organism: ANME-2 cluster archaeon; assembly: GCA_023544605.1. Taxonomy (GTDB): domain Archaea; phylum Halobacteriota; class Methanosarcinia; order Methanosarcinales; family Methanocomedenaceae; genus Methanocomedens_B. The sequence continues at coordinate 8,520 of JAMJFQ010000028.1, read as the reverse complement.
ATACCCTTCGGCATACTTATTGGTCATTATGCTACCCTGGGCTTCCATGACAGCTTTGCTCGCATAGTTTTCCGAAGCGATCAGATTAAGCTTGTATTCCTGCCTTTCCTGTTCATCTGCCAGGGCCTGGGCAAGTTGGGGGTCTATTTTTGAGATATATGACATGTGGGATTATTCTCCTCTTTAAGATTTATTATCTTTTATGTTAACTTCATGTATCGTAAAATTCATTCAGCAATCCTTACTTTTCGACCGTCTATGATGAGTTTACCCTGGACGAATAACCTGACTGCTTCAGGAAATATTTTATGTTCCTGCTCTAATATCCTGTCTGCCAGCACTTCTGCTGTATCATCTTCTAATACCGTTACACAACGCTGGATGATGATGGGACCAGTATCCACGCCATCATCCACGAAATGCACGGTACATCCACTCACTTTCACCCCATGGTCGAAGGCCTGCTGCTGGCCATGCAGTCCGGGGAACGATGGCAACAGTGCCGGATGGATATTTATCATCCTGCCCTTGTACGGTTCCAGCAGCGTCGGACCCACCACACGCATATAACCTGCCAGGAGCACCAATCCGATATCATGTGCTTCAAGGATGCGCAGGATCTCGGTCTCAAAACCTGCTTTGGTGTCGTATTTATTTTGGTTCACAAAGACTGCTTCTATATCATGTTCTTTTGCCCGCTCAAGTGCATAGGTGCCGTCCACATCACTGATCACAACCTGTACGGATGCATGGGGGATAGTGCTGTTTTCAATATTGTCGATAATGGACTGGAGGTTGGAACCCCGGCCAGAGACAAGAACAGCGATATTGGTGATATTCATACGGTTATTTCCTTTATAATAGCAATACAGGTTTTAGCATCTGGATAGATATCAGGATGATTATTAAGTTTTACTGATATGTCAGATTTTTCAATCAATTTTATGTAATAGCCAGTATATTGACAAAGCAGGTGTAAAGAAACATGTCTGAGAACAATAAGATCACAGGTGAGATGAAAATAGAAGAGATAGTAGCTAAGTATCCGCAGACAATTGGTGTATTCTTCCAGTACGGGTTGGGCTGTGTGGGTTGTCATGCTGCTTCATTCGAGAGTTTGGCGCAAGGTGCCACGATGCACGGCATCGACCTTGATGCGATGCTCAAGGATCTGAATGAACTTACCTCAAACAGAGAAGCTAAGAAACAAAAATAAGACAATAATCTATACACCATCGTTATGTCATAAACAGCAGGTGGGGATGTCTCTCATTTCATTCTTTCTTGCCTAAATCGACAAGTATTTAAAATATAATAAATGTTGTTTATTAACGGAGTTAAACTCCAATAAGGTGTCACAAATTTATGGACAATACTATAGAAGAACACAATGACAATAAACTGGCTTTATTGAACCTCAGGAAGAATCTTGATAAGAAATGGGAAGATGAGCTGCGCGAATGGGTTGTTGAAGAGTTCTTCATACCATACCAGGCGTCTTGATTGCCATTGGGTGATTGATCCACCAATTTCCCATTGAGGGGTATTCTTGGAATTAAAAGGGATATGTAGTATATGCCAGACCGCTGGTACAATGTATACGTGCCAGTTATGCGGCCGTCTTGTGTGCAGCAATTGTTTTGATGCAAACAGGGGTGTATGTGTGCAATGCAGTCGGGGACGCGTCTTAGGTTCCATCGACCCTCAATTAAGCAGCTGACCCGCTATCCGGGTGTACACCTATCAATCATTTTCCAGTTTTCCTTCCCCTTCTTCGATGGTGTTCAGGAACCGGTTGTAAATTGAGTTGCTAATCGTTTCCAGCATCAGTTGTTTGCTGTCCTCGCAGCCGTCACCTTTTGTAATGGCACCGAAAACTCCCAGCGGTATGGTTATGGAAGCATAAAAAGAACCTCCCAGGATATTGCCGCAATGACCGAAAGCTTTCCTGAATATCTGTTTCATATTAATTTCAATATTGTGAGAATTGGCATACACATATATGTTGGAAGTATTAACGGCAAATACAAGTGCTGTGGATATCCCATCCAGGTCGAGCATATATTTGACGACTTTGGAGAGGGTGGTGGGGTCTTTTACATAACCGGTATTGGTTAAGAGATATGCACCCTTGATGTGCTTGTTATTGATGGCATTTGACAGATCGCTGAACGTTTCGGGCTTCACGGCCGGTTTTTCCAGTTTCAGCAGCAGGTCATTATCCATGAATCCCAGTACGTAGTGGTATGCTTCCAGTCCATTGAGGTTCACATTGGACAGAAATGTTCTGGTCCGATCCCTGATAGCAAACAGGAGCACGGTGGCGACAGTACTGTCCATAGGTACTTTCATGCTTCTTATATACTGAACCATGAGTGTGGACGTGGTCTCCACGTTCGCGCGGATGTCCTTGTACCTGCATTTAATATCTTTTGTTGCCACTTTGGAATGGGAAATGATTATATCGGGCGTGCCAATGCTGATGATAAGCCCTTCATTCAGTTCACTGGGTACTACATCGACCAGAGCCACGGTCCTGGAAAACTCATCAGTAATGACATCAGGAAGAGGTTCTATGTTCTGTCCTACGATATTAAGCAGTCCTTTGTGGTGGGCTGTACCGGTATAATAACATCTGGCATTGATATGGAAATATTCAACTATCTTTGTCAATGCATATGCACTGGCAAGGGAGTCAACAGTTGGGTCTGGTCTGAGCAATATGGTCAGTTCATGTTTTTTGGATGTGTTCAATATGCGTTTGAACTTCCTGCGTTTAAAGAAACCCAGCTTTTTCACAATTTGTCCCATCCGGTCGAATCAAGTATCATCGCAGATTCTATTGATAATAAATAAAGTAGTATTAGTAATTTATGCGTGTCGGTATTACCTTGAAGCATTGTTTTAGACCAGTTTATATATCGGATGCCCTTCCACGGGTTCTACGTCCAGGTCGGCTACACTTTCGGATATCATGATGTCTGCCATGGCCGCAAGGGGGAAAGTGTATCGGGCATTCTCAATGGGTCCATAGAGTATGAAGTCACCTGCAGCCATTTGTTGTAGACCGGTGGAAGCAATGTCGCATATCTTGTATAGGAACCTGTCTTCCTTACTTTTGTTGCGTAACCAGTTCCATGCCGAAGGTGCATTGTGAATACCAGAACCTACAGGATAACCCCATTTTGCTTTTGCGGTTATGCACATCCTTAGCGCAACACCAGCGCCGTTGCCCATGGGCGTGATGCTGGGGTCGATCAATTTTTTCGTTATACCGCATTCATCTGCGGTTTCCAGTAGGCCGTGGGGCAGGACACTGCCCCCGTTCTCCAGCAGTTCCATCCTGCCATCAAGGCCTGAATCCATGGCATTGAATCCCAGGATGATGGCAGTGTCGATATCCGAGCTGGCCAATGCCTCAATTTCAGCATCTGTGACTGACATATTCAAACTATTGTAGATGGTCTTGTCAGCCAGTCCTACCTCGCTGACATAAGCAGCTGCCGCAGTCCGTACAGTGGAGTCGGTGGAATCAAGAAGGAATGGTGCATCTGTTGTGGCACTCACAAAATCCAGGTACCGTTCGGCTGCCTGGGGTGTCTCGGCATAAATATGCACCATATGGGGATTGCCTGTCTCATCCGAGAGGACCTGTTGCGCGTTGATGAGTGCTTCTGCAGCCTGCTTGTCAAATATACCGGCGACCGGGTCTGATACTATGCTGTGTTTGTTGTAGAATATGGTGCCTGCCAGTACGGTGGGCAGTTGTCCGGGTTGGCCTCCGATCTTGACATTGGCGATATTGATGACCTGCTGGTCTTTTTTGAATACGAACATTGTTACCAGTCCTGTTGATTAAGATCATGTTTGTGCGAATACAACACCTGATGTGGTATCCATCAGGATATTGTGAGATATCAGCACGTCTGCGCCTTTTATCTCGCGCTCGACCATTTTTTTCTTCTTTTTTGATTGGACCACCATAGCGGGGTGGGGGAACGGCTCGCCTTTGGACTTATATTCCTCGATCATTGCCTGTATCTCATGGGTCTCTATCAGTCCCCGCCTGTCAATGAGTTCCACCTGGCTTTGGAAATGTTCTATGGCATCGGCAGGGATATTCTCGATGAAGGGGATTGCACCGTCTGAGCCGATAATACGGCCCTGTTCGTCCACGCCGTTTGCGTGGATTGCCAGGAGTGTATTTCCTGATAGATGTCCTTTTGATTCCTGGCCGCACACCAGGATATACCTGATATTTGAGTTGGAGATGGTATTTGCAATGATCTTCTCGATACCAAGGTTCTCGGTCTTGCAGCTTCCCATCACGCAGGTGTCAGGGAGTGGGTCCATATCGCTGGCAAGGGTGACCACTGAAATACGGGATTCGGGGTTTACCACGGTATAGTCGCCCCTGGCAGGCGGCCATTCCTGTGCGATGGTGTTATTGGGCATTGTGGTTCACTTAATTGATTGAAACAGTATTAATGTTGTTGTAAATTTTTATTGATATAGTTTTGTAAAATCCTGTTAAGCAAAACAATATTAAATGATACTAATGATAGTATCACAAAAAACCAAAACAGGTACATTCATGGATGAGATTAACAACCGAATAAAAATGATTGCTCGTTTTTTCAGGTCAAGGAAACTAACTATATACCTGCTTATCCTGGTCATCCTGGTATCAGTATTGGGTAGTATCATCCCGCAGGAGCATATATATTCCCCTGCCACTCTTGAGGAAATGCTGGAGCAGAGTGAGTTTTTGGTTCTTATGCAGAAAATAGGTTTTACTGCTATATTCACGTCCTGGCTGTTTTTCAGTATTATGTTCCTGCTGTATCTCAATACCATTTTCTGTACCTATGATATGTTCAAAAATACCATCCGAAAGATAAAGAAGGGTAGTGATTTTAAAAAGAAGGATGAGATTGACGGATTTGCAAACCATACTGTCGTAGTTTTTGGGACAACTTCTGATTCAACCCGTGATAAGGTTGTAAGTAACCTGAAAATGCGGCGGTACAGTGTGGAGCAGGACGGCAACAGGATTGCTGCAATAAAGAACCGGCTTGGGGTATTGGGCACACCTGCGTTCCATTTATGTATCTTATTGGTGCTGGGGGCCATCCTGTATGGTGGGGTGGGCAGGATGGAGGGGAGGTTGCAGCTGGTGGAAGGTCAGACATTATATGAACAGCATCAGGATTATATGTATGTGGCTGAAGGTCCCCTTTTTGATGAGAAACACCGTAATTACGGGGTCCTTCTGGAGCGTTTTCATCCCCAATACGAGGACAAAAAAAATGTTTACAGAGGGGCTGCCAGCGAGCTTGTGATAACTGATGGCGATAAGGTGGTTAAGAGGGACGTAGTGCATTCCAACCATCTGGTTATTTATGAAGATGTGTCGCTGTTCCAGAACGAGTACGGGTTTGCACCCCTGTTCCTGTTGAAAAATGAGACCGGTGCTGTGATATCGGGTTCGTATGTGTATGCAGAGGATGACGGCAGTGGCAGGTATATGACGGTATTCCCTGTGGCAGATACCGGGCTTGTGGCCCAGATAACCCTGTATCCCAACTCATCCCGCAGGATACTGGAGAGTGGTTATGATATACCCCCGAATCCTCAGGTATACCTGGAACTGTTCGAGGGTGGTCAGCCGGTGTTTGACGGGGTGCTGGGGCTGGACCAGATGGTGGTGCTGGGTAGTTATCCTGATGCGGGTGAGGTCACGCTGGGATTCTATGACCTTAAGCAGTGGAGCATAATTGCAGTAGTGATAGACCGTGGGGTGCCATATATTTTCGGGGGGATATACCTGGCAGTGCTTTCAATGATGGTAATGTTCTTTTTCAGTCCCAGACACCTGTGGGCGGTGGTGGAGGAGGGTGAGGATGGCAGGCCAGTCTTATATATAGGTGGAAAGAGTGATAGGTATAAATCATCCTTTGAAGTTGAATTTAACAATTTAATAGAAGGAATAGAAGAGGCGGTACAAGATGGGGCAGCTTGAATGGATATTATATTTGACAGCTTCGTCGTTCTATGGTATTAGTGCAGTTATATATGTCATCAGTGTGGTGTTCAAGAAGGAAGAATGGTTAAGGTATGGTGCACTGGCAGCGTTTGTCGGGATACTGCCACATTCGGGCTCTTTGTATATGCGATGGGTGGAGTCGGGACATGGGCCATACATGACCATGCATGAGGTATTTTCATCCTATGCCTGGGTTTCGATTGCTGTGTTTTTGATTGTAGCTTTGAGAGTGGAACGGATTCGGCTGGCAGGACTGGTCGTTGTTCCGGTCTCGTTTATTTTGATGGGGGTCGGGGCCACCCTGTCAATGGACATATATTCCATTCCTGCATCGCTTAGCAGTTACTGGCTGATAGCCCATGTGGGGTTTGCCAAACTCACGTTCGGGGGTATCCTGATCGGTACCGGCCTTGCTGTGTTGTATCTCTTGAACGAGCGGCAGGAGAAAGGGAGGGGGTCTGAGGGCATGAAGCAGTTCCTGGGGCGTTTTCCCAATAAGGAAACACTGGACGATTTGAGTTACCAGTTCGTGAGTGCCGGGTTTTTATTTCTTAGTGTGATGATTGGAGCAGGGGCTATCTGGGCATACCAGACCTGGGGGCGTTACTGGGCATGGGATCCTATCGAGACCTGGTCTTTGATAGCCTGGTTCGTGTACGGGATATACCTTCACCTGCGGATGAATGCTGGATGGAAGGGCAAAAAGGCTGCATGGCTGCTGGTTTTCGCGATATTCATACTGGCATTTTCCACGTTCGGTGTTGGATTTATATATAGCGGATTACATAGTGCTTATATGACACCATAAGTAGTAGATTATTCTATTAAAAAATCATTTAGGCCGGGTTCAATGTCAAAAAAAATTCTTTTAATCACACCACCTTACCACTGCGGGGTACTTGAATCCGCCGGGTCATGGATGCCATTGGGTTTGGTGTATGTAGCAGGGAGTTTGCAGCAGGCGGGGTATGAGGTCGAGATATACGATGCCATGACCAGGTTCGATACTTTTGATGATATCAGGACACGGATTGAATCGTCTGCGCCTGATGTGGTTGCTTGTGCAGGTTATACTTCAAGTAATTATGATGCCATCCAGGTGCTTCGCATTGCCAAGGAGGTCAATTCTGAAATTATTACCAATCTGGGGGGGATTCATGCTACATTTTGTTGGAATGAGATCCTGGAGGGAGATGCTGATGTTGTGGATTATGTGATCGTGGGTGAGGGCGAGGAGACTACTGTGGAACTGCTGGACCACATTTATTCTGGCAGGGACCCGGCGGGTGTGTTGGGTATATCGTACATCAGGGATGGGGACGTGGTGCATACCGGACCCCGGCCTTTTATCACTGACCTGGACTCGCTGCCTGCGGCCTGGGACCTGGTGGAATGGGGTGATTATTCGTTCAAGACCAAGGCAAATTCTATTCTGGCGGTGGTGAGTTCATCGAGGGGGTGCACCCAGAAGTGTACGTTCTGTTCCCAGCGTTTGTTCTGGAAAGAGACGTGGCGTGGCCGGAGTGCTGAGAATTTTGTGGCCGAACTTGAGCACCTGAACCGCATGTATGGTGTGGATGTGGCCATGATAGCGGATGAGATCCCAACCTGTGAGAGGGAGCGGTGGGAGCGGATACTTGACCTGCTTATTGAGAAAGACCTGGACCTGGAGATTTTGATGGAGACCAGGGTGGATGATATTTTACGGGACCGCGATATTATCCAGAAATATCGGGATGCGGGTATTTTGCACATTTATGTGGGTGCGGAGTCTGCTGACCAGGAGACGCTGGACAGGTACCAGAAGGATTTGAAGATCGAGGAGTCCAAGGAGGCTATTGACCTTATCAATAGTGTGGATATTGTATCTGAGACTTCGTTTGTGATGGGTATGCCTGATGAGACGGTTGGATCTGTGAAGGCGACGCAGGAGTTGGCTGCGTATTATGATGCTGATCTGACGTTTTTCCTTGCGATTGCGCCGTGGCCTTATTCTGATATTTATGCTGAACTTGAGCCGTATGTGGAGGTTAAGGATTATTCCAAGTATAATCTGGTTGAGCCTGTGGTGCGGCCTGTGGCTATGAGCAGGGATGAGTTGAACGGGCACCTGCTTGAGTCGTTCAGGCTGTTCTATATGGACAAGCTGTCCAGGGTGGATGAGATGAGTGATTTTAAGCGGAGGTATATGATAGATGTGACCAAACTGCTGATAAATGATTCTTACCTGTCCGAGCAGATGAAGGGTGGCGAGATGCCCGGGGCAGTTAAGAAGTTCTTTGATAAGTATGTTGACTGAAAGTGTTTAGTTGAGGCCGATCTTTGCCTTTATTTGAGAAATGTCGGCTTCAATCTTTATGAATTTTCTATCCATGTAGGATTTCAGGTCGTTCCTCAATCCTTTTATCTCACCCGTGATGTCCGTCCTTGTTAAATCAATTTTTTGGATGATAGTATCCTGTTTATCGAGCATC
>JAMJFQ010000027.1:6942-19844 GCA_023544605.1 ANME-2 cluster archaeon | reverse complement strand
ATTTTCTTGTTACCTAACCATGGAATAGGATACGATTTCTGAAATACATCATTGGACTTGAAAATAGGTGTTTTCGCCTTCTTTTTCATTTTGACTATGATTTCATCACCCACCACTTCTCCAATACATCTGCAATTGATAAAATCAGCAAAGATAGTCTTGGGTGTACAATCCTCAAATCTCTTCAAATCCTTTCCAAGCAACCTGTATAGTGTATCAGCAACAACGGTCATAACCACATCAAAATAAATTCTTATCATGAACGGAGAACTCAATGCATTGAGATTGAAAAAATCAACACGTTCAGAGAATTTGTTTTCTATCAACCAACGATTTGCATAATACAAAGCCAGAGTTTCCAATTCAACGGTTCGATTATTTGTAATTAGAAACGTAGGTATTTGTCGACCATGATCTTTGAAGATTATCTGGCGAACCTTGAGATCTGTTCGTGGCAGTGTAATCTCGCTCTCATGCATCTTGAACGTGTTGAATTTACGTTTCTCTTTTTTCAGGTCCACTTTGATCCAATCTTCCTCTGGGATGTTATTTGCATCCTCGATCAATTTCTTACCCCGTCTCCTCAATGTGATAAACTTGATATTCCTGGTATTAAGATCTTCCTGGATGCATCATCTTCGTATGCAATCATATGTTTGCCATTATATTCACACCAATGTGCATGAAGCAACGATAAGCTGTGTTTTCTTTCATACCTGCATTTTTTGCGTTTTTTTTGTTTCTAGGTTCAGGCTTAGCACATCTCAATTCAATGAGGTATTTGTGAATCTTATTTTGGGCAATATTTTGATTGTATCTCGCTTTTATATAAAATCTGAGAAGTTTAGCTCCAAGAAATAATTCGTTGTAAGCTTGTTTTATTAATTCTTTCCACTTATCAGAAAGATACGTTTTAGGACGCCTTTTCATAGTTAAAACAGGATATTCTCCTGTTTCATTAAAGTGTTTTATGAATTGTTGAATTCGTCTTTGCGATATAGTTAATTCTCTGGCCACATCAGCTGTCGATTCTCCATCTTTTAGAACCCATTTAATAGCTAGACGAATTTTTCTGGTCGTCATGTTTACCATGGTGACTCTGGGTGGAGTTCCCTGTGCAAAATGTAGGCGAAATGATTTCGGGATACTATAGGTGTATTTCCAGATTTAAAAGAAGTAGTCCAGGATGCTTAAACCGTGGAACCAAAGTACATGATGAGTGATCTTTGCCTGACCTCAGGATGGAAAAGAACCCCGTAAAGCGGTTTACTTTTATGTTTCACGGCCTGGGGGATGCTACTTTTAGAAAATATTCTAAACTCCTCAAGACCGAAAAAATCAATATAATTGTTGTGTAGATGATATACCTGCTCATTATCTTTCAACCCGAGGAAGCTGCTGAATGACTCTTCATAGAACCCTATCTCGGTTTCTCTCTTCAGTTCACCCCCGAAAAGAAGTCCTATCATATGCATCCCGGCGCATATCCCGAGAACAGGCTTGGTGACATTCCTGACCCATGAGAAATTATCCCTCTTTTTCAGGAATGTATCGTCCTTCAAACTGGTTCCGCAGATGATTATCCGATCAGCCGTATCCAGGTCTTTTTTTGTTACTTCAGTATAATGCCTTGTGAAGTGCTTAAGACCGCCCCTCCTTAATATGTCTTCGACCGGTTTCACGAACTCAAAATAATGCAGTCTCTCGAAACAAACATTGATCACCAGTATCATCCAATAGTGACCTCCATCCTGTGATTGTAATCTGAAGATACAATACTGGTGTCGAGGATTCTCAGACCCTGTGTGAAGAGTGGACAATCCAATACAAATGTCTCGAATTCTCCTCCTTCTCCTGCTGGATGTATGCTGTATTGTTCATGCAGTGGTCTTATCTGCCTGATAAAATCCCGGTCTATCTTCCTGCCCAGCCAGGAAGCATCAAGGGGATAGGCTGCTGCTGCGGTTATTATTACTTCGAACTTGCTTTGTATCAGGTCTTCAAGCAGCTCGAACTGGTCTTTCTGCCATAGGGGGTTGAAACACTCGATATCCAGTTCATTACAGATTCGCTGTATCCTTGATGCCTGGTATATGCTTTCAATGGCTCCTGTAATAATTCCTTCGATCTGGTATTGTTCCATTGCCCTTTTGATAGCCGCTTCAAGATCGACCAGTTCTTTTCCTTCTTCCCCTTCGGTCTCATGGATCAACAGGGGAATATCCATTGCATTAGCCTGCTGTTCTACTTTTGAGATGGAGGGTGTGTGAAACATGTAGCTGTAAGGGTTTTTGGAAAAGATGGATACCAGGCATGATACATGATAGCCGCATCCTTTTGCCAGATAGAGAGCAAACGTGCTATCCTTTCCACCTGAAAACAAAGCGCCGAGTTTCATTATTGTACCTTAGGATACGGGATTATTTAATTCTTTACAGGTTTTGATTTTTCAAAGCTGTCCAGGCCCGGAATTTTCAGCAATATATGGTCAGACATCTTCCACAAAGATCACCTTCACGACTTTTGTGAGAGGCCGCCCATGTGTTTATCTTTCTCACCTGCTGGGATAAATACTCCATCCCCTGCATTGAACACAACCTCGTTCCCATTAAAATTCACTTCCAACCGCCCCTCCAGAATATAGCCGATATGTCCTCTGGTACACCAGTCGGTTTCGGTAAACTCATCAGTAAACTCTACTAAACGTAATTGTATGCCGTTGTGTCTATAAACTTTAAATCTGACAACTGCTGCCGGCATTTCCCATGGGATCGATGAAAAATCAATTTTACATTGTTCCATGTTCAGTTCCTCCCAAATATTTCAATTTTCAGTAAATAATGAAATCTCTGCAATATAGTTGAAGTAAAACTGATATTATTTAAGCTGGGATGTTTGGTTTTGTCTTATCTTATGAAAAACGTATTCCCCGATTTGATATTTTGGAACGTTTTGGAAGATTACTAATACGTAGAAACAAGTCAAATGAAATAAGATTTGTTAAATTAAGGTGATATTTATCCAAAACAATATAAAAACAGATATATCAAAAAAAAAACGATTACCATATTTGAACATGGTTTTTTGCCTTAAGATAACGAATTATTAAATAATCGAGATGAAATCATCGATTTATTGGGGAAATGACGACACATGCACCAGAGGTGCATGGTCTCCCAAGAGTCATTGATTCGTTGAACTGCCATTAAAATATATTGTGTCACATGGCCACATAATGAAACGGACACCTTCACCTTTTTCGCAGCATCCGGCATCTTGTTCCAGGACATGGAAATAATTTAGGATATTCTGTTCACCCCTAAACTCGGGTCCAAATCTCCCTCGGAACATACTAAGTTACAGAAATAACATTGAACATACCATTCAGAAACCGTTAACCTGAAACAATACATTTTTAAAATATTACGTTAACATAATATATTATGCAAAAACTGGAAATAAAGAATATTAAAGGCAAAAAATACCTTTATATAAAATATAAAGATGAAGTTAACAATAAAAACATATCTAAACTGCTATATGTTGGCAGATTTGAAAAATTGACCATTTCAGACTTTATGGCCAAACTCAACAAATTACATATTATCAGGTTAACTAACTTCATTGACTCCTGGACAAATAAGTCTCATCAATATTTAGATAACAAAAAAATACACCGATTAGAGTTGATCCATTATAACTACCTCCTTTTCAAGTCACAATTTCCCGATGAACTAAAAATCTATAATAATTCGGTCTTTGCCCACTATGTGCAGGGAACAACTGCAATAGAAGGAAATACCATCACACAAAAACAGGCCAATGAACTGCTTGAACATGGCGTAACCCCGGCAGGTAAATCGCTCAGAGAAGTTTACGAAATAGTCAACTTCAAGAAACTCGCCGAATTTCTTGTCAACTTTGAAGGAGACCTATCAGAAAAGACCATCCAGAAAATACATGCCATGATCATGGAGCAGTTGCTTGAGTCTGCCGGAGACTATCGCCGGATACAAATCCTGATCGAAAAAGCTGAACATGAGCCGCCCCCGGCTTTTGAGATCCCTGAATTAATGAAGCAATTAACCGGATGGTACAGACAGCACAGGAAAAATATGCACCCATTTGAGCTTGCATTGTTGTTGCATACAAAATTTGTCACCATACACCCCTTTGTGGACGGGAACGGCAGGGTGGCCAGGGCACTGCTGAATTTTGTTCTCGAGAAAAACGATTATCCAAAACTCTACATTGGCCTGGAAGACAGAAACGCTTACCTGGATGCGGTTGCAGAAGGCAACAAAGGGAATTACCAGCCAGTGGTTGATTTTATGTATTATATTTACCTTAGACAGCATGAACTTATAAAAGTAAATAATGATACCAGATTCACAAGCGAAAATATTAACGAATTTCCAGAAATGAATGATCTGCTAAACCAGTTCCTGAAATTAAGTTATAATTGAATAAGGGATTATTTATTCAATCCTCACCCATACCGCACCCTCAACCCATCCTCACCCCAATCGAACACCGGCCCCCTGCGCACCACACCCTCCATCCGCTCTCGCAGCGCATGCACCACAATCGGCAGCGCAATAGTGGCATCCACAAAAACCTGCACCTTCCTGGCACCCCCGGCCACCTTACCCCAGGACACAGCCTCATCAAATGTACACCCGGACAGCCCGCCCCAGTGGGGTGCATCCGTAGTATACTGGATGGCATAATCGTGCCCCTCCACATCCCCGCCCATCAGGGATGCTATCACCTCGGTCTGCTGGATAAAGTTCTTGGGCACCCCGCCGCCTACATACACCACGCCCGTCTTTCTGGACTGCTCTACGATCTGTGTAATCTCATCCGCATCCTTTATCTGGTCCACCATCACCTCGTGCCCATGCCGGCGGGCATACACCAGCCCGATACCAATGGATGAATCGGTCAGCGCGGGTATGTATATAGGCACATCATGCTCATAGGCGCTCACAATAATGGAATCACTCCGCCCGCCCATCTCCTTTACCCGCTCTCCCAGCAGTGAGATGAACTCCCTGGATGAATATGTCCTGTCATTATCAAGGGACGCCCCAAAATCACCAATAAGCCGGTCCGCCTCCCTGAACTCCTCCTCTACCGCGAACACGTCATGAATCCTGTCAATACCATGCTTGAACAAATTCTCATCATTCGCCAGGTGAGTGCCTACATAGTGCTTCCTATCCAGGCTCTCATGGATATCGTGGAAGATATTAGCACCTGTTGATACCAGGCAGTCAATCAGCCTGTGCCTGATAAGGTAGGTGATAATACCCCTCATACCAGCAGGCACCATGGCACCTGACAGCCCCATCATGATGGTGACACCATCCTCCTGTAACATATGGACCCACGCCTCCACTGACTCACCCAGTTTGCGGCCCTGAAACCCGGTCTCGGTCATGGCAAGAGTGATCTCACTGACGGACCTGTCCTTCACATCCATAGGCACAGTGGGATGATGGGTAAAATGCTCTTTATTCATGAAGACCACCACTAAAAATCAAGATACGTATAATCATTGATCTCTTTTTTCATATTATTCAGTATGCTCTTCGCAGTCAGGGGATTCAGGTCGTCCTCATCAACTGCCTTTTGTATGGATGATTCGATACTCTTCACCAGGCCAGGTCTGTTAAAATGCAGCATTTTCAGCACAGAACTCACATTATCCCCTTTGATGACCTTCTTGATATCCCATTCATCTTCATCCTTAACCACAACATGGACCTCATGCACAGCCCCGAATAGGTTATGGAGGTCACCGATAGCGTCCTGGTATGCCCCAAGGAGAAGTACGGCTACATAATAGGGTTGCTTGTCAAGTGAATGCAACTCCAGCATTTCCTTTACGTCCATTACATCAGTGAACCGATCTATCTCGCCATCAGAATCACAGGTCATATCCAGTATGGTACCCACACACTCAGGCTGCAGGTTCAATTTCTGTATGGGCACGATTGGGAACAACTGGCCAATAGCCCAGAAATCCGGCATGGACTGGAACAGCGAGAAATTTCCAATATATTTTTTGGACATTAATTTTCGAACATAATCGAACTCTTCCGATTCGTTCCCGGTCTGATTTATAAACCTGTGTATCTTCTGGCATATATTGAAAAATAATGTTTCTCCTTTAGCCTTCTCTGCCAGGTCCAACTGGCCCAGGTTGAACATATTGATAAGTTCTTCCTTATACTCCAGGCTGTCATGGAAATATTCACGATAGTTCTTCACCGTAATCTCATTAAAACAGCTTTGGAATTTCTGGATGACATTAGAATCGTCCTCTGTGACCTCAAAATCCACATTATGTATTATGGATTTCTCATACACAAGATTGGTGATAAGCATGGAATGATATACAGCCACTGCCCTTCCGCTCTCTGATATAATGGTCGGGTGTTCAATACCTTCCTCGTCACATATCTCCTTTAGGGTAAACACCACATTGTTGGTATATTCCTGCATTGCATAATTAGCACTGGCATCGGACGAAGTCTTGCTTCCGTCATAATCAATACCCAGCCCCCCGCCAATATTGAAGTATTCCAGTTCAGGAGCGAGCTTTTTAACCTCGGCGTATATCCGGGATGCCTCCTTTACCGCATTCTGTATCCGCCGAATCTCTGTTATCTGGGAGCCGATATGGAAATGCAGCATCTTGAGGTTCAGTATCATGTCGTTGCTTTTAAGTTTCTCAATTGCGCTGAGTAATTCGCCGGTGGTCAACCCGAACTTGGCAGCTTCGCCCCCTGACTCGACCCATTTGCCGCTTCCCCTTGAATACAGCCGTATGCGGATGCCCAGACAGGGTTTGACACCCAGCTTTTTGGATTGTTTTATGATATCGTGTATCTCGTTAAGCTGGTCAATCACCAGTATGATGTTCTTCCTGAAATGGGTGGCCTGCAAGGCTGTCTTAATATAATGCTTATCTTTGTACCCATTGCATACCAGCAACGATTCAGGGTTTAGTTTGAAGAACAGGCTCTCTATGAGTTCAGGTTTACTGCCTGCCTCAAGCCCGTAGTTGTACTTCCTGCCAACCCTGACTATCTCTTCCACCACATCCTTGCGCTGGTTTACTTTTAGGGGGAATACGCCTTTATAGGAGCCCTGGTACTGGAACTCATCAATGGAACGGCCGAATGAATCATATAATTCACTTATCCTGCTCTCAAGTATCTGAGGAAAACGAAGCAGTATGGGCGGCTTTATCCGGTTCTTTTTCAGATATTCGATAACCTGCAGAATCTCTACCTTATGCTTACCCTTATCAGGTTTCACCAACAGGTTGCCTTTGCGGTTTATGTCAAAATACCCGCTTCCCCAGTTATCAATGCCGTAGAGTTCTTTGGATTTTTCATTTTTCCAGCCCGCACCGTCATCGATATTCTTCATTTTCCGCATTTGGCATTGTCACTTCCGGATAATAATAAATTTAAATCTTAATAGGACTATTCAATTTAACTTTTTCTGTGCAAACTAACGTTTAATGATAAAACTATTTCATCTATCAATATTGAAGGACTGGTATTATGACAAAAGATGTATTTTTTAAGCCAGCAAAGGACGTGGGAGCAAAAACCAATCAGCTAGCGCAAATGAAAGAATTGTTCCCTAAAATATCACCAGTCAATCAAGGCGATATTGTGGCCATTAAAATACACCCCGGCGAATATGGCAATACCACCCATATCAGACCTGTGCTGGTGCGCACTGTAGTGGATCTGGTCAGGGATGCAGGTGGTATTCCCTTTATCACTGATACCACCACCCTGTACAAAGGTATGAAACTCAATGCTGCAGAATTGATATGGGCTGCCGCCATGAACGGCTTTACCCAGGCCAGCATGAACGCTCCTTTTATAGTAGCAGATGGACTGCTCGGAGATGATGCTGTACATGTGGAAATCGGTGGTTCAGTGCTGAAAGACATCACCGTGGCATCAGCAATTGCAAAGGCTGATTCCATGATTGTGTTATCCCATGCCAAAGGTCATCCAGGTTCGGGATTCGGGGGCGCTATTAAGAACCTGGGCATGGGATGCCTGGATAAGGAAGGTAAAACCAGGGTTCATGAAGTGGGCAGACCTACCATTGACCTTGAAAAATGCATCGCTTGCGGCGAATGCATTGATATCTGTGCCTGGGACGCCCTGGTATTAGGTGATACCCAGGTCCGGGTCGACTGGAACCTGTGCCGTGGGGAACTGGCATGTATTGACTCGTGCCCGCAGGAAGCCATCATTGCTCCTGAAAATGTGGATGTGGAGATGCAAAAACGATTGGGTGAGGCGGCATTTGGCCCCATTAAGTGCCTGTCAGGTAGGATAGGGTACATCAACTGGATATATGACCTGACCCCGGGATGTGACTGTTTCAATTTCTCTGCTCCCCGTTTTGCAGAGGATGTGGGTATTACAGCATCTACCGACCCGGTGGCAATCGATGCGGCTACCGTGGACCTGATCAATGGGAATATGAGACAGTATGGCACAAGTATAACCAATGTGTGGAGTGTAGATCCTGTTGTACACCTTAAGTATGCTGCACAGATAGGCTGTGGAAAAATAGGATATTCCCTGAACAAATAAGGCAAAGAGATCATCCTGTTAGGTGCCATCGTTGGTATCAGGGCAATAGTGGGATATTTTTCAGGAAGGGAACAGTAAAACATCATTTAAGAATAATAATAGATGTTTGTTACCGATACTATTAAATATCCATTATGATTCTATTTTGTGATGGATGGAATAGCTTCCCTACAATGCTTGCCTTTAAATAACATGATAGAAGAAGCAGATAATTAATTCTCGTTTGTATCAACGAATACCTTAAAAAATGTGTCGAGTAGATTACTTCATTGGATAATGAAGTAAATGCAAAACGAAATAAAAAATGTGAATAAAATCCTATTTGGATTTTGCCTGTCAAATATGGCAGCACTTATTTACCAAATAGGATGGATAAAGACCAATTGTTTTTCAGATTTGGTATTCGAATGAACAATTCATATACCTCTACCATAAATTAGCAAAATTTTAAATACCCGCAGGACATAGAGATGTTGAAGATTTGAAACTGTTTAGGTATAAGGATTTGTGGAAGTTTACGTCTATAACGTTTTTTTACGGGTTTTTACCAGGATAGTTGATAATCAAATTTAAGGATGTGTAGTATGTTCGGAAATCAAGAATACAGTGCTCCGGTAACAGCCGGAGAAACCTATGAAGTATCGATAGAAGATTTAGCAAGAGAAGGCGACGGTGTCGCCAAAGTTGAAGGTTTCATAATCTTTGTGCCTGGTACAAAGGTTGGAGACAATGTCACCATTAAAGTCAATAAAGTAATGCGTAAATTCGCAATTGCAGAATTAGTAGACTAATAACCTGAAAAATTCAACTTTTTTAATTGATGGCTTTTGGTCTTCATAATAAGACCAGGGTCATTCAATCCATATATGGAATGAATGGGGGCTATTACTGGAATCTACAGTTATTGTGCCAAAATGGCAGAAAATGTCCTGATCATTCATTCTTAGTTCCTTTTTTTACTTTTCACCCGCCTACGCACAAGTGAATCAGATGCAACAATTTCCTCAAGCACAGCTTCGAACCCCTCGGTGGGAGAGAGCAACCTATCGAGATATACCCCTGTGGTACCCACCCTTGCCCGCCTTTGCAGTACCCGTATCCTCTCATCTACTATTCCTTGCCCCACCCCTATCTTCTTTGCCACCACACCTGACGATAGGTCTGAAAGTGGTGTTTCTGCATGACCTTCGGCTGTGGGCTCGATCAACATCAGCCGCTTATCCACTCCCGGAACGCGGTTTGTGATGATGTCCTCCAATCCCTTTATTCCTATCATACCACCAAAGGCATAAAAATCCAGTTCCCTGTCGTTTGGCTGTACTAGTGGGAACGTGACCGTGGTGTTGTCGGGGATGTATATATGTGCCTTAACCATGGCGCCTGGTGTGGCCTGCACCAGTTTTCGGGCCGTGATCCCAATATCATCCAGTGCCAGTTCCACCCTGAATGATTGTACAACACCGGGAATAATAATATCTATGTCGCTGCCGGGTGATACATCACCTCTGGCAAGGCTGCCGTGGACAAAACACTCAAATCCGGCCCCCTCCAGAGTATATAAAACACTGGCCGCTTTTTCCCTGAGTGTTCTTAATAGTTCCCAATGTGCCTTATTATACTGTACTTCGCAGTATTGTCCCATGGTCGCTGTCTTTCGCCGCATCCAGTTTAAAGATGTCATTCCATCCTTATAAAACACAAAGTCTAATAGATGAAGTTACCATTGAATCATTCATGAAGATTATCTCAGTGGCAGGTCACAAGAAATCGGGTAAGACGTCCCTTGTGGAGAGATTGGTCAGGGAATTAGAAAAACGCGGTCGTACTGGTACGATAAAACACTTACCAGACCATGAGTTCAATCCACAAGGTACCGATACACGCAGGCACATGGAAGCCGGTGCTAGTGTGGTGGTAGGTGTGACACCATCAGGTATTGCTACATTCACTCCCAGAGCAACCCTTGAGAACGCCCTGGACGAACTGGCGAACAGCGGGATAGACTATGCGGTAGTGGAAGGATTCAAGGACAGCCGCCTACCTAAGATCGCATTGGGCGACCTGGAACTGCATGGAATAGTAAAAAATATTAGCGGCGACCCTGCCAGCCTGACAGATACAGAAATATCCGACCTGATCAACATCATCGAACAGCAGCCTGAATACCATACCCTGGACTCCCTTATATACAGTGTGAAACATAATCCCTTTATCAAAGAAACTGGAGCTATCGGAAGTTTTACTGGCATTGTCAGGCAAAAGACCGGGGATATTAAGACTGAAAGCCTGGAATTCGAATCACATGAAAAAATTGCAGGTGACAGGATGCATCTTATCGAAAATGACCTGAAGAACAAAGAAGGCGTACAGGAAGTAAGGATACACCACAAGACCGGGTGGATCGGACCGGGACAGGATATCGTGTATATCGTTGTGGCGACTTCGCACCGGCAACAACTGTTCCCCGCACTTTCAGACGCGATCGAGAGGGTAAAATCAGAAGTGCCGATATGGAAAAAAGAACATACGACCTCAGGAAAATTCTGGGTGCACGAGCATCCGTAAAAACATTTATTCAGTCTGAAATCCCTTTTTGGAGATGTGATAGGAATATGAAATTATTCGGTACCAATGGTGTTCGAGGAATCGCTAATAAGGAAATGACCGCTGATATGGCCCTGGCACTGGGAAAGAGCCTGGGCACGTACATGCAGCGCCACCAAACAGGCGGCAGGGTGGCAGTGGGTAGGGATACCCGCATCTCAGGAGAAATGCTGGAAAGCGCAGCCATTGCCGGGCTGCTGTCCACTGGACTTGAGGTCATTGATGTGGGAGTGCTGCCGACCCCGGCCCTCCAGTATTATGTACGCAGCTATGCTGATGCCGGTGTGATGATAACCGCCTCCCATAATCCCAGGGAATATAACGGATTAAAGATAATAGCCGGGGACGGTACAGAGTTCTCCCGCAGCGGTGAAGCAGAAGTCGAGACGATATATTTCTCAGAACAATTCCATGCAGCAGAGTGGGACCAGACCGGCAGTTTCTCCAGGGATTCTACTACTCTTCGGACATACATGGATGCCATAACATCACTGGTGGATGTAGATGCAATCCGCAACGCAGGACTTACAATAGTGGTGGACCCGGGCTGCGGTGCCAGTTGTGAAGTGACCCCGTTGTTACTGCGGGAGTTGGGATGTAAAGTGATTACACTCAATGCCCAACCCGATGGTACATTCCCTGGCAGAGCGCCAGAACCTACAAAAGACGTACTGACAGACCTCATGAATATGGTCAGATCATCGGGTGCAGACCTTGGGGTAGCTCATGATGGGGATGCCGATAGGGTGGCTTTCGTGGATGAAAGGGGTGAGTTCCTTGATGAAGAGGACCTGCTTGCCATTATGGCGGGGCATGTGCTAAGCCATAACAAAGGTAAAGTGGTCACACCGGTAAGTTCTTCCCTGCGAATCAAAGACGTGACCGAATCTATGGGCGGCGAACTTATCTGGACCGCTGTGGGTAGTATTGATGTGGCACGCAAGATGATAGAGACAGGTGCTGTGTTCGGGGGCGAGGGCAACGGTGGACTGATATTTCCAGAATTCCAGTACTGCCGTGATGGTGCAATGACCGCAGCCAGGATGCTGGAGATACTTGCAGGCGGCAAGAAACTCTCTGAATTGAAGAGCGGAATTCCTGAATATCATAACATCAAGACTAAGATACAGTGTAGCAACCTGGATGAAGTGGTGCAGAAAGTAGCCACCGCCCTAAATGAACAGGATCAGAACGTGGATGATACTGATGGTCTAAAGGTCTGGTATCCTGACGGATGGATACTGATCAGGCCCAGTGGCACCGAACCCATAATCAGGATATATGCGGAATCAAAATCTTCCAAACGTGCCAGGGAATTGATGGAATACGGTTCAGATATGGTTGAAAAATGCAATACTGATTAGGGACAAATTGAGTTGAAACTTATGTATCATGCCGCTTTATATTATCTGAACAATCTAACTCTTAAGAGGTGAATTATTTGACACAAGGATGCCCCCACATCTCAGGTGTATGGTGTAAACTGGACCCGAAGTTCTATAAACCAAAACCCGATGAATTAGAAACGTACTGTTCAAATAGCGACACGTACATTAACTGCCCGGTCTACGAAAAATTCGCTAACATAGAAGGCTGTGCCTGCAGTTGATGATACGTAAGGTATATCATAGTAATATCACAATTATACCAGAATCATAC
>JAMJFQ010000027.1:2803-6842 GCA_023544605.1 ANME-2 cluster archaeon | reverse complement strand
ATACCAGAATCATACTAACATTATGACCTCAACAGGATACGCAACCGCTCTGGGTGCAGGAACAGTGATCAATGCCATTGCCACATGGAAAGGTTCAGCTTTCGGTATAGATCTTAAGACCAGTGCAGAAGTAAGATTGCACAGTAGTGGTGGAATAAAAGGCACCATTGAAGGTGGAGGAAATGCCAGACTTATCGAGCGGTGCGTTCAACTGGTGTTTGATAAATTCGATCACCAGGGTGGCGCCTTAGTAAGTACTTCCAGCGAAGTGCCTATAGCATCGGGTCTTAAAAGTAGCAGTGCGGCAGCCAATGCATCAGTGTTAGCAGCCCTGGATGCTATCGGTGAGAGCATGGAACCATTGGACTCAGCCCTCCTGGGAGTACAGGGTGCTAAGGATGCTGGTGTAACCATTACAGGGGCCTTTGATGATGCAGCAGCCTCCATGCTGGGGGGCGTAGTGGTCACCGATAACAAGGAATTATCCCTGATATCCAGGGATGTGATGGAATCTGAAGTAATAATCTATGCACCCCGGAAAAAAGCATATAGTTCAAATACTGACGTGAACCGGTCCAGGCTTGTGGCACCCTGGGTGGATATGGCATATGAACTGTGTATCGAGGGAGATTATGAAAAGGCCATGACACTTAATGGTTTTTTATACTGTAGTGCCCTTGGTTATAAAACTGAACCTATGCTAATGGCACTTGAGGCAGGGGTTAAGGGCGTCAGTCTATCGGGTACTGGACCTGCATATACAGCACTGGCACATGGAGAGATGGCTGGACGGGTAATAGATGCCTGGTCTGAGCTTGATGGCAATGTCATAAGGACAAAAGTAAATAATAATGGTGCCCAGATAGGTAGGAAGTGATCGGCAATGAAAAAACTCTCGCAAATCCGGACTGAGATCGAAGCCATCGATAAAGATATTGTTACATTAATAGGAAAAAGGACCGATCTGGCAAAGGACGTTCTTGATGCAAAAAAACTTGAAGGCAAACCCATCAATGACGAAGGCCAGAACAGGGCGGTCATGGAAAGGGTTGCTAATATCGCTACTGAATGTGGACTCGATGGTGGTGAAGTGAAAAATATATTTAAGGTACTCATTAAGATGAGCATCGAGCGCCAGCATGAGCTGAGCGGTGAAGGTAATCTACCTTAAATTAAGTTGGGATAAGGATTTATTTTATCAGGAATTTGATCAGGTCCTGATCCAAGCGACTTTCACGACCAAGTTTATCAGCTACCTGTTCGTCTGATAAACCTTCACTGCGCATCGTTTTAACTTTATCAAAAAATGCCGGGTTTACTTCATAGTATTCGTTAATGTCCTTACGGTGTCCCCACACATCTCCTTCAAGAAGGGATATGTTTTTCATTTCAAGGAACATTTTGGTGGATTCCGAAACCGTTTTCATGAACGAACCTGCGATATGAATGGCCTTGAGTTTGGAACACTTGTTTGCAAGAATCATTATATCCTTGTTTGAAGGTCTGAATGTAAGATGTATCATCTCTTCCTTTTCATCAAGCGTATCAATCTCATCCTTTGAACTTACGACTCTAATTTTCATTTTATTCACAATAACCTAAAATTACTTGATGTTATTTAAAACTTTACTCAATTTAACAAAAACAATTAACCTTCATGGGAATAATTAATAGAAATTATCTACCCTGCTACCATTTATCATGTCCACTTACCAATATTAAACCGCGGCTGTCGTGGACTGCAACATCAGTTTTCACTCCTTTTTCTATGCTGTCGTTCCTGACCAAAACCCAGTCTTCATAACCATTTAGGTGTTCCAGTAACTGTATCTCTTCTTTAACTTCCGATATGATCCGCTCTTTTAGTAACGTTGCCATCTCTATCGCACTCTCCTTGCTAAAAGAACCCGCACCGACTCCCTCACATTCTGATATGCTGAGTAGGGGGGTTATCTGAGCATACTCGAACACCAGGTAAAATGGATATGTCCTGCATATCCAGGGTCTGTAATCATATATGCTGCAGGTGCAGTTCTCCTGCAAGAATTTACACGTTCCACTGCTATGCTTTATCAATTCCCATTCAAAAGAGTGAAAAGTGCCGCTGCTGTCCATGAATTGGGGTGTAGAAGGCCTGCAAATCTCATTCCAGCCAAGTTTTTGGGTTTCCATTATTAATTGTATCTCATCAGGAAAAACAATGACACTATTATCCCCCAGGTGGGAGCGACAGCATTCCCCGCATCCCGTACATTCAAAATCCACATCCATCAACTGCCTGGCAAGCATCGATACGTGCACATCCTCGGCACGACTCAACAAAAGGTAATTATTGTTGATGGGATGGGTGGTATTGAATTCCATAATATTTTTCCTGCAAATGTAATTATACTTGAAGTTTATAATAATAGTACTTCATTATTTAGCAACAGGTGATTTTATGAAAAAAGTTACGTATTTGATGATTGTATGCCTAATTACTGCTATACTCATTCCAGGATGCCTGGAAACAAAGGAGGCCATACCCGCCACTGTGAACCAGGCCACTCTGGAGGAACTGGGATGGGTGCGATCAGGAGAGATCCAGAAAGATAGCATGGTCCAGGATGTGGGTGGGGTAGAGATCGTAATTAACACTGCCATGGTCACATATCATGATGAGAACTTGATGGAAGATATTGGACGTCAGTTTGACGGGTTGCTTGGTGCGTATGAAGGTTCAGGTGAGCAATCAGGAGAGGACCAGTTCACCTCGCAGTTCTTTACCCTACGACTGGCGCTCCCGGCCGGCATATCCATACCAGAATCGGTGCTCATGGGCATCATTGATGGCCAGATACAGAACATGGCACAAAAAAGTGCCATCCAGGATTTCCATGATGTGGGAGAAGAGACAGTTACCCTGAGCAGCGGTTCCAACGTTACTGCCCGGTCCTATGCGGGTTACATTGAAACAGAAGATGGTGATATCGTCTCGGTCAAGATACGGGGCGTTCTGGCCTCATGGAGTGGAGATGGTACGACCACTATTGTGTTAGGAATAATACCCGCCGAAGATCTTGTGCTGGGTGTCCCGACTGATATGATAAGTTCAGATACTTTCACGATCCATATTGATGTGGAACAGGAATATCAGGATATACTGACCCTGATACAGAACGTAGAATAGCTATCTCATTTTTTTTGCGGCCAGCTTGATAGCAGTTATCAGGCTCTCCCGCGGCATTATTGTAGCTACGGGAATGGTCAGTACTTTTTCAACGGTCGGGCTGACGATGGGCGCACAAACCAGTGAGGTGGCACCATCACGTTCCGCCCTTATGGCAGCTACGATCGCCTCCTCCATTGATGTGGCTGAATATTCACGGATCGTTATCAGCTGACCATCGATATTCATTTTTTTTTCTATAATACTGTCAAGCACCGGTCTGGCTGCAATGACCGCTATGAACTCGCCATGTTCTACTCCTTCTATCTTCTTTATCGTCCTTACTATCTCCCTGACAGTTCTCATGTTGGGGTCGCGGTGACCTGAGAGTATCTTGTATAGTGTACTGGCAGGTATACCAGATATCTCACTGAACTCAGCGGCTGTCATATCAAGGTCGTCCTTGATGACCTTGGACAGGGTTTCCCGGAATACTTCATCTGATTCAAAGGCTGAACGTGTGACTTTTTCTGCAGAATTCATGAAATAACCTTTACAATTTGTAAGATATTAATACAATAGTATAATGTGGACATTTATCTTATATTCCGCAGGTAAATCCCAAAAGTGAATCTTTTAAACCTTAACTCCGCTGAAATAGGGCATATCTGATCTTAATTTTTTAATTTGTTTTCGTCTCCACTCGATTATTTTTATGCCTTTATATACCACTATTCCCTAATTATTGAATATGGATACATGGGCACAGAACTGGTTAGGAGTGCAGAGAGAGCAAGGCACAAAGTGCCTTGAAATAAAAGTAATAGGCAAAAATCACTACGTCTACCACTCAACAATCTACTGTGATAAGGAACTCAAAAAACCAAGAAA
>JAMJFQ010000027.1:0-2703 GCA_023544605.1 ANME-2 cluster archaeon | reverse complement strand
ACCGAAGATGCTACCAAGGTATCGGGCATACCATATGTAATGGATGCATATCGGCAGGAAGCTGAAGAGATCTTATACCAGACAGAAACTATTTTGGCTTAATATACAGGGCATAAATGACGTTGCTCAAATAAAAAATGAGCAACGTCTCGTATTATTTTTTGTGTTTTCAACCGATTTATAGTCCTATATCCAACACCGATGTTTCATTGCTTCGACCACACGTTCTACAGCAACCACATATGCTGCCTGCCGCATATTAATGCCATATTTTTTGGAGGCATGAGATGTGGAGTGGTATGATTCAGTCATTTTTCTGTCCAGACGCTCATGAACCGCACCTTCATCCCAGTAGTACATATACTTGTTCTGTACCATCTCAAAATAGGATACTGTCACTCCGCCGGCATTGCACAGGAAATCAGGTATCACATGCACGCCATTTTTATACAAAATCGCGTCTGCTTCGGGTGTGGTCGGACCATTGGCTAACTCGGCAACAATTTTTGCTTTGATGTTTCCGGCATTCTTGTCTGTGATCGCATTTTCCAAAGCTGCCGGGATAAGTATATCCACATCCAGTTCCAGCAGTTCTTCATTGGTAATAGATTCGGAGCCAGGGAAATTGATTACTGAACCGGTTTTGGCCTTATGCTCATAAACAGCTTCGGGAATAAGTCCTTCCTTGTTGTAGATACCACCCTTGCTGTCGCTGAGAGCCACAATTTTACAATCAAAAAGGGCGTTACCAAGTGATGCGGCGTAATATCCAGCATTCCCGAAACCCTGGATCGCAACCTTAGAATTATGAAGGTCCATGCCAAGTTCTATGGCAGCTTCTCTGATGGTATAGCAACCGCCCCTGGCCGTTGCATCCTGCCGTCCACAACTGCCGCCAACGCACAATGGTTTACCAGTTATAACACCGAATACGCTCTTACCTTCAATTTTTGAATACTCGTCCATCATACAAGCCATAATTAACGGATTTGTATAGACATCAGGTGCAGGGATATCAATATCAGGACCAATAAACGTGTGCAAAGCCTGGATGTAAGCCCTGCTTAAACGTTCCAATTCAGCTTCAGACATTTCCTTAGGATTACAGATCACTCCGCCTTTACCTCCCCCAAGAGGGAGATTTAGCAGCGCACACTTCCATGTCATCCAGGCTGCAAGGGCACGCACGGTATCGATGGTCTCATCCGGATGGAATCGAATTCCTCCTTTTGTCGGACCTCTTGCATTATTGTATTGAACCCTGTATGCGGGAAATGTACGGACATTGCCGTCATCCATACGTACAGGTAAAGACAAATGCATTTCACGCATCGGGACTCTTAGAATTGCCTTTACATTTGGATCTAGCTTAAGAATCTCTGCACACTCATCTAATTGTATTTGTGAAATTTCAAACGGATTTAGTTGTGTCATTTTTTTTTCACCACTTTTAATGAATTAAATATCCCGGATTTACCCGACAATCACTTACTTACTAAGTACTATATAATTATATCTATTTTTTCAGACGTGTATACACGGAAAAAACTAACCGTTTTCGCAAACCCTATTAATAGTTATCTATGAATAATCGGAAACAAGGTAACCCATTACCTTAATATATACATATTTTTTATGTTATAACATTAAATGGATTAGTTACCACTTAGATCCTACGGTGATATATGGAAACATATTAATATCCATGTAACAATACTCTCTTATAACAAGATTATGATTACACAAAAAATAACATTAGGAGCTAATGAACTAAAGCTGTTGTTTACAGTGGAAGAGGAAAATAGATCTATCTTTACCACAAACGATGTAAAGCGGATTCTTGGAACCTCTCCTCCTTCAGTCTGGAATGTGATTTACCGCTTAAAGAAAAAGGGAAGGATCGAAGAGATAGAAAAAGGGAAATATTTACTCATACCTGCAAGAGCCGGCTATGAAGGATCCTGGGCTGAAGTGCCGTATCTTATCGTTCCACATATAATAGATACGTATTACATTGGTTTCTGGAACGCCCTTAACTATTGGGGGTTGACAGAACAGGTCCCCCAAATGGTCTTCATTGCCACAACAAAGCGGAAAAGAGACCTGGAATACGGAGATACCCGGTTCGAATTTGTCACACTGGCAAAAAAGAAATTCTTCGGTTTTGTGGAGGAGAAGGCAGCAGGGGGCAGTTTTAACATATCTTCAAGAGAAAAGACCATTATAGATTGTATGCTCTATCCCGGATACTGTGGTGGTTTGGATGAAGCAATCAAAGGTATATGGAACTCCAGGAATGAACTTGACTTCGTGACGCTGTTTGATTATTCAAAAAGACTTGACGTGAACGTCGTTACCAGGAGGATTTCTTATGCGCTGGAATTGCTGGGATTGGCAGAAAAAATATCCCTTGAGATAGGAAAAGGATATATGTGGCTTGATCCTCTCGGCCCGAAAAAAGCACTGGAATATTCAAAAAAGTATGGACTTATAATAAACCGGACAGAAGAAGAACTGATTGGCTGGATGAGGCATTGACATGGACGAAAATGATCTAAGACGACAGGCCAGGAAAACCGGGTTCGATGTAGCTACACTGGAAAAGGATTATGCACTTACCTGGCTTCTCAGCAGCATTTACTGGAATGAGTCAAAGTTAAGGGATGTTCTGATCTTCAAAGGGGTAAAGCAAGGGATTATTAC
>JAMJFQ010000122.1 GCA_023544605.1 ANME-2 cluster archaeon | reverse complement strand
TTTACCTGATTGCCTTGGCCCGAGAATTGCAATTATTTCAGGTTTGTCAAGATTCTCCTTTATCAGGTTCTCCAGGTTTCTGCTTATATATACCACAATATTAACCCTGCTAAAATTATATTTTATAATATATTAGCAGGGGTAAAATATAAAGATATGCATGGGTGTGCAGGACATAATCAATATCTCCATTCATATGCAGAGAATCCCGCCATAAAAATTAAATATCTTCCTCCATAAAATTATTAATAGGTGTTCATGGGAAGATTTTTGTCAAATTAATTTAATCTGTATTACAGTCATATTTACTATTTGAGGTGAAAAAACGTGATTTCAACAATACAGAATTATTATACTATTTGGGGGGAAACTCAAATGACTGTGCATCGACTTTTTCAATTACAGAATAGCCACATACTTATTGATGGTGGAGTACTCACACAAAACGATTTTAAAATTAGTTCATTGCGCCAGGGTGAGGATATTTTAAGCAGTACCAGAAGTGAACTCAAAAAGTGTATTCAAAAACTTGATGGTTTTGAAGATATTAAGAAATTATTAGAAATGAAAGATGTTTCAGATGAACACGCAGCTCTTCTCAAGAGCAGGCTGAAATACATCGAACATCTTAAGGGGGCAATGATAAAAGCAGTTCAATTCATGCATATAGATGGTATTTTGGAAAACAAAGCATATGATGCCATTAAAGGTTTAATTGATGCTGCATCTGGGGATGAGAAGGCACCTCGTATTGAGATTACTATTATATTGTAACATTTTTTTAGACAGCAATTCCCCCATCACAAATTCCATGCCAATATCTACCACCTTATTTACCTTACAAACACCACCCTCTCCAGTGTTTCGGGGTCATTGCAGAATATGTATGCAACATAACCATATCCGTAAAAGGTCCAGATCCGTACCTCCCCCATCATAGTAGGTCATTCCTCGCTGATTTCCATTTCCTGGAACAATGCTCCAAGGGCATTGACCTCCCCAATATTTTTTATGGCCCGCGCAGCATTCTCCCTGACCTCCGAGTCTTTATCTGACACAAAAGACCGGATAAGAGCCGGTACCGCCCTTTCATCTTTCAGTACTGATAAATGATGTATTGCAGCATTACGGACCTCACTGTCTATTTCTGTGACCAATATGTCGGACAGAGGCTCAACCGCTGCTTTATTCATAATGAAACAAAGAGGAAACATTGTTTCCTTTCGCACTTCACTATCCGGGTCAAAGCGTAGAGTCTGGATTAGTGGTTCAATCGCCCTTTCATCCATTAAAAGCATGAGAGCGGTGGTTGCTTCAATTCGGACCATACTGCTTTTATCAATCAACAGGATCTTTATCAAAGGTTCTACCGCTTTTTTGTCGTTGATAAGTCCAAGTGCAGAAATTGCGTTCAAGCGGAATATCTCGTCACTGCTCATCTCAAGGAAATAGATAAGCGGCACAACAGCTCTTTTATCCATGATCTCACCCAGAGCCTCGGCTGCACACCTGCTAACCTCAATATCCTCATCTGCCAAAGCTAGAACAAGGCTGGGAACAGCCCTGGTATTCCTCATTTCCCCCAGTGCTCTGGCTGCGTATTTCCTGACCTCTTCATATTCTCCCCAGGGTTCACGTAACATCCCGACAAGAGGGGGCAGCGCTCTGTCGTCTCCAATCCTGCCAAGTGCAATGATGGCATTCTTATGTACCAGAGAGGCACCTTTCAATGCCTGAATAAGGGGTATAACTGCCTTTTTATTTCCAATCTTTCCAAGAGCTTTTGCTGCCACCATCCGGACGTATCTATGGTCATCCCTGAGAGCTCTTATCAGCGGGCTAACAGCCCTTTTGTCCCTTATCTCTCCTAAAGCCCGTGCCACGCTGCATCTGACCCGCCTTTCTTCATCATTTTTCAATGACGCAATAAGGGGCTCAACTGCCCTTGTATCCCCTATCTCCCCCAGGGCCCATGCTATGTCACTTCTGACCGTCTGTTCAGGGTCTGTTGTTAAGGACTGGATAAGCAGTTCAATTGCTCTTTCTACCTTTAAATTTCCAAGACCCAGTGCTGCCATACTTCGGACAAGGCTGTCCTCATCTGTTGTGAAGGCCTGGATAAGTGGCTCGATTGTCTCGTTATTCTCAATTTCTCCGAGGGCCATAGCTGCAACACTCCGGAGATAACCATCGTCTTCTTGCTGTAATAGTTCGACCAGGGTCTGGACCTCTCTTTCATCTTCTATATCGAGATACTGCATTTGTTCGATAATTCTATCAATGTGAATTATTTCCTTCCCCTGTTCGCTTCTAACGACTTCTATTAGTTCTTCCACTCCGGTGATATGTCCACTTCCTTTAATTGCCATTTACAGTTTTCAGGGTCGATTATTCAGGTACTAGAATTTCTGAATAACGCTCAAGGTCATCGGCGTCCAGACTATACAGGTCATTATATCTGCGAATATGTTCTTTGGTTTTTTCCAGCACCACATGTGCAAGGGTTTGCGGGTCATTACAGAAAATAAATACGATATAGCTGTTCACATAAAATGCCCTGATGCCAACCTCACAACCCTCAGGAAGACCATCATTGTTCACCACTTCCTGGAGCACATCCCAGACCCGAAACGGCAGGTCTGACATCCTGGTCAATAATTCAAGTTCATTGATCTCACAATTGTAATCGCTGCCACCTTCAGAGTTGTCCCATGAGACCAGGTGCTGGCAGTGATCCAAATCATCTGGAAGGTTATCATCCGGGTAGTCATACATGCATGTACTTCCCCCATCGACACGTTCCCATGTCTTGTTGATACGGTATGACCGGGAACAGAACGGACAGGTAAATTCGAACCAGAGCACATCTTTTTCATTGACAACCTTTTCAAATTCCATCATATTTTCTCCATTTACCATTATCCATGTATCCAAAGCATCCGGTTTTT
>JAMJFQ010000026.1:17594-20322 GCA_023544605.1 ANME-2 cluster archaeon | reverse complement strand
GACAATCTGAACATACACGTTCCGGGATCGCTCTATGAAACGTTTCAGCCGGAGATGGTCACCGCACCATTCCTTCAAATGAGGAAACTCCTTCCTGAGCACCCTGCTACTTTTACCTTTGATCATCTTTGATATATAACTAACGGAATATTTTGGCGGGTATTTGATAAATAAATGCATGTGATCAGGATTAACTACCAACCAAACCGAAACATTTGTTTTCAAACCTGAAAATCTGACATTTCAAAAAACCTTGAAAATCCAAACCCTTATATAACGATAATGCGAAAATGATATTGGGGGATAATTCAATAGAAAAATAGTGCAATAAGACTATAAAGCGATTAGTTTATTGCGAAATAAGATGAAAGGTATATGGGGTGATTTATCACGAGCTATGTTTGTATCTTCCTCGTAGGCTCTCGATGCACAGCTAGTGTGAGCCATTATTTCCCTGACGCCAAACATATTGAGAAATATTGCCATAATCTAAACGCCCAAAATTGCCCTGTCATGCTGACGTATGTAACGCGACCTGGTGTCTTTTCTGATGGTTGGTAACCTGGCAGAAGTTCAATCCATATTTTCCAGTGTTAATTTTAATTCTTTTATCCGGTCCCTCAATGCAGCAGCATCTTCAAACTCAAGTTGTTTGGCTGCTTTTTGCATCCGGGCTTCCAGGTCGATCATTAAATTCAATATCTCTTCAGGAGATATGTCATCAACCATCGCAGCACCAACCCCCCCCTCTTTTGGTACAATATCTCCCCGGATGGCCTTGGTGATGGACCGCGGCGTGATATGATACTGGCGATTATATTCCTGCTGGATGAGACGGCGCCGATTGGTCTCATCCACGGCTCTTTTGATTGAACCAGTTATCGTATCGGCATACATCACCACCCTGCCTTCCACGTTACGGCTGGCACGCCCGATGGTCTGGATGAGGGACCGCTCAGACCTCAAAAACCCTTCCTTATCTGCATCCAGGATGGCGACAAGGGACACTTCGGGCAGGTCAAGACCTTCCCTGAGCAGATTAATACCTACCAGCACATCGAACTGGCCCAGGCGCAAGTCCCGTATTATCTCTACCCGTTCAAGGGTCTGGATATCAGAGTGCATATACCTGGCCTTGATGTCAAGTTCCAGCAGGTATTTGGTCAGGTCTTCAGCCATCCGCTTTGTCAGGGTAGTGACCAGCACGCGCCCGCCTGCATCCACCTCGCGCCTGACCTCTCCTATCAGGTCGTCTACCTGCCCTTTCACTGGCCGTATCATAACTTCAGGGTCCACCAGGCCGGTAGGTCTGATTATCTGCTCCACCACTTTACTGCTCTGTTCCAGTTCGAAATCACCGGGTGTTGCAGAGACAAATATGCTCTGGTTCACACGCTCATGGAACTCATCAATACGCAGGGGCCTATTGTCATAAGCACTGGGCAGCCTGAAACCGTTTTGTACAAGTGAATCCTTGCGGGCGCGGTCCCCATTGTGCATACCCTGTATCTGCGGCAGGGTAACATGGCTTTCGTCCAGGATCACTAAGTAGTCATCGGGAAAGAAATCCAGCAGCGTATAGGGCGGCTCCCCGGGTGAGCGCCCTTCCATGTGCCTGCTGTAATTCTCGATACCGGAACAATACCCTAATTCACGCATCATCTCTATATCGAACCGTGTCCTTTGCTCAAGACGCTGAGCCTCCAGTAATTTGCCTTGGGAGCGAAAAACTTCAACTTCCACTTCCAGTTCTGTTCCTATTCTGCCAATAGCCCTTTCAATAGCCTCGGCAGGCATCACATAGTGCCGGGCAGGGTATATGGCAGCACGCTGCAGGTCATGCAGGGTATGGCCGGTCAGCGGGTCGAACTCACGTATTTGTTCCACAACGTCTCCGAACAGTTCTACCCGGAGACCAGTGTTGGACATGGCAGGGAATACTTCTACCGTATCACCTCGTACCCTGAAATGACCCTGGGTAAAATTCAAGTCATTACGTTCGTACTGGATGTCCACCAGCGCTGTAAGGATTTCCTTGCGCTCGATCTGCTGGCCCACATCGAGTATCAAGGTCATCTCACGCCATTCTTCCGGACTGCCAAGGCCGTAGATACACGATACACTGGCCACTACGACCACATCCCGTCGCTCCATGAGTGAGCGGGTGGTGGCTAGCCTGAGTTTGTCTATCTCTTCATTTATCTGGGCATCCTTCTCAATGTAGGTGTCTGTGGTGGGTAAATAGGCTTCAGGCTGGTAGTAATCATAATAACTGACAAAGTATTCCACTGCATTGTCTGGGAAGAATTCCTTGAACTCGCTGTATAACTGAGCTGCCAGGGTCTTATTATGAGCGATGACAAGTGTAGGACGCTGGACCATTTCGATGACTTTGGCTACGGTGAAGGTCTTACCCGAACCAGTGACTCCAAGGAGGGTCTGGTTCCGGTCACCTGTAAGAATGCCTTCGGATAAGGCTTCTATGGCCGGACCCTGGTCGCCTGTTGGCTGGTAATCTGATTCAACTCTAAATGCAGGCATTTATCGCAATTATGTGAATGGATGGTATTAAATGGTGGGTCGGTAGTTTAGTAATGGGAACATGGGCAGGGATTTATGGTAGTACATAAAGTATAACTTTGTGTACTCAATTTAATCCGACCGAAGGGAGGATTTTCTTGTATTGCATAATGAATACAACTATCAACTATCAACTATCAACTATCAA
>JAMJFQ010000026.1:0-17494 GCA_023544605.1 ANME-2 cluster archaeon | reverse complement strand
TTTTCTTGTATTGCATAATGAATACAACTATCAACTATCAACTATCAACTATCAATGAGGCAGCTAATTAACTTTATTTCCAAATAATTAAATACTATTTGATATTATAACCAAGGTTGGTTTATGTTATTAGGAAAAAACAGGCAAGTTTCATATACTTATGACACGTTACGTGTGATTCATATTTTTAATAATGGCGAACGTTCCTATTGATAATAGTACGAGGAGGATATTGTTTGTGGATAAAATCAAAATTGCAATTGTGGGGCTTGGAAATTGCGCCAGTTCATTGATCCAGGGAATTGAATATTATAATAATAATAATAATAACGGCAGCAAGGATATAAATGGACTCATGCACTGGGACCTTGGAGGCTATTTGCCTTATGACATTAAGGTAGTGGCGGCTTTTGATGTTGATAAACGGAAGGTGGGAAAGGATGTTTCAGAGGCCATATTCGAACGGCCCAATTGTACTACCGTTTTTTACAAAGATATACCCGCTACCGGTGTGAAAGTAAATATGGGTCAGGTACTGGACGGCGTATCTGAGCATATGAGTGATTATAAGGACGGGGCCACTTTTCTCGTTGCTGATGAGGAAGAGCCGTCTAAGGAGGATGTTGTTAATATCCTGAAAGGAGCAAAGGCTGAGATCCTCTTGAATTACTGTCCCGTGGGTTCTGAAGAAGCTACAAGGTTCTATGCTGATTGTGCCCTGGAAGCTGGAGTGGCGTTTATTAACAACATGCCAGTTTTCATTGCCAGCAACCCGGAGTGGGCCGAGAAGTTCAAGAAAAAAGGGATACCCATAATAGGCGATGATATAAAGGCTCAGCTTGGGGCTACCATTACCCATCGTACCCTGGTCGACCTGTTCAATAAACGAGGAGTGAAGATAGACAGGACATACCAGCTCAATACAGGGGGTAACACGGATTTTCTCAACATGCTCAACCGCAAAAGGCTGGCTTCAAAGAAGACGTCCAAGACAGAGTCGGTGCAATCAGTGCTGGCCGAGAGGCTTGAAGATGACAATATCCACATCGGGCCCAGTGATTATGTGCCGTGGCAGAACGACAACAAGGTTTGCTATCTCAGGATAGAGGGCAGGCTGTTCGGTGATGTTCCCATGAACCTGGAACTGCGGTTGTCTGTTGAGGATTCCCCTAACTCTGCGGGAGTGGTGATCGATGCCATACGGTGCTGCAGACTGGCGCTTGACAGGGGTATTGGTGGAATATTATATTCTCCTTCGTCATATTTCATGAAGTACCCGCCAGTACAGTATCCTGATGGCGAAGCGTACCAACTGACCGAGGATTTCATAAGCGGAAAAATTGAGAGTTAACAGTGGAATGCCCTGCAGGTCACCAAAATTACCATGGCTGAGGAACGGGAAGTTATCCTTGTCAAGAAACTGGAGTATAAGCGTATCGACTGTACCTGTGGGGTGGCTGTGATGCCAACAGACCCCTCACCTGAGGTAAGTGAGGTTATCAGGGGTGCAGCCAGGGAGTTCGATGCACGTTTTCGTATTATTGATACAACAGTACATCCAGAAGTGGTATTGAAGTATCATATCAAGGAACTGCCTGCGGTAGTGATTGGGGATACGGTGTATCAGGTTGATGAAAGCGTTGTAAAGAAGGTGCTGGCTGAGATTCCCAGTTGAAATGGAGCTTTTTATGGTTATTTTTATTTGAAAACCGATAATAATAATGATTGTTTACACACCTTGATAAAAAATTGATAGACACCCCTTGTTTCAGGTGGATATGTGGGAGGAATAGGTTTTATTGAGTGGTCCTGTAGGGAGTCTATACATGTTCTATTTCTGTATGATCTGAAATCTCGGAATTTGTCGTGCACAGGTCATTCACGTTCAATCCATGGACATCATTATTCCCGGTCAACCGCGCAAAATCCTTTAATTCCTCTGTGGATACATGCAAGAAATTCTCCAGTTTCCTGGCAGAATAATCCACCTTCAATCTGGCCCGTAATTCTGGATTTTGCGTAGCAACCCCGACCGGACATTTTCCTGTATCACACAACCTGTACTGCTGGCACGCACAAGCCATCAAGGCGGCAGTTCCAATAGCAACAGCATCGGCCCCCATTGCCAGTGCCTTCGCAAAATCCGGGGATACCCGATGCCCTCCTGTGATGATAAGAGATATATCGGTAATACCGTTATTATCCAGAAATTTCCTGGCCCTGGAGAGGGCAAATACTGTCGGGACCGATGTTGCTTGTTTAACATGTCTAGAAGCTGCTGCAGTAGCACCCGGCCTGCCATCAATTGTGATGAAGTCAGGTTTTGCGAAGACAACGATTTTTAGGTCTGCTTCGATATGACCTGCAGCGATCTTGATCCCTATGGGCTTGCCCCCTGATTTTTCCCTTAGCCAGTCCACTTTCTTTTTAAGATCGTCTTTGTTTTTGATATCATCGAAATGGGAAGGACTTCCAATATCGGTCCCTTCAGGAAATCCCCTGATCTCTGCAATTTCCTGGGTTACTTTTTCAGCAGGTAAATGTCCACCCATGCCTGGTTTAACTGATTGCCCGATCTTGATCTCAATGGCATCTACCTTTTTGAGATTCACATCAGTGACGCTGTACTGGTTGGGTACGTATTCGAAGATATATTTGTAGGCATTATCAAAGGACTCCTGTAATATCCCACCCTCCCCTGAACACATGGCAGTCTTGACAGCAGCGCTTCCTTTTGCTAAAGCCATCTTAACCTCTTTTGATAATGCACCAAAGGACATGTGGGTAATAAAGATCGGCGTTTCGATCACCAGGGGATATTTGGCCTTTGGACCGATAATCGTTCTCGTATTGACCGGTTCATCGTGGTTCAGAGGGATCCTGGCCAGTTGTGCTCCTTTTATGAGAATATCATCATATGAGATCACGTCCCTGGTAGGTCTCATGGGTTCTATAATGGATTCTCTTGTGACAGATATCTGATGAATATCTGCCATATGTGTTTCCAGTTCATCACATTCCCGTTTCCATTCCCCCAGGTATCCTCCCAGTTCCATTTTAACAGAGGATACCATGACATTGCTCTTGGTATCACAATGGGGACTGGTGACGATCCTCTGGACGTATTCTTGTTTCACTTCCTCTTGTATGGGTATCTGGTGGGTTTTATTTGCTTTGCAGATAGGACATTTCCAGTCATCAGGAAAATCCTCCGGTTTTGTTCCTGGTTTGATCTTAGTAACTGAATCTCCCCGGGTATCATCATACTCATAAACGTTACAGATATTACAGCGGTATCTTGTCATACTAATCCCTCTTAATCCACTCTTTCCCCGTTACATACTGTACATCTGAATTTTCCCATAGTACCCTCTTAAAGAAAAAATATGGATATGTTCTCATATCCATATCAGTACTCTATTATTGACTATTCAGCCACCCTTAAATAGTTTACTCTTTTAAATACCAAAACCCAAAAACCAATATACAATGACCTCTTCACAAAGTAACATTTAAAATACCAAACGTTTCCATTAATCTGAGGGGATTGATATGCAACGAGATGAGATCCTTACAGTTTATGAAGCTGGTCCAGAAGCAGTTATCACTTTAATAGCTGAACAACAAAAGGTCATAGAGCAACAGGCTGCGAGAATTGCAGTACTTGAAGAACGAGATAAATTATTAGAGGAACAACGAAACAAAAACAGTCGCAATAGCAGTAAACCTCCTTAAACTGATGTTTTTAGACATGAGAATCCAAAACCAAAAAGCAGACGCAAAAAAAGTGGTAAAAAGGCAGGTGGTCAGGAAGGTCACCCTGGAACTACATTAACAATGGTAGACAATCCTGATGTAACCATATCCCATAAAGTACATAGATGTGATACGTGTGGTATGTTTCTTGAAGATGTAGAGATTACAAACCTTGAAAAAAGACCGGTTTTTGATATACCGCCTGTTAGTATCAAAGTAACTGAACATTGTGCTGAAATTAAGACTTGTCCCAATTGTGGCTGTACCAATAAAGCTGATTTTCCAGAAGAGATTAAACATCCCATTTAATATGGTCCCATCGGTCATCGGTTAAGAGATTGAATCTATTCCATGTTGGCGTTTTTGACCCAAAAAGTTTTAATAAATAACTCCCTTTGAACATTTGCAATTATTAGCAATTTGTTATTGCTGTTTGAGGGGATGGCAATGGTAAAGAATTCACAAATAATAGTACAAGATCTATGTAGCGTTTTTTCAACCGACTGGTTGCGAAAAACAGCTCAAGAAACGGGATTAATCAAACGAGAAAGAAAAATCGATTCAGTAATCATATTCTGGGTATTAGTCTTAGGCTTTGGAGTACGTCTTCAGCGGACTTTGGCCAGTTTAAAAAGAGATTATGAAAAGGCGGCTGATACAAGTTTGAGCGATGGAAGTTGGTACGAACGATTTACCCCTGAGCTTGTCAGTTTTCTTAAAAAGTGTGTATCTCACGCTATTGAACACCTTGCACAAGAGCAAAACAGATCGCTCAACGAAAGACTTTCTAAATTTCAAGATGTATTAATTCAAGATAGTACACTTGTACGGCTTCACGAAACACTTTCTAACAAATGGCCTGCTGCAAGGTCTAGAAAAGTTGCTGCTGGCGTCAAAGTAAGTCTTCTAGTGAGTGCAATAGCTGATGGGCCAAAACGTGTTTCCCTCTTTGCTGAAAGTACTAATGAATTGAAAACACTACGCATAGGACCATGGGTAAAGGAAAAGATACTTCTAATCGACCTTGGATTCTATAAGCATCATCTTTTCGCTAAAATCAAAGAAAATGGGGGTTTCTTTGTATCTCGATTGAAAGGAAATGCTTATCCACTCATTATTGATGTAAATCGAACCTGGAGAGGAAATAGTATCGATGCAAAAGGGAAACACGGCACTGTTCCAAAAATCAGTTATTTTGTTGACACCGACTTTAGGTAAAATCTGTGTGAATCGGTGTTAATCAGTGTCTGGAAATATAAAAAGACACGGATTTCACTGATTAACACAGATTTGTAGTCGTATCTATTTAAGATATATTCACTGTATAACTGGATTTTGGTATTGTGCCCCTTCATAAGCAAAGAGAACGCATCATTAATAAAATATTACATAGAGCATTGTGAAAGTATTCAGTAATAATTATTCCTGTATCTGCGTTCGTCTGCGGTTTTTCCAAATCAAAAACACGCTAAGTCACCTAATACCCGACCTCAACCAGCGCCTTCAGCAACCCATTGGACACCTTAATGTATTCTCTCCACCAGCACCCTCTTAGAAGCAATCATCTTCTCCCCTCATTACATTCAGGAAATTATATCATACTTCCAGAACCATAAGAAAAACTATATTTTAACTTAAGAAAACGGAGAAAATCATATGAACAGCAAAAAACTGGGCAAAGTATACCTTGTAGGCAGCGGTCCCGGCGACCCGGAACTGCTCACGCTAAAAGCACGCAGGCTCATAGACGAGGCCGAGGTCATAGTATATGACCAGCTTCCCGGAGAGCAGATCCTGGCCAGCATGCCCGAAAAGGCAGAAAAGATCGATGCCGGCAAATATGCTGGCAGCCACACCCTCAAACAGGAGCAGATCAACCAGGTCCTGGTTGATAAGGCTAAAGAGGGAAAGAATATTGTCAGATTAAAAGGCGGTGACCCCTATGTGTTCGGACGTGGCGGTGAAGAAGCACAGGTACTGGTGGGTCAGGGTATTGAAGTAGAAGTGGTACCCGGTATCACATCAGCTATTGCGGCACCTGCCTATGCAGGTATACCTGTTACCCACAGGGACCATGCCAGTATGGTAACCTTCATCACTGGACACGAGGACCCGACAAAGGATGATTCAGCTCTTGACTGGCATGCACTGGCAAAGTTCAGTGGTACTATAGTCATCCTGATGGGTGTCAGCATGCTGCCCCGTAACGTGAATGAGTTGATAAAACACGGCAAAGACCCTGCAACCCCTGTAGCCCTGATAGAGCGGGGAACCCGGCCGGACCAGCGAACCACAGTGGGTACCCTTGAAACGATTGTCAAAATGGCTCAGGAGAGGGGTGTAAAGGCCCCGGCCATTACCATCATAGGCGGCGTGGTCACCCTGCATGATGTACTGGGTGAGATCAGATAATTTTGAAAAGTAACATGACCAATGTACATAAGAACATCAGGCCAAAGGTTGCCATAATGCGACCGGTCCGATACGAACAGGATTCGATGCAGATATGTAAGCAGGCCGGGTTTGATGTTATATCGGCTCCCATGATAGAGATACTGGATAAGAAAGATGAGTACTTTGATGGTTTTATCTCCCGTGTTCTGGCGGGACGATCTGATATTGTGATTTTTACCAGCGCGAATGGCATAGACCTGACGCTGGATAAAGTGCCTGACCGGAACACCTTCATCACTGCCCTGAACCGCCTTACCACCATTGCCATAGGCCCCAAGACCAGGGAAGCAGCAGTGGAGCAGGGGATCGAGATATCGTTCATGCCAGAGTCGTACAGTTCAGAGGGGCTGGTTGACGCCATCAGCAAAGATGTGCAGGGAAAATTGGTAGATATTGCCAGGAGTTCACATGGGGCACCTGTACTGGTGGAAGGACTGAAAAGCACGGGTGCAGAGGTTTTCGAAACCCAGGTTTATGAGATTGCCAGACCTGCCAGGAGCAAAGCACAGGAAGAACTGATCCGGGGAATAGTTGAACAAACGGTGGACGCAGTGGTGTTTACCAGTTCAATGATGGTTCAATATTTCCTTGAAATGGCATCAGAGGTAGGGCAAAGAGATCAGGTCATAGAGATGTTGAATGGTGAGGGTATGGTGGTTGCAGCCATAGGACATCCAACTGCCAATACATTAAATAGGTATAAAATCCAGGTTAATATTATTTCAAATGAGTATACATTTAATGCACTAATAAATAAAGTGAAAAAAGAATTTAATCGAACATGACTGAACTTATTATAGATGATAAGGCCATTGAGTTCATAAAAGCTGAACTTGAAAAGGAGAATTCACCGGCAGTACGCTTATCAGTGACTGGAGGCGGCTGTTGCCAGCAACTTGGCATTGCAACCGTGGAGAAGGAAATTGCCAGGGATGTTAAGCATATCGAGAAAGGTGTAACGTTCCATGTGGAAAAATACCTAAATGATAATACATCTTCTATCGATATCACATTTGATGACGAAAGGAAGATGCTGATCGCGAACATGAATTACAGAATTGAATAAATAACGAATGGTGTAATAAAGATGATAGGCATTTCAAAACTCTACTGCGGAACAGTTGAACCTTCCGATGCCCTGAGGTACGGGCGGGAATCAGGAAAACTTCCCTCACACTTACTGCAGTTCTCAAAAGACAAGAAACCCGTAGTGGTCTGGAATATGGGCCGGCGCTGCAACCTGCATTGTGTACACTGCTATGCCCAGTCCAGGGATATTGAGTATAAAGATGAACTGACAACACAGCAGGGCAAGGAACTGATAGATGACCTGGCAAGTTTCGGTGCACCTGTAATATTATTCTCAGGCGGCGAACCCACCATGCGGGAGGACCTGCCCGAACTTGCGATGTATGCCAGGGATAAAGGTATGCGGGCAGTCATTTCCACGAACGGCACCCTTATCGATGAGAAGATGGCCAGGGTCTTGAAGGACATCGGGCTATCGTATGTGGGTGTATCACTGGACGGCATGAGGGAGACCAATGATAAGTTCAGGGGTGTTCCTGGTGCTTTTGATGCTGCATTGCAGGGTATGCGAAATTGCAAGGCAGAAGGTATCAAGGTCGGTCTAAGGTTTACTATCAATAAGAAAAACGCCAAGGATATCCCCGCTATATTCGACCTGCTTGAAGAGGAAGGTATTCCAAGGGTCTGTTTTTACCATCTGGTCTATGCAGGCCGGGGTTCAAAAATGGTGGAAGAGGACCTGAGCCATGAAGAGAGCCGCCGTGTGGTGGACCTCATAATGGACAAGACCAGGGATATGCATGACAAGGGCTTCCCTATGGAAGTGCTTACCGTGGATAACCACTGTGACGGGCCTTTTGTTTATTTCAGGCTGCAAAAAGAGGACCCTGAGCGTGCTGCCGAGGTGTATGAACTGCTTATGATGAACCAGGGCAATTCTTCAGGTATCGGTATTGGCTGCGTATCATGGGACGGTTCCGTGCATGCTGACCAGTTCTGGAGGCATTATTCCTTTGGCAATGTGAAGGAGCGCCCTTTCAGTGAGATATGGATGGATACCAGTGATGAGCTCATGGCTGGTCTCAAGGACCGCAAACCCCTGATCAAGGCCAATGCAGACAGGTGTGCAAAGTGTAAATGGCTTGAGATATGCAATGCCAACTTCAGGGTCAGGGCAGAGGCCATCTATGATAATATATGGGCAGATGACCCGGCATGTTACCTGACCAGGGAAGAGATCGGCTACGATGAGGTCAAATAGGTAGATTGAGCTATCAACTACCTTTTGGTTTACTTGTCTTCTGGAAGAAAGGTAATAATCACTCTTTACCTCGTGCTTTTGCCACCATATTGGCAATCCGTGCAGCATAGGCTCCAGCCACAAATCCAGCATCGATGTTCACCACGCTCAGCACAGAACAGGACTGTAACATGGTATGCAGGGCTGCGGTCCCGCCACCTCCGGCCCCGTATCCGGATGAGACCGGTACCCCTATCACCGGTACGTCCACCATTCCTGATACAATGGTGGGGAGAGTCCCCTCCCTGCCTGCGGCCACGACAATAGCATCAACACCTTTCTCCAGCATTTCTCCTAAGGGAGGGAAAAGCCTGTGAATGCCGGCAGCACCCACGTCATAGGCGGTATGCACCTTAACACCCATCTCCTGTGCTATGACCTTTGCCTCTTCAGCCACAGGAATATCTACGGTCCCTGCCGTGATAATACCGATAATCCCACCCGTTGGCTCAACAGGGGATTGGTCCCTTCGCAGTATGGCAATCCTGGCATGCCGGTTCCATTCTACGGGATGTTTTTTCTTCAGGGCGTGAAGCTGTTCGTCCGAGACCCTGGTGAGAATGACCTTTGTCTGGTGTTCAAGATGTGACAGGGCAATATCAACCAGGTCGTTCACATCTTTCCCGGGAGCAAAAATAGCTTCAGGTATTCCGGTACGTCTCATTCGATGGGGGTCGATACTGGCTATGTGGCCCAATGTATCGATGTTACGAACACGTATCTGTTTTAGAGCATCATCAATACTGACCTTGCCGGATCGTACATTCTCAAGAAGTCGATTTAGGTCCATGTTCAACTATCATCCATAGACTCTCTCTGTATGTAGAGGGATTTTCGTATCTCTTTTGCCTCTTTTATTATATTAGCCAACCCATTATTATTAAATTCTTTCTGGATATTCTCATAGAATATACTATCAGTGTTCTTGGGGCCTATCAGGTCTTCGAGTTCATTGGATTCAATCTCAACACCCAATGTTGTGTCTGAGTTGGGCGCCTCCCAATC
The DNA here is from genome assembly GCA_023544605.1 of ANME-2 cluster archaeon. Classification (GTDB taxonomy): domain Archaea; phylum Halobacteriota; class Methanosarcinia; order Methanosarcinales; family Methanocomedenaceae; genus Methanocomedens_B. The sequence goes on along the minus strand of JAMJFQ010000026.1, from coordinate 7,950 downwards.
AGTTTTATTATCCGATATTTGTGGTTTAGTTACAGCAATTATATCAGGTTCTGGTTTTTGAGTGGTGTCATCCGACACTATAGAATCGCTTATTTCCTTGAGTTGAACCAGAGCATTCTGGATAGTATTGAGACGCTCAAGACTTTTCATCAAATGCGGGTCATCATGATCTAATTTAATTTCTTCAAATTCATGTTTCAAGTCTGATATTTTATCTTCAATCTCGTTCATCCAGAGTAGTGAATTGCTGACTCCCTTTTTGTTGGATGATAATTTAGGGAGCACGTCCAGAAATAACGTGGTATAGATCGCTGCTGCCACAAACAGTGGGAATATGGGATTCCAGGCAAGTGATGTGAAACCCATATAGAGCAAGATCGAATAGAGGACCAAAAGCTGGCCGCCTACGATACTGCAAGGATCTGTTCGTTTAATATCTATATCAGGGTCATTCGTTTTTACATATGTTCTGAAAAAGGCAACTAAAATAAGAGCAATACCGGGTACCAGGGGGAAAAGAAAATGGCGTACTATGTAAAAATGCCCAACAGAACCCAGAATTGAAACCACCAGCAATGAAATTCCGGCTACAAAACCATTAAGGTCAAGATTTAATAACTGCTTTTTATTGCTCCAATATTCTTTCAGATCCGTCCTGAAGTAAGCAATGGATAGGAACAACAACCCCAAAAACCCACTGATCAACGGGTTTCTAAGAACATTGAACATTTCAAAGTAAACAAAAACAGAAACAACAATTAATGTGAGTCCTGCAATGATATCTGAAAGAGAGGATTTTATGATTTCCATTAGGTGGATGTTAGAATTATTCATGTCCTTATCTCTCTATAAAGGCTGTTTACCAGTAAATTATTTTTTGGATATAAATTAATATAAGGTTCATTTTTGTTACTATTTAATACTTTTGTAGTATTTTGACATTTCAACATTTCAATATCAACCCCCCTTATCAAATACTTTATATGTCTTTAATAATTGTATTGTTATTGAATGCCAGTGCAAATAACAGTCGATGAATCATGTACAGGATGCGGGCGCTGCAGGCAGATATGTCCGAAAGGTCCCAGGATTTGGGCTATACGGACCATCGACGGGAAAAAGGATGTGTATTATGCAAAGGACCCTACATTTTGCCTTTTCTGTACGCACTGTGTGGGAGTGTGTCCTGTAGGTGCAATAACCGTACGAAATAGATTCCCCGCAGTTTGATTCACGACCACATTATGCATGATATTCACAAAACCATACAAAAGTTTATTTATCAAAACAATGATTAAGAATGGTTACAGATATGTACCCTACAAGACTGTTGATGATATAATCGCTGCAATTTGTGAATTCTCAATATAAAATCTACAAGAGTGGTACCATGACAAAAGAACCGGTAAAATTACTGGAAGATGAAGGGTTAACTTTTTTGACCTGCATGCAGTGCGGGACCTGTACCGGAAGCTGTCCCTCAGGACGCTATACCAGCCTGAACACCAGGCGGATAGTGCTATCTGCAAGACGGAACAAGGATGTGTACCATGATGAGAACCTGTGGATGTGCACTACCTGTTACCAATGCCAGGAACGCTGTCCCAGGGGTATCAAAATAGTGGACGGGATACTGGCACTTAGGACAGAATCGGTTCACATGGGGCTAATGCTCCCTGACCATCGCAAGGTGGCTGGACTGGTGGTAGATAAGGGCCATGCAGTACCCATAAACGATGCCAACAAGGAGAAACGAAAGGAACTGGGAATGGACGAATTGCCAGAAACCGTCCACAAATACCCTGAAGCACTTGACCAGGTTAAGAAACTCCTTGAGGTTACAGGTTTTGTTCAACTGGTCCTGGAAGAGGAAAAGGACAAGTCGGAGGAAGGACAGTGAAACCGGTATCATTGTTCCTGGGGTGTATCATTCCTAACCGGTACCCTGGTATCGAGAAGGCCACCAAACTGGTACTTGACGGTCTGGATATAGACTGGGCTGACCTGGCTGGTGCATCATGTTGTCCGGCTCCCGGTGTGTTCAGGTCCTTTGATAAGGTCACATGGCTTACCCTTGCGGCCAGGAATATCGTGCTGTCCGAACAGATGGACCGGGATGTATTGACCATCTGCAACGGCTGTTTCGGCTCTTTAACAGATGCCAATCATGAATTGAAACACGACCCTGCAATGACCAAGCAGGTCAATAAGCACCTGGCTGAGGTGGATATGAAGTACAAGGGTTCAGCCGAGGTCCGGCATATCATAGAATTCCTTTCAAAGGAGATCGGCCCCGAGAAAATACACGACGCCGTTCAACATCCGCTGGATCTGAAGGTGGCTCTGCACTATGGTTGCCACCTTATCAAGCCCTCCAAGGAGAGGGACCTGGGGACAGTGGAGAACCCGGTGTTCTTTGATGAACTGGTAGAAGCTCTGGGCGCCACGAGTGTGGATTACGAGGATAAGATGGCCTGTTGCGGAGCAGGGGGAGGCGTGCGTTCTGCACTGCTTGACAAATCACTGGAAATGGCAGATGCCAAATTGCAGCATATTGCCGAGGCCGGAGTGGATTGTATCGTCAATGCGTGTCCTTTCTGTCACCTGCAGCTGGATTTCGGTCAGGTAGAGATCAAGGACAAGTACGGGCATGAATATAGCATCCCTGTGCTGCATTATTCCCAGTTACTGGCTATTGCGATGGGTCATTCACCTGAAGATGTGGGTGTGGACCTGAATTTCATTACCGATGATGGGTTCATTGACAGGTTAAGGGGGTAAGGTGACATTGAGCGGCGATAAGATCGGTGTATACCTGTGCAGGTGCGGAGGTAATATATCTGATGTTATTGATGTGGAAGCAGTAGCTAATGTCGTGAAGGGACTGGATAATGTGGCATCGGTAACTATACAGGATTACCTCTGCAGCAGTGCCGGCCAGGGTTCCATTGAACAGGATATCAGGGACGGTAAAGTGGATAAGGTGGTCATTGGTTCATGTTCTCCCAAACTCCACCTGGAAACCTTCAGGAAAATGGCCAAAGGATCAGGCATCAATCCCATGATGCTGGAAATAACCAATCTGCGGGAGCAGGATTCCTGGGTGCATCCCGACGAACCCGAGCAAGCTACGAACAAGGCAAAGTCCCTGATAACAGGAGCCGTAGCAAGAATGGCCGCACTGTTGGAACTTGCCCCCCTTGAAAAGGACCTGGTTAACAGGGTACTGGTAGTGGGTGGAGGCATTGCAGGTATCACTACGGCACTGGAACTGGCAGATGAACATGAAGTGGTACTGGTGGAGAAAGAGCCATATATCGGCGGTCATATGATCGGGCTGTCCAAGACCTTTCCCACCTATGACTGTTCCCAGTGTACCCTGACACCCAAGATGGTGGCTGTGTTCAACCATCCCAATATCACCCTGTTCACCAGCACGGAAGTGGACAGCGTGAAGGGAAATGTGGGCGACTACACGATTACCTTGAAACGAACTCCCAGGTATGTGGACGTGGAAACATGCACCTCATGCGGCAGGTGTGCAGCAAAATGTCCCACGGATGCCATTTACCTGCCATTCGCGCAGGCCATCCCCCAGGTATATATCATTGACAGGGAAAAGTGTATTGACTGCGGTGCATGCGAAAAGGTCTGTCCTGTGGATGCCATCAGGCTTGAAGATGAGGTCCACACCGAGGACGTGAATGTAGGGTCAGTGGTGATAGCCACCGGTTTTAAACCTTTTGACATATCACGTATTGAGGAATATAATACTGACCATCCCGATATTATCACGGCAGTGGAGTTCGAGGATATGCTCTCTGCCAAGAGCCATACAGGTATGCGGCTGCAAAAGTCAGACGGTACGCTACCTGATAAGGTCGCGTTCGTGCTGTGTGTGGGCAGCCGGGATTTCGAGAAGTACAACAAACACTGCAGCCGGGTCTGCTGCCTGTATTCCATGAAGCAGGCGCACCTGGTGAAAAAGATGAACAAGGATGCTGAGGTGACGCTGTTCTACATTGATATGCGGGCTGCAGGACGCCGGTTCGAGGAGTTCTATTACAATACCCAGGAGGAGGGTGTGCAGTTCATAAGGGGCAGGATAGCGCAAATAACACCCACAGAGGACGGTGGACTGAGGGTCAGGTACGAGGATACGCTGCTTAACTCCAAAGAGGAGGATGAGTTCGATATGGTGGTACTGTGTCCCTCCCTGGAGGCTGCCGAAGGGTCACAGGAACTGGCCAGGCAGTTGAATGTGCCGCTCGGGGAAGATGGTTTCATCGAGGAGAAGCATGTTAAGATCGACCCGGTGAGCTCGCTGAACCAGGCTGTGTACATGGCAGGTTGCTCTATCGGTCCAAAGGATATCCATGATGCGGTGACCGATGGTATTAGTGCCGCCCACAAGACCCATCAGTTCCTGGGCAAGGGCACCATCACCATTTCCCCCGAGAAGCCTATTATCAATGACAGGTGTGACGAGTGCGGCATCTGTATCGGGGAATGTCCCTATGATGCGCTGTCCGGACCGGGCAGGCCCGCGCTCGAACCACTGGCATGTACGGGCTGCAGCGTGTGTGCCGCTGTGTGCCCGCAGCAGGCAATTGACATCCAGAACTACTCACGGGAGCAGCTCAAGGCGCAGATACAGGGAATGCTGGAGGCAGACCCGGGTGTGGTGGTGTTCATTGACCCTGCAGCCTATGCAGCGGCTGACCTGGCAGGGGTGAACCGCAATCAGTATTCCTCAAAGATACGCTTTGTGCAGGTGCCGTCCATACAGATCCTGGATGCCGATATCGTGAACTTTGCTTTTGAGAGCGGGGCCCTTGGTGTAATGCTGGTGGAGGGTACCACTGATGAGCGGCTGACGGTTCGGTCTAATGGTCTATATAAGATGCTCAAAAAGGAGACCCGGCAGCATAAGAAACCGATCAGGTATTCCCATGTGGAAACGGCTCAGTATGAGAAGATGGGGAATCTGTTCAATGTGTTTGCGGATGGGGTGAAGGAGTAAATTGGCTACTTTTTGGACTCAATCCCCTTTCAAAACACAAACCATTGCAGTCTTGATATCCCGCTTCTGCTCATTGAGCCTGCGCAGGAAATAACCCAGCCAGCCCTTGCCGTAGGGGATGTAACCGCAGACCTTATATCCCTCCCCGGCCAGTTCCTCTTTTCGTTTATCATGCGCACCCATCAGCATCTGGAACTCGAAATTCCGGGGGTGGTCATTGTTCAATTGCCTGGCCATATCAATCAGTTCATCATCATGGGTGGCCACTGCGATACGTTCGAGCCCCCCCTCACTGAACAGCATCTCCAGCTGGTCTGCATAGGCTTTTTTAATATCACAATGCTTTTTAATGGCTATATCAGCCGGTTCTCTGTATGCGCCTTTACACAGGCGTATCTTTGCACCCATTGCAGAGAGTTCTTTCAGGTCATCCGGTGTCCTGAACAGGTATGCCTGAATAGCTAATCCCAGGTTCTTGTTTTCCTTGTAGAGGTGTTTGTAGATATCAATGATCTGCTGGGTATAGGCACTCCCTTCCATATCCATCCATATAAAAATGCCAAGGTCGGCTGCCTTCTTTACCAGGGGGTCTACCGTCCTGATACACGTCTGCACATCTTTCATAAGACCGAGCTGGGTGGGTTTGATGGAAATGGCACAGTCTATCTTTTCCTGTTTGATGCCATCCAGGAGCCGGCTGTATTCTTCGGCCGAAGCTTCTATCTCAGCGATATCCTCGTTATGTTCCCCCACATGATTGATAATACCGCTGATGCCCCGGTTGTTTGCAGACCTGGCCCGCTCAATTGCATCTTCAAGATATTCGCCGGCTACCCAGCGTTTTGCCAGATAGATCAGGATACCCATGATTATTTTCACCACTCCGGGAAAAATCCCTGATAGTAAATTGGTAATATCACTTTAAAAAAGTATCCCAGTTTATTGTACACAAAATATCCAGTTCAATTTCTTCTACCTAAAACCATTCACCATGGAACTATCTCATTGGAGAAAACTATGAGCAACTCAGAAATAAATTAATTTTCGGGGAATTTTCAATCAAATTGAATATCTTAATCGCTTTTATCGTAGTAATTGCAGTCCTCATAAGTGGATGCACACAATCAGATGAGAATACCATTGTTATCGGATCCAAGAAATTCCGCTGGCTTTTGCCTCACTTTACAGTACCAGGCTGGCCTCAATGGTCATAAGATTTGCAAACCTGGCCCAGGCTGTGCCGAGTTTTGCTGTGGTAGCAATTGTTGTACCCCTTATCGGGATTGGTTTCACCCCTGTAATAATTGCTATAATACTAAGGGCATTGCTGCCTATTATTAAAAATACGTACATTGGCTTATCCAATATTGATCCATTATTGATAGAATATGCTAAGGGTATCGGATTGACCACCTGGCAGGTTAACGGCCATATCAGGTTCCCGAATGCATACCAGGCAATGTTCGCTGGTATAAAATTTGCAGCTATTCTGGCAAACAGTATCGCCATACTGACTGCAATTATTGGCAGTAGTGGACTTGGAGAATTGGTGTTCGAGGGATTGATAGCATTTAATGCGAATAAGATACTTGCCGGGGCCCTGCCTGCCATTGTGTTTGCATTGTTCATTGTTCATTGTTCATTGTTCATTGACGTGTCTTTTTCTGTCCTTGAGAAGAGGTTGACACCGGTATATTTGAAAAATTGAACAATTAAGAAATGTAAAAATAGAAGAGAAATAAAATTGAATACACAACGGGATATAAAGAAAGTGAGACTGTCGGAAAAGTACAAAAATCGAAATATTGTATGAAAATTGACACAGTAAATCACTATGCATTGCCATATTGAAATGTTAGGTCTGGTTGAAATACCTCGAAATATCGACTTTCCCGACAGTCTCAAAGTAGCAAAATCAATAAAAATTTCCAGTCATTTTTAAATAATATAGAATATATAATCAATACCCCTAAGGGTATTTGACAGGGAATTGAATGAAAACATTTATGATGTTAAAAATAATCACAATTATATTGGATCGATTCTAAGTTATTAATAACAATAGGTGCCATAAATATATTTCAACAGTAGTGGTAGAAGACAATTACACGTCTTACCGAAAGGTGTACAGGATGCATTGGGCTAAAACAAAAACAGTGGGAGCTTTTTTTGCAATTTTATGTCTCATAATTATATTACCTACTGTAAGTGCATCGGATGGGAATTGTTTAGGTTCAGGCTGTCATAATAATTCAGCAACGTATGATATCAATATTTCAGCCATGAATGCCAGTGTGCATGCCAATCTGAACAATGGGACACCATATAACCTCTCTATCAATCCCGTGAACCGGGCATGCTGGGCATGTCATGGGAATGGGACCGAACCTGTCGGGAATCATTCAGAAGGTGTCGTGAACGCTACCAACCCTGCAAATTACACCAACCCCCTCAATTGTAATGAAGGGCAATGCCACCTAAATGGAACACCAACGGGCAGCAACATCAGCGGACCTACCTCTCCAATGGTCTTAGAACACGTGCAGAGCATTAATATCTCTACTGATATTTATACTGTAGATAATTGCAGCTATTGCCATAATAATAGCCTGACACCAAGGATGTTAAATGATAGCACCAATGAGACCATGTTATCACGTACGTCACATTATGGTAATACGTCTTCACTTATCTCAACTGTTGTTGATTGCAGCCTTTGTCATAAGAATGTGACTATTGGCGGTGAATGGAATGTTTCAGGCCAGATACGACATCCTGTGAACAAATCAACCGATTTCTGTAAGAACTGTCACGGCAGCGGTGCTACGTTCCATAAAGAGAATCTTTCCACAGCCAATGACATCCATGATGCTTTTGACTGGGAAGCTGATGGTGCCGACTATTTAATCAAACAAAACCAACAGTTC
>JAMJFQ010000121.1 GCA_023544605.1 ANME-2 cluster archaeon | reverse complement strand
TTAATAACAAACATGCTGAGGACAATATTATTATTTATCTGTCAAAGTCAGGCTGCAATAGAAAAACAAGAAACTGCTCCCTTCGGTCGCAGTTACTAGAGCACATAAAGTTATACTTTATGTACAAGCACAAACCATAATAATCACAACCGGAAGGGATGACTCCAATGTGCTGATCGGTCTTTCAGCAAAGAACCTTAACCCTGACATAACCATTATTTCAAGAGCCAACGAAATCGAGAACAAAAAATTACTGAGCCAGAGCGGAGCGGACCATATAATCACACCATCCATAACCGGTGGAAGACTGATGGTCCTGGCGATAAAAAATAAACTCTCAACAAAACTCCTTGATGACCTTTTAACATCCAGATACGGTGTTGATGTGAACGAGAGAGAAGTAACAATTGAAGAGATAGGTAAGAAGCCAAAAGCCATCCCGGTAATAGTGGTTATAGAGATAACCAGAGGAGATACGATATACCCGGCTCCAGAACTTGACAATATAACCCTTGAAATGGGGGACTGGCTGGTATTTATCGAAAAGGTGGTCTGAAATTTTAGTTAATGAAATGTGGGAATAATAGTAGCAGGGATATCCCTGCCACCAATTTCAAATCCCTAAAGCATTGCGCTTCTTGACAATATGTGCCTCCATACCATCCACCGCTTCCACAGGGTCAGCCTCAACAGCCAGTTTCCCACCTGTGAGCCCTTCAATGTCCTGGGTCAGCAGTTTGACCAGATTGGGCGCACCTCCCACGTTTGGCAGAGGCGCCACATGGGTATACCAGCCGTTCGCCAGTGCGAATACGGCATCTATAGTGGCTTTCTGTTCCATGTATTCAGGTGCGGTCACTACCAGTGGCAACTGTGCCGGGTCCACATCCAGTGCACCTGCGATGGTATTGGCCAGCATTGTCAGCCGTCCGGTATCGGTGCAGGTGCCAAAGCTCAGTACCGGCGGGATACCCAGTGACTGGCACACGGCCTTCAGGCCCGGACCGGCAAGTTCCTGTGCTTCGATCGTGGTAAGTCCTGCTACCTGCAGCGCTGCATTACCGCATCCGGCACTCAACACCAGGATGTCCCTCTTGATGAGTTCCTTAGCCACTGCAACGGTATTGACATCCTGCCCGCTGCCGTTCAATGTGGTACAACTTACCAGGGCCGCACAACCTTTGATACTGCCCGCTTTCACTGCATCCAGGAATGGGTCAAGGGTGCCGCCAAGTACCGTAAGTATGGCCTCGGTCGAAAAACCGGTAATGGTCTTCTGTATAGGCAGTTCGTGCCTGACGAACCCGGCAGCTTTTCGCGTTTTGAAATTATCAATTGCAAGGTCGATAAGTTCCTGTGCCTGGGCTTCAACCTTTTCAGGTTTGTACACTATCTGCCTGTCAACACCCGGCATGGATACGAGCTTGGACACCGAGACCAGGGTCACATGATACTTGTCCTGGAAATCTGCAAGAGCAGGTGGTGAGCAGTTCATGTCCATGGCAAACACATCGATACCACCTGTTGCCAGTGCGGCTTCAATACTGAGCCAGTTGCCAGTAAGTCCCACGAACACCTCGTCCTTCTCGAAACGTTGGAGAAGTTCCTGTCCAGTCTCGATTGAACCAATCACTCGCAGGCCTTTTGCCCCTGCATCCTTTGCCTTTTGCTGGTTCTCTGGCTTATGGGCCACCGCTATCAATGCAGCACCGATAAACGGCTCATGTCCGTTTACCACCACATTGATATATTCCGGGTCAATGATCCCCAGGTCCACATCATGTTCATGTGGCTTTGGTGTGCCGAACAGGATATCCTGGCCCAGTTCAAGAGGTACCTGTGAACCGTAGATCGTGGAAATACCTAACCGCATTGCTTTGACAGCCAGGGATACATAATTCCCGTCAATATTGGTCATGCTGGAGGTATGCATGTCCATTGACTCGTCCAGCGGCCCGCCAGGCAGGATTCCCAGCTCTTTCCATACCTTAATCCTTGATTCCGGGGCAAAAAGTTCGACCATGTTGAGCACTCCATCAGAATCGCTGTGTATGCTTTCAAGTATGGCCTTGCCCACACCCACGGCCATGGCATTGACATCCTGCTCCTGTATACCCAGTTTCCCTGCAAGCATGCGCAGTTTTTCTTCATCCTTGATGGTAAAGGGTGTCTGGCCTTTTCCTGTGGCTATCAGGGTATTTGCCAGTTCCTTGGCATGGTACGTGTATGCCGTAGTCCCCATCACATTCAGATGGAGGAGGTTGCGCATTGCCATGGCATCCGCATTAATACCACATGCACCAAACGGTGCTTTCTCTGACAAGCGGCAGGGTCCGTTACTGCACAGCTGGCAGCTCACTCCTGTGCTGCAAAAAGTACACCGTTTCCCTTGCGCTTCAAAACGATCGAAGGTATTTCCCACGCCATCTGCCTGCATAACGTCATGCATTTTTCGAATAGATTCATGTACACTTACCGTTTCCATTAAATCACCACCCCCTGGTTTATTCAAAATTAATATAAGGATTTCCGAATATTATCAACATAACAATGATAAATGTCTTTATTGACACTATCCAGAAATCCCGATACTTTGTAGTATTTAAAAATCCCTATGTGCCGTTCGTATCGTGTGGATTGTAATTGCTATCTCACGAACAAGGCACATTTACAGGCCCCACGCTGTTCTAATTCCCTGGAACGATATACACACGGACAGATGATCTTCCGGTCAGTCTCTTTATTCCGCGTTATCTCCCGGCAGCTACAATACTGTTCACCGTATTTTTTCTTGTTATTGGCTATCCCTTTTATCGCCATTGCAACAATGTCATAATCCGGGTTCAGTTTACAGCCGGTCTTTTCAGCATTCTGCTTCGCGAATTCGTATATTTGGGTTTCAATATCATCGAATTGTGCCATTTTTCTCCTCCTCGATTATTCTTTTTTTTTCATTGTATATAATCTATAAGATTGTGTACTCAAGTTAATCCGACCGAAGGGAGGATT
>JAMJFQ010000025.1:9566-20714 GCA_023544605.1 ANME-2 cluster archaeon | reverse complement strand
TTGTAGTACATAAAGTATAACTTTTTGTACTCAAGTTAATCCGACCGAAGGGAGGATTTTCTTGTAACACAATATCTTACCAGCCCTACGTATCAGGAAAAAGGCACAACCCCACTGAAATCTTTTAAGGTAACCTGTGCATACCATATCAATTAAGTAAATGCCCTCAGATAAAGTCATATTCGGGATCGATATTGCAAAAGGCTCACCAGGCGCAAAACAACCTCCCAGGTATGCGGTAGCAATACATACCGACTCTGGTATTGAACATCACAGGATGGTAAGCCTGCACAAGATAATAAGAATGGTCTGGCAGCAAAGACCGCATACCCTGGCACTGGACAACATCCATGAACTCACGCCCGGCAGGCACGACCTCATAGCCTTAATGAGAAAACTCCCCCCGGGCACCAGACTGGTACAGGTAACAGGAGGGGAACACCTAAAATCCCTTACAAGCCTTGCCCGCAGCCACGGCCTGTCCTTTGACAGACTGGACCCTAACCAGGAAGCCCAGGTCTGTGCTGAACTGGCATCAATGGACGTGGGTGCCCAAGTGCTGCTGTTCGAAGAGAAGACATTGATAAAAGTAAGCCGTGCCCGCTCACTGGGGCGGGGTGGGTGGAGCCAGAACCGATACCGCCGCAAAGTCCACGGCCACGTGCGCCAGAAGACCCGGGAGATAGAGGATATACTGCATACTCTGAACACAGAGCAGGGAGTTGATTATTCATCCAGCATTGTAAAAGGTTTTGGGGGATATGTAAGGGGAGAGTTCCTGGTGGATGCGCCCCGCAGCCAAATACCCATAAAGCAGACAAAGTTGGGGGACGTACAGGTCCGGGTGCAGGACGTAGAACGGGATGCTATACTGTTCCGGGACCTGAAAGAACAGAAACGAAAGATCCTTATCGTAGGTATCGACCCCGGTACCACTACCGGAATAGGAATGCTCGATCTTGAGGGCAACCTGGTCAAATCACATAGCGGCAGGGGCATGTCGGTCTCAGATGTGATCGAGATGATAGCCCGGTATGGCAAACCTATGATAATTGCCACTGATGTCAATCCGCTCCCCGGCACAGTAGAAAAAATACGCCGCTCATTCAATGCCTTGCCCGGGGAACCCGACGAGTCCCTCTCCTCTGAACACAAGATCAACCTGGCCCGACCATACGGCTACAACAATGACCATGAACGTGATGCTATTGCCGCATCAGCCCATATGATAAGGCAGTACAAGAACAAATTTGAGGAAATACGCAAAAGAACCCCCCCAGGCATTGATGCTGAAGAGGTCATTGCAGTGGTCATGAAAGGTGACACTATAGATAGTGCTGTTGCCAGATTGACGGGCAAAAGAGATGTAGTTTCAAAGCCAGACCAGGAAGATACGCCAATCGAGGAGCCTGATGAGGTAATAACTGACCTTACACGTACCATAAAACGCCAGCAGGGAACCATTGATAGTCTCAGGACATACCTGGAAGAACTAAAATCCGAAATATATGTAAAAAGTCACACGATATCGGCCCTCAAAAGCAAGATAAAAAACATCAAATCAGCCAATTATGCAACATTACGTAAGTCTAAAGAGATGCGCATCCGCAATGAAAAGATACGCAATATGGAACATGAATTAAACCAGAAGGACTTGCAAATTGAAGAGCTCACCCGACAGATGGAAGACCTCAAACGGGTGCGTAACCTGGAAATTAGCGGCCGTGCTATTCCCGTGAAAGTGTTGAGTGCTTTCACGAGGGAAGTAATCGTACATGTAAAAGAGCAATATGGTATCAATACTGGAGATGTATTGTTCTTTAAGGATGCAAGCGGCGGCGGTCCTGCCACTGTGGATATGCTATCCCAGGCAGGTGTCAGGGCAGTGATATTCAGGGGAGAGATGGCCCATATCGCCCAGGAAGCGTTCCTGAAAATTGATCTGCCTTTTTTTAATGTGAGGTCAATACCCATTAATTATGTAGATGATATGGGTGTGGTGGACCCCGAAGATTTCAATCATGCACTGGAGAGATTCAAAGAGGAATCCGAACTAAGGAAGACAAAAGAAAAGGAAAAATTACTGAATAACCTGGTAGAAGAATATAAAAGTGAACGGCGGCGCGGCATTGAATGAACTTCAACTGATATTATCTTGAATATTCATATTTGATTCGTTACGAAGCGAACAATATATATAACAGTTATTTCAAAATATATTGAAAATGGGTTCAAAAAAAGAACGGACTATTATTTTTTCCACAGAAAAAGGAATGGTGGCATTGAATAGCCCCGTCAAACTTATAATCCTGCAATTTATCGGTAATCGGTCCAGGACCTTTGAAGAGATAGTATCTGCGACCCACAAAGCCAAATCCACTATATCTGTACATCTTAAAGACCTGATCGAGCAGAATCTGATACTGGAGCATAGAGACAGCACTGACAAGAGAAAGAAGACATTTTCCCCTAACAGCCAGTTCATAGCTTACTCCCAGGCACCGATACAGAAAAACTATGACCTGATACTTGACAGGTTGATACATTCTGTTGATGAGGAAATAGAATTTTTTAAAACACTGTGTCACACCATACGGTATGGATTGGAAGCGTATGGTGTAAACCCAAGACCTGTTATGAAAAAGATAGGGTATGATATCGGGAAAAGACTATCAGTTCTCTTTGTTTCAGATTCTATAGAAGACCTGCTGTTTCAGATAGCTGATTTCTGGAAATCACATGACCTGGGTGTTGTTGAAGTGTCCGGACTTGACCCGCTGGCCATATTGGTGCATGAATGCTTTGACTGCTCGGATATGCCTGATGTGGGACGAACCCTCTGTGCACTGGATGAGGGGCTGCTGGAAGGTATTTTTCAATCCAGGTTGAATAAGTCCATTTCAGTTGAAGAGCTGGAATGCTTTGGCACCGGTTATGACCACTGTAAATTTAATATACAGATACTTGACTGAAAACCGTATCAGACATACCGCTGCCCGTTATATTCCTTTAACTGTGCCCAGTGTTCGTTGATGAGTGCCTGTAACTTTTCCACACCCTCCTGCGGCAGCGCACGGTAGCGTCCCTGTATTTTCACGAATTCATCAATGGGCTTGAGTTCCTGGAAATCCTTGTTCAATGTCAACAAGCCCTTATCTATTTCATACAGAGGCCACATCCCGCATTGTACAGCAAGCCTGGATACCTTCACGGTCAGTCTTGGATCAAAATTCCAGCCGGTATTACAGGTGCCCAATATTTCGATGTAGGAGAAGCCCCCCCTTTCCTTTGCCCTGACCAACTTGTTCAAAAAATCAACCGGGTATGCCAAAGACGCAGTGGCGGCATATACCCTATGGGCACCCATGATCTTCATCATATCCTTATGCACATCGGTCGTACCTATGGGATTGTCCTTCCCACGGGGCGTGGTCTTGGTCTCACAACCGTAAGGAGTGGCAGTGGACCACTGGAAACCTGTATTACCATAGGACTGGTTGTTATAGCAGATGTAAATGATGCGCTCATTCTTGGTAGCCGCTGCAGAAAGGGACGCAAAGCCGATGTCATAGGTTGCCCCGTCCCCGGCAAAGACCACCACGTTCATATCCTTTTCCCCCAACATATCCAGGCCGTGTCTGGCTCCGGCAGCCGTTGATGCTGCATTCTCTATAGCATTGTGTATCCAGCTGACCTTTAGCGGTGTGTTGGGATATAGGGGGAGCAAGGTCATACAACCCGAGGCATTGACAACAAGAGTGTCCGGACCCAGTGCTTTTAAAGCAAGTTTCAACTCCATGGAGGGACCGCATCCCGCACATGCTGATGACCCACCCGTGAAATAATCCTGTTCAGGCAGGTCCTTGAGATTTTTAAACTCCTGCATCACATCTCCTCAATATCGTTCCATTCGACCCTGGGTTGACCTGAAACAAGGTCCTCCTTGAGTTTGCTGGTTATCTCCTTGATCTTGACCTCGGTCTGCGGATTTCCCCCCAGTCCCACAACAAAACTTGAAACAAGGGGCCTATCATCCAGATGGTACAGGGTCTCCACGACCTCAGGGAACATAATACCGCCCTTTCCCGGCGCAAGGTTTCGGTCTATCACTGCTACTGCTTTTGCGTCTTTCAGTGCCCTAACTATGGCTCCGGCAGGCCACGGCCGTATAACCCTGAGTCTTAACAGCCCCACTTTGATACCTTCGCTGCGCATCTCCATTATTGCAGCTTTTGCCGTGGTGCTCATGGAACCCTGGGTCACAAGTACCAGTTCTGCATCATCGAGCATGAACTCATCCACCATGTGGTATCTCCTGCCAAAGATCTTCTCAAAATCATCCTGTGTCTCTTCAATGACCTCAAAGGCATTGCGGGCTGCTACATGGTTCTGCGCCCGGAATATCGAGTAATCCTCCAATACAGGCGGACCAACGGTAATAGGCCTTCCCTTTTCTATGGTATGGGCCGGAGCATATGCTGGCAGGAATTCATCCACCATTTCAGGAGACGGGATGTTAATAGGCTCGTCAGTGAATGAGAGCACATATCCGTCCATATTGACCATGACCGGAAGCAGCACCCTGGGGTCCTCTGCGATACGATATGCCTGAATCACCGTATCCAATACTTCCTGGTTGTTCTCGGCATGGAACATAAGCCACCCGCTGTCTCTCTGGTCAAGGAAGTCATTATGGTCTGACCACAGGGTAACGGGTGCAGACAGTCCCCTGGAAACGGTTGCCATCACGATAGGTAGACGCATCCCGGATGCAATGTACAACACCTCATGCATTAGCAGCAGCCCCTGGGACGATGTGGCCGTGAACACACGGGCGCCCACTGCTGCAGCACCTACGGCCGCACTCATGACCGAATGCTCAGATTCCATCTTATCAAAATAGGTGTCCGGCAGTTCTCCGTCTGCCCCCCACTGGGCCAGGGTCTCGATGCATTCGGTCTGGGGTGTGATAGGGAATGTTGGGATATAATCAGGTCTGGCAAGTCGGGCACCCCATGCAGCAGCCTCGTTACCGGTAACCAGTGTCTGTTTCATGTTCCCTCCTTCTCCTCTGTCATGGCATCGGTAGGACATTCTTCCACACATATCATGCAGCCCTTGCACGATTTCAGGTTGATCTCAGGACCCTCGGGGGTCCAGTTGATAGCGGCATCGGGGCAGTACGTAAAGCAAATCTTGCACTTGGTACATTTCTCACGGTCATATACTGGCCTGACCAGCCTCCATGAGCCCCTGTTTACCTTCGATGCACTGCCCGGTTCTTTGATGATAGGGATGCCCTCGATCCCCTTATAGGGGAGTTCTTCTTCCCTCATTTTGCTACCTCATAGCATTTTCTGACAGCGGCTTTGTTTGCTTCGATCAATTCTTTGGGATAATGGGATAGTTCTTCTTCTATGGCCCAGTTAAGGGCTTCAATTGAAATGATATGGGTCAGCTTTGCCAGTGCGCCCAGCATGGTGGTATTGAATATTGGTTTGCCGATAGTGTCAAGGGCAATACTTGTTGCATCCACATACTTTACTACAGCAGGCGTGTCTAAGATCGGCTCGTGTTGTGAGTTCACCAAGAGCATACCATTCTCATTCAGCCCATCGGCCACGTTGACCAGGTCCAGCAGCGTCCTGTCAAGTACAAGGACCACATCAGGGTCATCTATATGCCCTCTCTCCAGTATGGGAGCGTCATTTATCCTGATAAAACTCATTACAGGTGCACCGCGCCGTTCTGCTCCGTAAAGGGCAAAATCCTGGACCTGTTTACCCATCTTGAAAGCAGCCATCCCTATCATCTTGGCAGCCTTTTTTGCTCCCTGACCGCCCCTTCCGTGTATGCGGATTTTAAACATCTGTAAAGCAAAGGTAATTGTTACATCATAAAATTATCGATAATGAATAATAACACCAAAAATTGCTACCAGGCTTGAATACTGAACAGGGCTACTGAATACGGATTATAAGCAAAGTTGCTTAACAGGAATAAAGGACAGGATTACTGAACAAGAGTGTTGAACAAATGGATATAAATGGAGCAAAAAAAGTTATTAAACGTACCCTGCAGGGTACGTTTCATATTATATTTGTTCTTACATCATTCCGCCCATGCCGGGTGGCATTCCGCCGCCGCCCATCATTTCAGGGGGCATATCACCTGGACCGCCGCCTTTGGATGCGATGACATCATCGATCCTCAGTATCATAACTGCAGCTTCGGTAGCACTGTTAATAGCCTGGGTCTTGACCCTCAAAGGCTCTACAACACCTTTTTTAAGCATATCGATAACTTCACCGGTATAGACATCAAGACCAGCGTTCTTGTTACCCTTCTCATGCTGGGACCGGAGTTCCACAAGCATATCGATGGGATCCAATCCAGCATTCTCTGCAAGGGTCCTGGGGATGACTTCCAGCGCATCAGCGAACTTGCTCACTGCCAGTTGTTCCCTTCCCTTTAAAGTAGCAGCGTATTCCCTGAGCCTTAATGAAAGTTCTATTTCGGGACTGCCGCCGCCTGCGACCAATTTCCCGTCTTCGATAATGACACCGACCACGCGCAGGGCATCTTCCATGGCTCGCTCAACACTGTCAACCACATGCTCGGTACCTCCGCGGATAATGATACTCACCGCTTTCGGGTTCTTGCACCCGGTAATATAGAGCATACTGTCGCCTCCTATCTTTTTCTCTTCAACAAGGGTTGCATGTCCAAGGTCGGAATCCGAAATCTCGTCCACATTGGTGACCACACTGGCACCAGATGCGCGGGACAGTTTTTCCATGTCGCTCTTCTTGACACGCCTGACAGCCAGGATGTTAGCTTTTGCAAGATAATGCTGCGCCATGTCGTCAATACCTTTCTGGCAGACCACTACATTGGCACCGCTGTCAATGATCTTATCCACCATGGCCTTGAGCATCTTTTCTTCCTGGTCGAGGAACTGCTGAAGCTGGTCCGGGGATGTGATGCTGATCTCGGCATCCACTTCAGTCTTCTTGAACTCTACCGGTTCACTGATCAATGCTATTTTAGCTTCCTTTACCTGTTTTGGCATGTTGGGATGGACACGTTCCTTGTCAATGACCATACCTTCAATGAGTTCGGATTCTTCAATGCTGGCACCGACCTTTTTCTCTATCTTGATATTGTCGATGTCCACCACTTTCTTGCCGCCCTCTTCTTCAGCTACAGCCTTTACAGCGGTAACTATCAGCCCTGAAAGCTTGTCCTTTGAACTCTCTGCACCTTTACCTGTCATTGCAGTGTCTGAGATTCTCAGCAATGTTTCCTCGTCGTTCTCATCCACCGATACCTGGATTGTCTTGAGTATCTCTGCCGTTTTATCGGCAGCCAGCCTATAACCGCTGGCAATGATGGTAGAATGCACATTCTGGTCCAGCAATTCTTCTGATACCTTCAGTAATTCTCCTGCAAGCACTGCTGCGGTTGTGGTACCGTCGCCCACTTCATCATCCTGGGTCTTGGCCACTTCCACGACCATCTTGGCTGCAGGATGCTCGATATCCATTTCCCTGAGGATGGTAACCCCGTCATTGGTGATCACTACATCTCCCAGGCTGTCTACAAGCATCTTATCCATTCCTTTTGGTCCCAGTGTGGTTCTCACGGCATTGGCCACTGCTTTAGCTGCCATGATGTTGTTATTCTGGGCCTCTCTGCCCTTGGAACGCTCGGTCCCTTCTCGCAATATGAATATTGGCTGTCCACCTAATTGTCCTGCCATATAATTGATAGCCTCCTATTAAATTTCGGTGCTATTGAGTGTTTGTGGTTCTATAAATATTTTTTGTTCAGGGAGTGCTATGTCATGAATATTTTATCAATAAATTGCGAAATTACGCATAAAAGATATATAACAGGATGAATATTAAAAAAGTAGATTTATTATTATAGTGGTAGATTATAGTGGTTGATCATATTAGTATAGTTTTTATAAGTCGTCATACCAATATCCATAATGACAATTTTCAATGAGGAGTTTATTTGAACAACATTAATAATGTTTCTGAAAAACAAAATATCCATGGTGCTATACCAGCACTGGTTGTCGGTATCGTTGCGTTGCTGAGTCTTGTAATACCTTATATTCTTATTTCAGAAAACCCAAGCGATAAAATTAATGCATACGTTTTTGCTGCATTATTAATCGCTTCAGCTCTTGGCGTTTCCAATGTGCGGCATGTGAAAGACAATACAATAAAAAGTTTTGTTTACCTCATCACCGGTTTCACTGTTTTCTGGATAATAGGTGCAACCTATACAGATTCATACTTGTATTTCCAGATATCTGAACCGCAAAATATAAAATACTTTAAGATTTTTACATTAGACTTCAAACCTATAACATTATTTGCAATTGCAAATTCCATTACTGTACTTGTAGCCCTTATAGACGGAAAGAAAAATGGGAAAATCTTTGCTTATATGGGATTTAGTGTTATACTTTTCCCTATTACACTCGTTGGATTGGATTTTGTTAACTCAAAACCTGACATCTTATTGATCTTGATCGTACTCTGGTCTTTCATGCCCATAGCATGGGTAAGGTTATTGACCCCCATCATCGACGACCTTTCGTTCTCAATTGAAAAACGATTTTTTAAAGTGTTGAAAAGTTCAATCCTGATAGCAATCATTTACATCATTACTGCATTGCTGATGTACTTTGTAATGACTGGCAGCAGTACAACAATAGATACTTTTTCGCTTAATTTGTTTATCGAGGCATACAAAGGACAACTGATACATTTCGCTCTCATTACTGGATATTACTTCATTCTGCCGAATGTAATTCTTATCGTTGGCATATTCCCGATGTATGAATTTGCTCTCCATGCCTTTAACATGAAAAGAGAAATTGCCTCTGATGGTGCATTCGTGTATATCGCCATAGAGAAAAAGGAGACAAAACCGACCGCACAAAAAGAATATGACCCCTTCCAGGACATAATCAAAGAAATGAAGGACTTTCAAAAAGAGTTCAGCAGGGGAAAAATCAACAGGATCGTAGCTGCCCAGAAGATAGGCACATTCAGGGAACAAGTTGATTTCCTTAATTCCAAATACGATATAGGTTCCAAGGAAAAAGCATCTGAAGTATTAAAGCAGATCGAACGTGAATCAGAGTTTGCTTTTAAATGAACATAACTTTTGAAAAATAATTAAATTTATCCTAAGTAGGTAGCCATAATGTTAACCACAGAAGATTATCTGCGGATACTTGAAAGTTGTGCGGTAAAGGGCCAGGACGAGTCCATCCTGAGGGCACTAAGATATATTGAACTAGGGTACCCAATTATGTTCTATGGCCCTCCTGGTAATGGCAAGACCTCTATCGCAGAGCATATACTTACGAGCCTGGGCGGTGGGGAAGATAGTTACATCAAAGTTGAAGCCTCTGAAGGAATGACCGAATACCATATGATAGGTGGTTTTCATCCACTGGCAATGTCAGGGAATGCCGAACTGGCAGAAAGGTTCACTTACAAGGAAGGGGCAGTGACACGGGCTTTGAAATCGAAACGTAATCTTTTGATCGATGAGTTCACCCGCGCCCCCAGTTCAGCATATTCGGGGCTGTTCATGCTGCTATCTACTGGTTCCTTGCCTCTTGAATTTCAGGAAAAGGTGCTCAAGAAGACCAATGACTGGATTATTCTGTCAACTGCAAATTTCGGTGACGAAGGTACATTCAAACTGAGTGCTGCCTTAAAGCGGCGGTTCATGCCTATATATGTGGGTTATGCAAGCCGGGCCACCGAACACAATGTAGTAAAGAATATCACTCCCATGCTTCCTGATGAGATACTTGAAGCGATACTTGAATTTGCCGAAGAGACCAGAGAGGCATGGAAAAAAGACCGAAGCCTGCCACAAGGGCTTTCTACAGACGGTGTTATCAAGATGGCCCGTTATTGCGATCTATCCATTAAGCAGGGTTCAGATGTCAAACACACATTTACCGATGCTGCACTTCATCAAGGGATAATTATTGCCGACGAGACAGACCAGTATTCCATCAAGTTGGTACAGGAGTTGGCATTGGCCATCGGAAATAAACTGTGATAGAAAAATGTTCAAAGGGCTGCGAAAAGAAAAGCACGATAAGCATGAAAATGTTTATGAACCGATTATCGAGGGTGACCTGGCATCGCGCTGCGTATCTTACATGGAACATTCCCACGACATCACATTTAATGCACTGATACGGGATTGCAGTAGTATTGGGAACCGATATTTAAGGAGCAATTTTTACATCCCGCCATCCATCGGCCGCACGGCATACATGTCATACAGTGGCAATGGTACCATCAGTATGGGCCGTACCCTGCAAGAGATATGTACGCACGGACGCCGCCTTGATTCCATAACCACAAGAGTGCATGTGAAAGACAAGCATCGAACAAACCTTGCAATACTTATTGATAATTCTGCCCAGATGACAGCTAATTGGCAGAGTGATAAACTGGGTCAAATAGTGAAACCTGAAAAGGCACCCCAAATACTTGTCAAAATCGCTTCACTCGCAATTCTGGAAAGCCTGGGAAGGGATGCTGACGAGATTGGCATTATACCTTTTGGTGATGATGCCCAGGGGCCCTATAACAAGTGGCAACTGACCCAAAAAGACCTCCTTAAATTAAAAGGGGGCGGCCTCTCCAGACTAGACTATGGTCTGGCAAGACTATTACAGCTAGAATGGGAGAGAAAACCCGGAAATCGGCTGCTGTTCATGCTGGGCGGTGGGTTGCCGTACACAGGCACCAACGTCCTGATCGATGATATGGAAGTACAGGTTAACGTACTTTATTATCTCAACAGGATGATCAGGGAGGGCGTTAAAGCCACTTATATTCCGTTTTTCACAAACAATGAACTGCTGGATGAACGAGTGGGTGCGTTCAGTCCCCGGGGTTTCGCTAACAAGATGCGGCAGATAGGCGTATCAGTATCTGAAATTGATAGTGAATCAACGCTTCCTATGGGACTCAGGAACAATTTCAGGGATATGATGATAGGACCGAAAAAAGCGATGCCCATTTTTGAAATATGAACATGAAAATATCAGTCTTTTTTAATTAGACCCAAGGGCAGTACATTGTCATCTAT
>JAMJFQ010000025.1:3970-9466 GCA_023544605.1 ANME-2 cluster archaeon | reverse complement strand
CATGAAAATATCAGTCTTTTTTAATTAGACCCAAGGGCAGTACATTGTCATCTATCCAATCCAGATACTCCCTTGAACCTCCGTCAATGCTAAAAGAAATTATGCACGGTACGGTATAACTATGCATCTCTTTTACGGTCTTCTCAATAGTATCTATCTGTTCATACGTGGTCTTGATCACCATGGCAACTTCATTATCTTCCTGAATACTGTCCCACCGGTATATTGATATAATTGGGAAGAGGTTGACACAGGCTGCAAGTCTCATCTCGACCAATGTCCTGGCGATCTTTCGCGCCTCATCCATGCTGCCTGTGGTAACATATACTATAGAGAACATGATGATCCATTCCATACAGTACATGAATAAGTTTAAAAATCTTGTGATTCCTTATACATACCTTACCTTGATTAGAACAAATCCGGTATATGGAGAAAAATACCATTGAGCCAACCAAACATTATCATAACTTTTGTTGAGTCTTACTGGAAAATCCTGCTGATAATTGCCATATACTGGCAGACCGTGCTTATCTTGAAACAATATGGCATACTTGAGCGGTATAATATCACAAACCATGGTCCTTTGTTGATGATCCGCACCACAAAAGGACAGCTGTTCCTGGACCGTATTGCCAAAATGAGAGGATTTTGGCGAATATTTGCCGATGTGGGTATTCCATTAATGCTTCTGGGTATGTTCTTGATGTTTGCTCTCATTGTATTTTCTGATATTTCACTGTTAATTTCACTGGAAAATAAGACCATGCCCCCACCGGGTGAATTTCACGAACTCAGGAATATTTTTCTGCTGCCTGGGATCAACGAGTTCATACCTTTGATATGGGGTCTTATCGGACTGGTGGTTACATTAGTTGTACATGAATTCTCCCATGCCATCCTGTGCAAAGTGGAAGATGTAAAGGTAAAATCCATGGGAATCATTATGGTCCTTATCCCTATTGGCGGGTTCGCCGAACCGGATGAGGAACAACTCTTCGGTGATACCAAAGACAAAACCGACGAAGAAGGGACTGAAAAACGGCCAGATATACATCCGGTAGGCCGCAGACAGCGGGTGCGGATACTCTCTGCCGGGGTAATGGCCAATTTCGTGACCGCACTTGTGGCTTTTATGCTGTTCTTTATTGTGATAGGGAACATTGCTGCTGTGACCAATGTCATGATAACAGATGTGGTGCCGGGGTCACCTGCTGATGATATGGGATTGACCGACCTCACCCTCATAACCCATGTGAACGGTAACAAGATAGAGAACGCTTCAGACTTCTACGAATATGTTGATTCCCGTTCTGAAAATGAAAGTCTGCAGTTGATGGTGAAAAAGGACAATGTCCTGCAGGAAGTCATGTTGACCCCTTATCCTAATGTCAATGGCAATATCAGAGGAGTCAAGTTCGAAAATGTGATCCCTGGTATGCCTGGTGAAGATGCAGGACTCAAAGACGGGTTGATCATAACCCGAATCAATAATACCCCTATAACCGGTACTCAAACCTTTTTCGAATATATGGCGAACACTACTGCTGGTCAGGAGATTACCCTAATCACACTTTTTGAAAATGTGGAGGTCAATTACACCATAAACTTAACAAGCGTTTCGTCCAATGAAAATACTGGTTTTATCGGTATCAGCGAATTTTCAACGGTAATCATATCCAGGTCCACGGGTCTTTCTGTTGGAGAATACCCGGCCAGGGAATTGCTGCATTTCCTGCAGATGATCCCAACATTGATGGGGGGTGTGGCCGGCTGGATCATAATTTTAGTACTTCCCTTCCCCAATCCTTTATTCTGGAGTTTCCAGGGATTCAGTGGTACGCTTTCCATGTTCTATGAACCTATCGGCTGGGCTGCTCCGCTGGGTGTGGGGGTGTTCTGGCTGGCCAACTCCCTGCTCTGGATAGGGTGGCTGAACTTTTATGTAGGATTGTTCAACTGTCTGCCCATGCTGCCCCTGGACGGTGGGCACGTGTTCAAAGATACGATCCATTCAATACTGGCACGCTTATTCGGTAATGAAGAAAAGATGGGGAATATGGCAGGAAAAATTGCCACTTTGTTTGCAATACTCATGCTGGCATCTCTGATATTCATGATCATTGCTCCATTTATCGCACAATTCCTTGCTCATGTGTTCTAGACAGGGATATTCAAAAAAGTTATTATAGCAATATATCGTTATATAGAGATTGTCGGAAAAGTACCTGAAAAGCGCCTAAATTGAAACTTACAAAAATATTGTTAAAACTTAATCACTATGCTGCGCCCGATCAAGTTTAGACAGTAAAGCTGAAATATTCGAAAATTAGGCTTTCCCGACAATCTCATATAAAAATAAAATATGAATCAGGTTTTTTTATCATGGATATCAATTTCGATAAATCAGAAAATGCACTCATGACAACAGGAGTATTGGGTTTGGATGTGCAGATGGGAGGCGGTATCCCGCCAGGCACTACACTTCTTTTACTTGCCGAGTCAGGAGCCGGAGCAGAGATATTTACAAAACAGTTTATGTATGGTGGCCTCTTAAAAGGTGAAAATGCCTTCTATTTTTCCTCAGACCATTCTATTTCCGAGATCAGGGGTGATATGGATCATTTTGGATGGGACATTGAAAAATACGAGCAAAGCGGGAATGCCGAATTCATAGATTCCTATACTCCCAGGTTCATCAATATACTCCCTTTGGAACTGCAGAGTAAGATGTCGCCAAAAGAGTTCCTGAAGCACACTACCGATCCCTTGAGCCAGTTAAAGAATACCATAACTCAAAACCATGGTCCTAAATACAGGGGAGTACTGGATTCCATATCATATTTCCTCAGAACCTATGATATGAATTCTGTGATAGAAGTAATTGAACTTATATCTTCTATAGGTAAAATAACCGGCGGAATACATCTTGTGCTTGTGGGTGCTGGTCTGCATGATGACATTACCGTTAATACCATGAAATACCTGGCTGATGGTGTAATAGAGTTCTACGTAAAGGAACGGGGCTCCCAGATAGAACATGGGCTTGTCATAAGGAAGATGCGCGGCCTTCTTGTCCCAAACCGCTCCATCAGTTTTGAGATTACGGCCAAGGGCCTGGAACTTGAGACCACCACCAGGGTGCTGTGAAAGCTGCTCCATTTCAATTACATGAATTCATACTGGATGCTGACCACTTCACGGCTGTCCTTAGCTTTTGAATATGCTTCAAGGGGTTCGTGATTCAGTTCCAGAAATGTGTGCCCCCACTTGAATTTGTTCAATATCTCTTCTGCCTGGTCCACATTACCCAGGATATACAGTGCCGCAGCAAAGGCTTCTACTGTACCCAACTTGAAGGGTTTACCATAGTTTACGGGATTAGCAGCTAACAAATACGGCAGTGCCCTGTGCTCAAGCTTGAGTTTTTGCACAGAAGGGAAGACCCGCTCAACTTCCTCCCATGAGCAGTCCAGTACGACAATACCCTTGTCAGGGTTGTCTGCAGGCGATAGTGCCTGCTGTGCCATGGGATTCAGGAATATCGCACCTTTTGGCAATTTTCCGATCTGGCGGTGTAAGATTGCCAGTTGGAATTTTGCGAGTTTCTTGCCTGTGCATTTTTTTGGGTCGCACTGGTTGGCATGATAGAGATGAAGCGGGATATATGTGGTCTTGTCATTCATGTATGTTCCGAAAGTGTTAAGATTTTTCAGGGTATTTCTTTTTATGGGAATTGGCATGGTAGAAGATATTCTTTATTATAAGACTTCCCTTCGATGGGACCGGGAAAAGATTGGGACCGTTACCTTCCCACAAGAGGGAAAACCTCAGATTGTAGTAGCTACGCCGCCCGAGTTCGGTGGTCATGAAGGTATAATAACCCCCGAAGATATGTTCGTGTCTGCTGCGAATGTATGTTTCATGACCACGTTTTTAGGTACGGCTGCAAATATGGGTGTTAAACTCATTTCTTATGATTCTACCGCAACAGGGACACTGGAAAAGGTGGATAAACTCAGGGTCTTCACAAAGATAGTGCTCAGGCCCAGGGTTGAAGCTGTAGGATCAGAAGAGCAGATACTGCGCATGCTTGACCATGCTAAAAAGCGGTGTATTGCTGCCAATTCCATGAAGACAGAGGTCGTAATCGAACCCACAGCCATATCTGCACAAAATTGAAATTATGGCAGAGCCTTCAATTCTATTTTTTACTTGATTTTTATGTTCTGGTACAATAATTTTGTATGTACGTCTGACATTTTAGATTTTTGAGCTTCAGCTTTCAGGCTCTTCTCAAGACGGTCCTTTTCCGTTTCCAGGGTTTTAATGAGGGTCTCTCTCTTTTCAAGTTCTCTGTTCAGGTTAGCTATCGTCACCTGCAACCTGTGTACACCTTCCAGTTCACCCCTCTCGTTCTCAGCTTTTTTCCTAATGTCAGCGATCTCTTTTTGTTTCAGCTTAAGTCCCTTGGCCCGGGATTCCACCTCTTGCTTTAACGTATCAACTTCCTGATTGAATTTATTGACCTCTTCTTGTTTCTTTGTGATCTTCAGGACATCAGATTCTATCTTGGCTCTTATTTTTTCCTGTTCAGGGATCATCTGATTGAGTTCTTCACGTTCATTTTCGATTTGTGATCTGATATCATCAAGTTTTTGTTGTTGTTGTTCCATCTCACTGAGTTCTTTTTCATATTTCGCCCTGACTTCATCAATTGAAATACATTTGAGTTCTAATTCCTCAGCATCGAGCTTGGCTTTGAATTCATTGAGTTCTTTTTGTTTCTGCTCAAGATCACTAAAATTAGATTTATTTTTTATTCTGAGTGCTTTTAGTTCTTTTTCCTTCCCAAGCAATTTATTATACTCAATATCTTTTTCATAAAGGACCTTAGATATCTCTTTTTGCTTGTTTATGAGGTCATCGTATCTTGAATCAATCTGGACAGCATGGGATTCGATATATTCTTGCTTCTCCATGAGTCGGGAATGTTCCACTTCGACATTCTCTTTTATACTCTGGACATGGTCGTCTTTTGATTTCATGTCCGCATACTCGGATTCGATCTTCGACTTTAATTCATTGATCTTTTGTTGCGAGTCTTTGACCTCTATCTCAGTGGATTTGGTTTGGGCTTCAAGAGATTCAAGTTCTGAGCGTTTTTCCTGCAGGTCGTTCAGTTCCCTGTCAAGTTTCAATTTTTCTTCATCAGCACGTTTTAAGCGCTCCTGCAGGTCAGTACGCCGGACATCAAGTTCAGCCCTGGACTCCTGGATATCCTTATTATCGGATTCAATAGCCGCCTTTACATCCTCAAGCTCCTGTTTTTTCTCATTGAGCTCGGACAATTCAGATTCTATCCTTGCCTTTTCAGCTTCAAGTGTTTCGATCTCTGCCAAGCCGAATCTCACTTCTTCTTTAAGGGATCCCAGTTGAGTGCGTTTTTCCTGCAGGTCGTTCAGTTCCCTGTCAAGTTTCAATTTTTCTTCATCA
>JAMJFQ010000025.1:1940-3870 GCA_023544605.1 ANME-2 cluster archaeon | reverse complement strand
GCGTTTTTCCTGCAGGTCGTTCAGTTCCCTGTCAAGTTTCAATTTTTCTTCATCAGCACGTTTTAAGCGCTCCTGCAGGTCAGTACGCCGGACATCAAGTTCAGCCCTGGACTCCTGGATATCCTTATTATCGGATTCAATAGCCGCCTTTACATCCTCAAGCTCCTGTTTTTTCTCATTGAGCTCGGACAATTCAGATTCTATCCTTGCCTTTTCAGCTTCAAGTGTTTCGATCTCTGCTGAATTAAATTCTAATTCTTTTTTAAGGGATTCCAGTTTTGATTGTTTCTCTTGTAGTTCAATGAATTCCTCATCAAGTTTTGTTTTTTCTTCCTTGGCCAATCGTGATTTTTCCTGAAGATCCAACCGTTTCGCATCGATTTCATCCCTGGACGTCTGGATCTCAATATTATCGGCTTCAATACTGACTTTTATTTTGTCTATTTCCTGCTTCTTTTGGTTTATCTCAGTGAGTTCAGATTCGGTCTTTAATTTTAATTCAGCATGTTGTCTTTCCTGTTCCCTTATCTCCTGTGCCCTGACTTTTAATTCTCCTTCAAGCGTCTCCAGTTCAGAACGTTTTTTAGAATTTTCATTACTCAGGCCTTCCAATCTGGCCTTTTCTTCTTCCAGACGTGCTGACTGCCTGGATATCTGGGATTGTCGCCTTTCAATGTCTTCTTCGGCTTTTTTGATATTTGCTTGTTGGGAACCGATAGTGGTTTTCAGTTTTTCTAATTCATTCGTTTTTTTGTTAAGATTATCGAGTTCCATTTCAGTCTGGCTTTTTACCTTTCTCAGGTCCTGTTGTTTACCCTTTATCTCATTAATTTCCGAATTAATATCAGATTTATTTTTCTTGACCTCATCCTGTTGATTCCGAAGTTCGCCTAACCTGGTTTCATTCTCATTTTTCAACTGGATGATTTCGTCCTGCTGTTTTTGTAGTTTTTCAAGCTCTTCATTGAATTTCTTTTTCTTTTTCTCTAATTTCTCAGAGTTTGAATTCAATTTCGATTCATTTTTTTGAAGCTCATTTATCTGTTCTTCAGACTTTAATGTCTTTTCCTTGATATATTTCGATTCATCGTCAAGCAGTGTTTTTTCCTTCTGTAATTCCTTTCGCTCTTTTTCAAGTTGAAGCTTTATCTTCTGTATATCCTCGACCTCACTCTGTTTCTGGGCCTTGAGCGACTTAAGTTCACTTTGCTCATCAGACAGTTTCTTAAATTCAATGTCCAGCTTCACCCTGGATTCATCAAGTATTTCTTTTTGTGATTCTATGTCAACACGTTGGGATTCCAACCTTGTTCTTTCATCAGCAAGTTCCTGCTTTTTGACATCAATCTCACCAAAGTCTGATTCCAGTTCTGCCTTTATGCGCTTCAATTCACTGATATCAGCCGTTTGAGAACTGATATCTGCTTTAACTGCCTCCAACTCTGAGCGCTTGTTTGAATTTTCAGCTAATAGCTCATCCAATTTTTGCTTTTCTTCCTCAGCAAGCTTTGATTTTTCAAGAATGTCAGAACGTTTTGCTTCAATTTTTTTCTGAGCTTTTTGATTTTCAATTTCCTTTGCCTCAATTTCAGACATTAACTTGTCGAATTCCTGGCTTTTAACCTGCAGTTCCTTATACTCATTTTCCACTTCAGGCCCAGGTTGTTGCGAGAGAGTATCTGAGCGTGGGATATCTGCAACTGTCTCTTCAAGTTCGGTATCCACTTCAGTAAGCTCAATTTCAAAATCAACTGATTCCTTTTTATCAGCAGAGGGTTTTTTTAATGAACTAAAAAAATCGCCTAGATCTTCAAGTTTCTCTTCCTTTTGAGGGACTATTACCAGGTCTTCATCGGATTTTTCCATTAATTCCGGCTCTGGTATCTCTCCTTCCTCAGGAAGAACCATAATATCTTCAGTAGCACTCTCT
>JAMJFQ010000025.1:0-1840 GCA_023544605.1 ANME-2 cluster archaeon | reverse complement strand
TAGCACTCTCTGTAGAACTTGATTCTGATCCAAAATCTGGTTCCAACGCCTGCCCCGAAGGTGTTATATCATGTGATACTGAACTCGATTTCTTAAATGAACTGAAAAAAGAATCCAATTCCTCTAATGCTTCATCTTTCGGCACATTGACAAGGTCTTCGCCTTTATTTCCTGCTTGAGATGATACATCTACAGTCTTGGCTCCTTCGGTAACATCAACCTCTCCATCATAAGGAGGAAGCATGTCCATATCCACATATTTCCCCATTAATTTCTGGATAAAAAGATACGATATACCTAAGTGGTCATTATACTGCGGATTTTTAGACTTAGCCACATGAATCGTTTCTGATATTTTCAGTGCCGATTCTTTGATGGATTCATCTATCCACCTCATTAATATATATTTATTTAGCAGGATCTCCAGTTCTGTTTTACCGAATTGCTGAACTAAATAATATACCCATCGGGTCAGTATTCTTTGAGACTCAACATCTTTCTCCTCATTATCCGGAGTCATGCCTTGCGATATAATATATCATTGAACCTTTATACCAGTTTACCCCAGTAATCATCTGGCATATCAATGGCAAGTTTCAAAGCACCTTTTGAGCCAGCCGTGAATGGGTCTTCCTTGATGACAGTTACTTTTCCTCCACCAACAATGGCAAGTTCTTCTTCAATAACGGCATCTATGTTCCTTATCAGGCTACCTCCCCCGGAAATGAAGATGTTTTTCCTCAATTCTTCTCTGAAATCAGGGTCATAGGTTGATATAAGTTTAGTAATACCTTCCACTATTGCCGGTATGATGGACTCGCATGCAGTTTTCAATTCCTGGGTGATAGAGAGTTCGAGTGTGGATGAATCTACAGGCACCTCTACTACACAATCCTTGGCTGGTTCTCCTACAAACCCGAACTCCTCTTTCCACCTTTTTGCCATCTCTTTTGTTACTACAGCATTGGTATAGTCAGATGTTATGGACTTGATAAGTGCATTGTCAATAGTGTCTCCAGCTTTCGGGAAACTCATCATATCCTCTGGTTCGGGAAGAGTCCCCCGCACCCTGCATAGGTCAGTTGTCCCGGCACCAATATCAACGATCATCACATTCTCAAGCAGACCCAGTTCATATGCTACACAGAACGGATCGCTGGCTACCATGACGCCTGTGAAAAAATCTTTCGATATCTCTGTCAATATCTTTTTACTTAATACACTTGCTTCAGCCGGTACTCCCAATATTGCATAGGTTTGGGCATCCTTTGGCAGTTTGATTGAATTTATGCAGTGCTCAAGTAATCCTTTTGCAGCCGAAATGTCGTCTTTATTGGTCTTCAGAATACCATTTTCAATGGGTCTGAAAATATTAAGGGCAACTCTATGTTTCAGGGCTTCATTCCCATAGAGTACTTCTTTTTTCAAGAATTTCGATGATATGGGGTCCTTGGGATATCCGACTACATTCTGCTCTACCACACTTTTTCCGTCATTGGTTGTTATCGCAATCTTGGATGTCCCAAAATCTACTCCAATGAATATTTTTTCCTTGGTTTCTGTTTTATTATTTTTCTTTTCATCGGCCAAAATATCACAACCTATATTTACTTATGATGAAAATATCATTCATAACCTATTAATATACTTTCCGCACATCTCATTTGGCTTTAAATCGTATTTATCTCTTTTGATTTAGAATCAAGAATATTGAGTATAAACACTCTGAGGTATCTTTAATAAATCCAAAACAAATGTCTGGACTTCATTCAGTTTTGGGTTGAATCTTTTGTATTTGTATAGCTACCCAACTCTAATCTGTTTTCATTCTTCTTAAATC
>JAMJFQ010000024.1 GCA_023544605.1 ANME-2 cluster archaeon | reverse complement strand
GTTAGCGCCATCTGTTACTTTAATTTAATAAAGTCATACTTTATATACAACAAGAAAATAATTACCATATAAACAAACGTCAAAAACTCTTATAGGTGAAAAACAATGGACTATAAAAAAGATATCGCAATCCTGTTTACGTTTATGTGCCTTATTTCGCCCGCAATGGCATCCCAGAACCTGGATTCAAAGGACATCAAAGATGGCAGCACATGGGACATAGGCAGCGGTTACTACATTAGGGTGGAAGGAGTGGACTACCAGGGTAAACAGGCATTTGTCTCAATATGGGACCGAGGCGAAATGTTAAAGGAAAACCTGATGCAGGCAGGAGATCAATTTGAATACCGTGACTCATCAAACACCCAGATAGTATCCATGAAACTGACCTCCGTGTTCAGAGGCATGACCGGGAGTTCCTGCCATTTTAATGGCATCTATCTCAGATACGGTGAATCATCATCTACTGCTACATCTACTGCTACATCTACCGCCATAAAGACAGCAGTGCCTACCGACACACCATCACCACGCGGCACAATGGTTGTGGCTTTTGGTGAAGGTGCCCTCATACCAGGCCTGACTGCACCCATCATAGGTGCCATACTGATATTAACGGCTTTAATGATGAAAAGGCGAAAGAGTGAATGAGATGACAGGAAAGAGATTTCAGGTATCTTCATTTTCTTATTTGTTGTTCTTCAAATGAGCAAGGCCAAGATAATCGATTATCGAATCAGCCCTCTCCTTGAATGTGTCTTCGATCTCCTCTTTTATGAAATCTATATTTTCAAATTCTAAGTCAAAATCTTCATCATCCGTTTCTTGCTCTGGTCCGATATCTGGTCTGGGTTGCGGCTCTGGTTCAGGTGCTAATCTGGTCGATTCGATATTGGATCTATCAGATAAATTAAGGCTGAGGCGGTTTACTTTGACTTTTTCCAGGTCAACAATTAATTTTTTCGCAATAAAATTATCAGGATCAGCAATAGAAAGGTCACATTGGTCTTTACAAATATTACATGTAGCTTCTGCTATCGATTTATTCCACTTTTGACAAATAATTTCAGATTCGTTGCTCTTTGCCATGATTTATTTCCGGGTTATCCCAATTATTTTATGAAGAAAGTTGTACTATACTCTTATGGCAGACCTACTTAGGTAAAAACATAATTTATACACTTTTTTATTTAAACATTTGCTAAATCATAATAAAAAAACCCTTTATGGACAAACAAAACCTTTAAATCAAAGCATGTACTTAAGAACGAGTCGCATAAAACAACGGACATATTGCCGCCATAACTCAGTTGGTAGAGTGCATGGCTGTTAACCATGATGTCACAGGTTCGAGCCCTGTTGGCGGCGTCCATTACTTTATCGGGGGCCTGT
This sequence comes from ANME-2 cluster archaeon, assembly GCA_023544605.1. GTDB lineage: Archaea > Halobacteriota > Methanosarcinia > Methanosarcinales > Methanocomedenaceae > Methanocomedens_B. The sequence continues at coordinate 19,360 of JAMJFQ010000024.1, read as the reverse complement.
AGCTTAGTCAGGTTAGAGCGCCCGGCTCATAACCGGGCGGCCACCGGTTCAAATCCGGTCAGGCCCATACTGCTTCAATAGGTGGGATTTTACATTAGGATCATTAACTCTTCAGAAGGTATCGGCGGATTATTGAACTCTTTTCGCCAGATAAGTAAGGATTCACAGAAAATTACCTTTATCGGCACTCCGGGTTTTTGCACCCCTTTTGCTGAACTTCTTTCTTTTGTGATACGGGATGCAAACAAAGAGCTCGTTTTTGTAACCAATACTTCGGTTGAAAATGCACGATACATCGTATCTACATCCGAAGGCATGCAACTTGGTGATCCCGCCGACCCTTCAGCCGATACTGTAGTTTTGCTTGGCGGGCTTGCAATCCCAAAAATGAACATTGATGCGAAGGATATCAAAAGAGTGGTCGATGACATCACCGACCCCAATGACCGAATGGTGGTCGGGGTATGTTTCATGAGCATCTTCCAGGAAACGGGATGGATAGATGTTATCGACTTTGATCATATCCTTGACTCCCACTTGAGTGTCACAGCAATGGAAAAATAATCCCATCCCGTTTTGAGGTAAGAATATTAATTACCCCCTAGAGCATTAAGCTCTAAATGGCAGCCGGGGATTCAACCTCAGCTAAGAAAAAGGAATTATTACGTTGAATTGACATGGTATCGATCGCTATTATCGGAGGAGAAAGCTCGGGCAGAAGTTCATTAGCTGCAAAGCTTGGCAAAAAGGGAAATGAGACAGACATTACCATGTATGATTTTACCAAAGGTAAACAGATACTTACGATCATAGACCCATCAGGCTATCCAGCATCTCCTAAACCTTTAATGACCGCACTGGCCATGGTAGACATGGTGCTGCTGTGTATCCCGCCCAAAGGAATGGATGCAGCAGCCGGGGAGTGTGTGATAGCCATTGACCTGCTGGGTATCAAACAGGGCATTCTTGTCCAGACCATGGCTGATATGTCAAATCCCTACGAACTACAAGAGAACGCCAATACGGTCCGGGCAATGCTAAAAGACACCACTGCCCGGGACTGGGACATCATGGCTGTATCAACGAACACATTTGAGGGAATGGAGGAGTTGAAGGAGGCCATTAATGATCTTGACGAAAAAATTACTGCACAGCACCTCTCAACAGCAGACCAACCTTCCAGGGTGATCATAGACCATTCCTTTAATGTGAAAGGTATCGGTTCAGTAGTGCTGGGGCGGGTGACCAGGGGCACCATACATAAACATGATAAATGTTCCATACATCCCATAAAGCGGGAGTTGGAGATTCGCAGTATACAGATGCACGATATAGATACAACATCTGCACCATCGGGTTCACGGGTAGGTCTTGCCCTGAAGGGCGTGCAGGCAAAGGAAGTGAACAGGGGACATATCATATCAGCTGAAGAGGTATGTTCCGATGATATTGAACTTGAGTGTAATGTCTCACGTTTTAGTCCCGGACTGGCAGTGGGCAGCACACTGCACATGTATGTTACTCTCCAGTCCAGCCCTGTGAAAATATCAGGGATCGTCGTGGGCGGTACGAGTGTGCCAAAAGCTGAAGCTGGCAACCAGTGCAGGGTTCACATCAGCACCGAAGAGGAACTGGCCTTCAACAAAGATGATATTTTCATACTATCTGACCTGAACAGTCCCCGGCAGCGATTCATTGCTGCAGGCCGGCTACCTGGAGATAATGGGGGTAGTACTTGAGCGAGATAGCTGTACTCTGTGATGATGTAGCAGAGGCTGTGAGCAGAGCAGTAAAGGATCTGGTGGGGACTTCCCGGGGTGACAGGGTTGTCGGCATGGGTGCAGACGGCACACCCTCTAAATTGATCGACATAGCCGCAGAGGATGCCGCATTGGAGATACTGGCATCATCAGGTATAGATATGAAAGTGGTCTCAGAAGAAAAAGGCATTCTTACCTATGGGGAGCGGCCCGAATTCACGGTAGTGCTTGACCCGCTGGATGGCACGTTCAATGCCACCCACAACATCCCCTTCTTTTCGGTCTCAATAGCCATTGGAAATAATGACCTTTCAGATATTAGATACGCAAAAGTGTTCAACCTGGCCAGCGGCATGGATTTTACTGCATCCATTGGAGAGGGTGCGCAGTGTAATGGCCAGGAGATACAGGTCTCGCAGGTGAGTGGGGTGCAGGATTTTACCGTGGCTACCTATGCATATCACGACGGTTGGGATGTACTAAAACGCGTGGGTAGGCATATTCGGCGCATTCGCACCCTGGGCAGCGCAGCCTTGGAACTATGTTTAGTAGCATCGGGTGGTCTGGATGCTTTTGTGGATACGCGCAACAGGTTACGTATCATGGATGTGGCAGCAGGAATACTTATCGTCAAGGAAGCAGGCGGCATAGTGACTGACGGGCAGGGACGGGGGCTCTTTGGTGAATTGAACGTTACTGACAGGGTAAATGTCGTAGCTTCCAATGGTACCGTTCATACCGAACTTGAAAAAACAATAGGATTATAATGCTGTAACAGATTATATTACTTTGACGTTAAAAACTGGAATGGTCTGAAGGGGAAATCAATGATAAAAAAAGTAGGAGTGGTCTCCCGCTGCGATAAACCCGGGGCTTTGGATATTGCAAAGGACATTATAGAACATCTTCAGGAAACACTGGAGGTTTGTGTGGACCCCGGTACTGCCGATGAACTTGGAATGGAGGGAACACCTGTTGGTCAGATGCGACAGCAGGGCGTACATATGATAATAGCTATCGGCGGGGACGGGACCGTACTCAGGGCCATACAGAACATGGATGACCCCTTGCCGGTTTTGGGTGTTAATATGGGGACGTTGGGTTTTCTTGTAGACGTGGATAGCAGGGATGCAATGCAGACCGTTGATTCCATCCTCACTGATTTCAAGGTTGATGAACGGTTCCGCCTGGACGTGTGGATAAATGATGTGAAGCTTCCACCTGCTACCAATGAAGTTGTCATAATTACCGCCCATCCTGCCAAGATACTTGCTTACAAGGTCTGGGTGGATGAGCGTGAACTTGAAGAATTGAGGGCAGATGGACTCGTCATCGCCACGCCCACCGGCTCCACTGCATACGCCATGAGTGCGGGAGGTCCCATTGTAGACCCAAGAGTAGATACCACGGTAGTAGTGCCGCTGGCTCCTTTTAAGCTGTCTTCAAGACCCTGGGCCGTACCAGGCCAGAGCAGGATAAAAGTAGAACTGCTGTTGCCCGATAAAGAGGCTGTGGTGGTGGTGGACGGGCAGTATTCACAGACGATCTCTGCAGAAGACATTATCAGGATCGAAAAAGCATCCAAACCTGCGCGTTTCATACTCATCAAGGAAGACGGATTCTATGATAAGGTCAAAAGTAAATTATATTGAATAAAACATTTAGATTTAAGTCCGGTTACAGCATTGAAAGGTCAGGTAATAGTAATGAGAATTGTGGTTTCAATAGGCGGGTCTGTGCTAACAAGTGATCTAGACCCTGAAAGGATACAAAAGTATGCAGAGAGTATAGAACAGATCGCAAAGGACCATACTGTATATGTGATAGTGGGGGGCGGCAGGTCAGCCAGAGAATATATTGAAACGGCCCGGGCACTTGGAGCCAACCATGCCAAATGCGACATTATCGGTATCGATATGACCCGTATCAATGCCAGGCTTCTTATTGTTGCCCTGGGCAGCCGTGCATATCCCGAGCCTGCCACCAGTTACCCGGAAGCTACAGAGGCGGCTCTCACCGGCCAGATAGTAGTAATGGGGGGTCTGATACCTGGACAGACCACAGATGCAGTATCAGCCGTTCTGGCCGAGTATGTGGGAGCAGACCTGCTCATCAATGCTACATCAGTGGACGGCGTATATACGGCAGACCCCAACACTGACTACAATGCCGTTAAGATCGAGACCATGACCCCGGCCCAGTTGATCGACGTGGTAATGAAGATAGATTTGGTCGCGGGCTCGAATTCACCCCTGGACATCCTTGCTGCCAAGATCATCCAGCGTTGCGGTATCAAGACGATTGTGATAGATGGAAGGGACCCGAACAATATCACTGAAGCTGTAGCAGGGCGGCATAGCGGGACACTGATATCCAGTTGATACCCATTTCATTCATGTGATGTTATGAGTCCCGGACTTGATCCTGCCAATATCAGTTTTTCTTCGCCGCCCCCCACCCATGATAGGGAACAATGGGCTCATGCACTGGTCGACATGGGATTTACCGGCTGGGAAATGGTGTGCGACGGGCGTCAGGGACCGGATGAACTGGATATTAAAGAGATAGCAGCTATCCTTGATACCACTGACCTGACCCTGACCGTTCATCTTCCTTTCTCTGATCTGAACCTTGCCAGTCTTAATGAACCTATCTGGAGCGAGACCCTGCACCAGATGACGGAGTGGATACAACTCGTGGCCCCCTACACAAAGTTGGCAGTAGTACATCCGGGTCATCTCTCACCGCTGGGTATGCAGATCCCTGATCTGGCATGGCAGCGCAACATCCAGGGACTGCAGCAACTGTGTGACCATGCGGCCAGGTTCGATATGACCATTGGGGTAGAGAACATGGTCAAAATGGATTTCATTTTGGGCAAATATGCCGAGGAAATGCTGGGTATGATAGAATCGGTTGACAGGGATAACCTGGGAATGACATTTGATGTGGGCCATGCCAATACCAACAATGCCGTACCTTCATTCCTGGATAAGTGTTTAGGGGCTACCGTGCATGTCCATCTTCATGATAATGTGGGGCGCAGGGACGAGCATTTGCCCCTGGGTGAAGGTTCGGTTGACTGGGCCACTGTGACCGGCAAATGTGCAAAACTTGATGTGAGGTATGTGCTGGAATCCCGCACATTCGAGGCCGCTCAGCAAAGTCTTGATTATCTTCGGGCACTCTAAACCAAACATTTTATATCTTTTTAGTTCAGAGTATTCAGTGATTGCCATGCCTGAATATTGGGACCCACTTATTGAACGAATGCCGGCCGACGAACTGAAAAAGGTTCAGGAAGATAAGTTGAAAAACCTGGTCAGATACGTGTATGACCATTCTCCATTTTACCGGAAACGATTTGATGAAGCAGGGGTTTCACCTGATGATATACAATCCCTTAAAGACGTTAAAAAACTTCCATTCACCGTCAAACAGGACCTCCGGGACACGTATCCCACAGGTATGTTCTGTGTACCCCAAAGCATGGTGGTCCGCTACCATGCATCCAGCGGTACCACAGGTAAACCTACTGTTGTGGGATATACTGAAAATGATGTGAAAGAATGGAGTACTTCCCTTGCCCGGGGTCTGACATCTATTGGTGTGGGCCGGGGGGATGTGGTGCAGGTGGGTTACGGATATGGCCTGTTCACCGGTGGGCTGGGATTGCATTATGGTACGGAAATGGTGGGGGCAAGTGCTATCCCTACAAGTTCAGGCAATACGGAAAGACAGATCGAACTGATGCAGGACCTGGGTTCTACTGCAATAGCCTGTACCCCATCTTATTTCCTGCACATAAACGAAGTGGCGAACAAGAACGGTATAAGTATAAAGGACGATACTAACCTGAAATGCGGTATATTCGGGGCTGAACCCTGGTCAGAAGAAATGCGCCGCCGAATGGAAGAGCAGACCGGTGTCAAAGCCTATGATATTTTCGGGACTTCTGAGATAAGCGGTCCCCTGTTCACAGAATGTACCTACCAGGACGGTATCCACATCTGGGCAGACCAGTTCTTAATCGAGGTCATTGACCCGAAGACCGGTGAGCAGCTGCCTGATGGTGAGAGGGGGGAGCTGGTTGTGACCACGCTTGTTAAGGAAGCACTACCGCTGATACGGTATCGCATCGGGGATCTGACCATCATTAACAGTGAGCCATGCAAATGTGGGCGGACACATCCGCGCATCATGCGTATCCTGGGCCGGACCGATGATATGATTATCGTAAGAGGTATCAACGTATTCCCGGGACAGGTGGAATCGGTATTGATGGACATACCTGAAGTGGCCGAACACTACCAGCTCATTGTTGAGCGGGAGGGTGAACTTGACAGCCTGACCGTCCAGGTCGAGGTGACCAAGGATGTTTTCAGTGATAAGATATCTGACCTGATGAAACTTGAGAAAAAGGTCGGTAAGGCACTTCATACAGTACTGAACATAACAGGAAAAGTGGAACTTGTGGAACCGGGAACCATTCCCCGCTCCATGGGTAAAGCACAGAGAGTTATTGACAAGAGGAACATATGATAGGGGGTATAGTAGATGGAAAATAAATTGATAAAACAGATATCCATATTTGCAGAGAACAAGCCAGGCAGGCTGGAGGAGATCACTGAGCGGCTTAAGACCGCTGACATCAATATCCGGGCATTCACAATTGCTGAGGCAGGGGATTTCGGAGTGCTGCGTATGGTGGTGGACAAGCCGGATAAGGCACATGATGTGCTGCATGATGCCGGGTTCACGGTCTCTGAGACCGAAGTACTTGGCGTGGAGATCAGCGATTCCCCGGGAGGGCTGCATGAGATCGCTACCGTGCTGGGTTCCAATAATATAAACGTGGATTATGCCTATGCATTTGCTACGGCAACCGAGAAGGCACTGTTGATAATCAGGGTCGATAACATAAGCAATGCCATTAACGTGCTCCAGGGCGCAAGTGTGGCACTCATTGGTCTTGATGATGTGAAATAAAGTTGTGCAGATAGTTCGCGCCAGTTATGTCCTGGAAGAGGCAAAGTTATGATAATGGATGCCAATTATCTGGACCTTCGGGGGAGGTATCTGGTTGGAAAAACTGACCCCATATAATGTGGGTATGGTCAGTTATGAACTTCCATAAAAATAAATTCTATTTCCTCCCGCTCACCCCATACACCAACGCACCCACAACCACCAGCCCCCAGTAACTGACCGCCCTGTCAAGTACAGCAATACCAGCCGCCACACCCACATCAACACCCACCAGTACGAACACACCCACGATGGCAAATTCAACTGCACCCAGGCCGCTGGGTGTTATGGGCAGTGCAGATACCAGGGCTGCTGACAATGCCACAAATACAATTAACGATAGCCCAATGCCGATATTATGGACCGAAGAGAGGGACTCCACCACAAAATACAGGCGGGCGGTTTCCATGCCCCATATCACAATGGTATAAAAAATAATTAAAAATACAGAACCCTTACCAGCCGATTCATGCAGCCCTTCGGCAAAATGAACAAATGCAGGTCTCAGTTTAGAAGGAAGCCAACCTGCAATGGTTATCTTTCCTGATGATAATCCTACTACCACTGAAATAAGAATTACCAGGATAGCAAAACCCATTGCCAGGGATACCCTGATCGCATGTGGTATATCGCCACCAAAGACCATGATGCTGGAAACCCCCATCAGGATGACCAACAGCAGCACATCATAAATACGCTCAACATATACCGTACCGAAACTCTTTGATATGGGCACAACCCATGCTTTTCTTGCGAGATATCCGCGGTAGATATCCCCCATCTTGGCAGGTACCAGGGTATTGGCGAACCAGGACAGCATGAATATTTCACTCGCATCCTTCAACCCTGCCTTAACCCCGATATTATTAAGAAGCAGCCTCCAGCGCTCTCCCCGCACAGGCAAAGAGCCGAAATACACGGCCGCTGCCGCAACAATGTATCCAGGCCGGGCGTCCTGTATAACCTCGATTATCCTATCGAACTCGATCCTTGAGAACAGTAAGTATAACACAAATAGCGCCACTGCAAAAGAGAGCAACGTCCTCGTTTCGGTGAGCCTCTTTATAGGTGAGACCGGCTGCTCATCATCCACCATTATCTCACCACTCGATAGATATGTACATTGGGATTGAAATACACCAGTTCGAACCTGCCTGGATTTTTGTCAAAGAGCTTCCTGGCATCACTGCCGCCGTAGCGTTCTTCCTCAACACCGCCTACATAGATATACTCCACCTGGTATCGGTCAAGTATCTGGTTGACAGTGCCAATGTTACTGGATAAATACACCTGCGGCACATCCGCCCACCGCTGGTCGATGGTCTCGGCCCGGTTCCTCCAGTTCTTCTCGTGTCCTGCCCATCCGATCACCGTGGGCAGGCCTGTGAATGTGGTCACATGGGTGTTCAATTTGTATGTATTTCCCGGGCTCTGGAGCACCACAGGGGTGCCGCTGATATTATCAAGCCACAGTATTGCATTGTACTCATTGGGATATTCCTGCCTGAAATACGCAGCTCCATCAAGGGTCGGCTGGTTCTTGAAATTATCTGAACGTGAACAGGTGGCAAATACCGGGTACGACATAGCTGCCAGTACCAGTATGACCGAGACCATTGCGAATGTCTTGTTCCGCTCGCCCATTGCTCCTTTGTTATTCCAGAGGTGATAGAATGACACTCCTGCAGCCAATGCCCATACAAGCCAGTGTTGCACGTATATCTTGAACACTGTATTGTATCTGATATATTCGGGAGAATGGATGCCGAACGAGTCCTGTATGTAAAAAAGTTCACAGAACAATGAGAGCAGCGCACCCAGTAGTATGAGCAAATAGATAAACTGCTTTGACGGATCATCCTCTCCGACGAGACAATAGACCGTCATTACCATGAGGGGAAGTACGATGACCAGTATCTGTATGTTGGTGAAATAAGCAGCTGAAGCGGCAATGGCAAGGCCGAAAAGTATCAGTTTTATATCGGGATAATATCTATCATGAAAACGGTCTATAGTATATACCAGAATAAAGAACAGCATAATACCGAAAACGCCAAGATAGAATACCAGTGGGGTCTGGCCGTAGGTGACCAGCTTTATGGAATGCGAGACAGTACTGGCTACCATATGGTAGGGTAGGTATAGGAGGATGCTACTTATGCCCACTATTGCGCACATGCCGATCGTACTGGCATATTCCATAGGGGTTGGGGCCAAAACCCTATCTATAAAACCGTGATAATGAGCTTCCCAAGTAGATATGCGTATCCTCCATACCAGCATGACCATCACGAAGAAAATAGCGTAGGTGGGATAGTCCCATGAGTTCAATGGGAACATGAACCCCAACAGCAGGGCAAATGCTGCCAGTGCAGCCTTATTGTATTCCTTACCCTGATGCAGCAAATTCAACAACGAGGCGAGTATTAACAGCTGGAAAGCTATTGCTATCATATGGGCATGCAGGTCTGCCTGGATGAAACTGAAATAAGGGAACTCGTTGATGGTATTTGGGATAACCCTGCTGGCAGGCCAGTAATTGTATGCCATCAGCCGTGTCATCACATCCCCGGCTGGAACATTGAACAGACTATAATATTTCGGAAGGAACAGTATCACCAGCAGTTGTACAAATCCGGCCAGGTTACCGAAGATCACCACGAACGCCATGACCATTAAGGCAAACCTGCGGCTGCGTGTCAAATGCTCTCCCAGCCCATAGGCTGCTGTAGCACAAAGGGCGAACATAGATGCCACCCCCAGGTTGAATCCTATGCTGGGAAGGACGCTTGATAGCTTGATGAGGTTGGCAGCCACCAGGTAACCAAAATAATAGTACTGCATGGGCTCCCCTGAGAGCCAGGGGTCCATGGCCGGGAAACTGCTGCTACGGAGTATGATATTGACGAAGCTCATGTCCATGAACTTCTCACCTCCGGTCCAGTATATCTCGGGGCGGTATGCTCGCAGTACAACAAAGAACAGAAAAGCTGCTGTGAACAGTATCTCAGACCTTAACAATGCTTTTCTGTCAAAAGGATACCCTTTGAGTGAGAATATGAACAATGAGAGGGAAAATACCAGTAACACACAGATACCTATCAGTATTGTACTGTAATCAAAGCCCAGGTATGTGAGCACCCACGAGAGGTATGTCACCAGCACAAGCCCCAGTATCTTTGACAGGGACACTCCCTTATCTGCCAGGTTCCTGAATATCCAGGCCGTGGTGGGCATAGCTGCAAATCCTATCAGTTCAAGGACCAGCCAGAATTTTATTATTTCAAACCATTCCATAGATATCTCGTCGATATTATTTGTTCTTCTTTTTACTGTCCAACAATTCGTGCCACTTTATGTTGAACTGTGTGAGATACAGTGCCCCGAACACCAGTGTGACAGAGTTCTTGATCATATGGTCGATCACTGCGGCTGCAACTCCGACAGAGCCTGCAATGCCAGCTATCCCAAATACAACGGTCAGGGAGCCTTCATACGTACCTATGGCACCGGGCGTGACAGGGAACATCTTGGCAAGGTTGCCCACCGCCACTGCAAGGAATACGATGGCAATAAGCATGGTAAATGATGCGGTGTTATGTATAAAAGGGAAGGCAGTGAGCACAATATAGCATGTGAGTATATCAATGGTCCAGACCACCAGTGATGAAAAGAATACCACAATGAAGTCTTTTACATTGGAAGATACGGTATATATCTCGTCAATGAACATCTTGGCAATACCGCCCACCCAATCAGTGTAGTCTCCGGACCTGGAAAACCTGAGTATGATACGTTCCATCGGGGATAAACCGTTGCGTCCCCGCGAGGAGAGGAAAAAAATGCCGGCAAAGAACAACACAATAACAGCAATTGACGAGAGTATAAGGGGTATTACCAGATTACCCACCGACCTCTGGGTGGTCACTACCAGTACCGAGAGCACCCCGATGACCGTTATGGCAATGATATCAAATATCCGTTCCACGGCCAGCGATGACATGCCTGTGGTCAGGGGTATGTCTTTTTCTTTTTTAAGAATGTATGCCCGGGAAACATCGCCTATCCTGGCCGGAAGTATCACGTTGGCTGACTGGCTCATGAATATTGTACCGGTGATAAAGTTCAGGTCGTGATCGTGGCCCAGCCGCCTGAGTATATGCTGGTACCTGATACCTCTCACTGGCCATGAGAACAGGTATACCACAACTGCTAAACCGAACATCGGTGGTGAAGCTGAAGCGGCTGCCAGCCAAACATCCTCGATCCCCACAAGTGTGAATATCAGGAACAACAACAACAGTGCCAGGATGAACGTGAATATGACCTTGCGCTTGCGCCCGATATGCGGTGCGCTCAACTGCCACCCCAGCCTCACTATCTGGCTGCCCATACCGATCACGTCTTTGATAAGGTCCACTTTGGTAGCCCCGCCATGGCGCCATCGTACGGGAAATTCCTTAACTTTATAACCAGCACGCTGTGCCCTTACCAGTAGTTCGGTGTCCCAGAACCAGTGTTCGTCCTCTACCGAATCTAAGAGTTCGAACAGGGATTCCCGCTTGAATGCCTTGAATCCACACTGGTGGTCGTATAGTTTGGAGCCCAACATGGTGCGTGTTAGAACATTGAATCCTTTGGAAGCTAAACCGCGTTTCAAAGGCCGCTTAACATCGCTGGACGGCATCATCCGGGACCCGGTGGCAAAATCATACCCTTGGGTGCGGATAGCTTCGATAAGTTCACTGAGATGGGCCATATCGGTTGCCAGGTCCACATCTATATAACAGAGCACATCTCCTTTTGCAGTTTTGAAAGCACGGTTCAGTGCCCTTCCCCTACCCTGCCTCTGGTCGCTGTGAAGATGCACTACATTATCCATTTCGGATGCAAGCTGGGATGCGATATCCTCTGTTCCATCTGTACTACCGTCCTCAGCGATGATAATTTCAAAGGAGCCTGTTATCCTCGAGAGGGTCTGTGCCGTAGTAATGACCGTGTCCCTTATGCGCCTTTCTTCATTATAGGCTGGCAATATAAGTGAGATTTCAATGCTAATAACAGATTCTCCTGTTGTTTTTATATCTTTATTAGGGTGTGACCAGTGTCATTGATAGTATTAATGATTACTATAATCTTCTCCTCAGCAGAGATTGACATATCCTCATGTGGTTCTCTTATACCCTTTATCATCAGCCAGTTTCTTTACCAATGGCCGTATATCCTCGCTGAACCACTCTCTATGGATATATTGGGGATATATTGCAAGCCTCTCACGAAGCACTATACTGCTCCCAACCTTTTGCTCCAGTTCTTCCACCGTAGGCCATTTATGTTCGGGGTTGATGTGGTCGATGGTTTGCGTGGATATCCCGCCCAGGTCTGAAGCACCATGTTCGATAAGCACCCGGGGTGAGATCAAGTTTGGCGGCACCTGTACCGCTATGTCTTCAGGCAAGACCTCCTTTGCCAGTTCAACTGTCCACAGCATCTCTTCAAAGGACGGCGGCTCATATCCGGCCATAGGTGTACCGGGCTTGGGCGTAAAATTCTGAATGATGACCTCCTGGATATGGCCGTACTGCCGGTGCAGTTCTGCAATGGTCCTGAGAGACTCCAACCTGTCGGACCTGGTCTCGCCAATACCAACCAGCAGCCCTGTAGTAAAAGGTATCTTCAATTTACCGGCATTTGCAATGCTCTCTATTCTTTTCCCAGGTACCTTGCCCGGACTGTTATCATGGGCCTGCACATGGGCAGTGGTCTCAAGCATCAGTCCCATACTGGCATTCAACGGTTTGAGGCTTGCAAGTTCCTCATACGACAGTACTCCCGGATTGCAGTGGGGCAACAGTCCTGCATTTATGGCCATGCGGCACAGGTCAAGCAGGTAATCCAGGGTGTTATCATATCCGATAGCACTGAGTCTCCTCACATATGCTGCATCTTCCTCTGGTCGCTCCCCAAAAGTGAACAGTGCTTCGGTGCAGCCGCTTTGGGCACCTTTTTGGAGTATTTCCTCTACGTGGGCAGGCTGAATGATAAAGGATTGTGGGTCGTCCGGGCTGTGCCTGAACCCGCAATAAGCACAGTGGTTCCGGCACATGTTTGTAACAGGAATGAATACATTCCTGGAATACGTGACCACATGCAAATGTTCTATTGCCAAGGATTACCACCCAAGAAAGATCGATACGTTATTTGACAAAGCTCTCATGGAACCTTTCTATCTGCTCCACATTACCCAGCACTGCCAGGGTCATATTCTCCAGGATCACCGTATGAGGATCGATCTCTGAACTCGTCTCTTCCCCTGCATGTATCCCGATAACTGTGCAACCAATGGTGTTTCGCAGGTCAAGTTCAGCCAGGGTCTTACCCACCAATGGTGAGGACGAACTGATCGTATATTTCTCTATCTCTATACCTTCATACATCAATATGGTCTCTTCCCGAAGCGGATGATCATATGGTAATACTGCAATACGCCCCAGCATCTGCCCCGCGATTATGGAAAGCGATGCAACATAATCTGCTCCTGCCTTGTACATCTTGTCTATGGAATGAATGTCATTTGCCCTGGCCAGAATAATACTATCGGGATTCAGTTTTCGTGTCACCAGTGTAGCAAAAATAATATCGGAATCAGATCCTACGGTCATAATAACAGTGGACGCCTGTTCCACACCCACCTTCTTCAAGGTGGATTCGGACGTAGCATCCCCTGTTAAGTGAGTGAAATCTACATCCTCGAAAACTCCTTCATTTAAGTCCACTACCACAAAAAGCACTCCGGCATTTATCAGGCGTTTTACAACCCTGTGTCCAACATCCCCATATCCCAGTACAATTGTGTGGTTCTCGATCAAATCCAGTGTCTCATGCATTAGTATCCCGTTTCCATTAATGTGTAAGTCGTTTGAATTTCCTCAACTGTTCCTTATCGCCTACTACAAGTAATATGGAATTTCGCTTTATTACATCATAGGACATAGGGTTAAGGGATAATTCACCGCCCTTCCATATACCTACAACGTTGGCACCGGTCAATTCCCGTATCCTGGATTGTTTTAAACTTTTTCTTAACAAACTGCTGCCCGGGTATATGGGAAACTCGGCAATCTCAAGGTCGTCCATGAAAGCGGTACTGTTGATTACCCTGTCAGTCAGGGGTTCTATGGCCTTGCGTCCAATGAAAGAACCAAGCAGGGATTTCGGCGAAATAACCCTGTCGGCCCCTGCATACTTTAAATAATCTGAATTGCCTTTATTGTTTACAATAGCCAGGACCTCTATGTTACAGATTTCCTTTGCAGTCAGTATAATACTGGCATTCTTTTCATCACTCTTGTTAGCAATGAGCAACCTGGCCCTGCACACCCCTGCCACTTCCAGTACTTTCTCTTCACCGGGGTCCCCAAAAACACATTCTATTCCGTCCTTTAGCAGTGAGCGTATCTGTTTATCATCGTTGTCCACCACAATATAGGACATGGTGTGGTCTTCCAGTTCGTTGACAAGTGATTCAACTATCTTATTGTAACCGCATATTATAACGTGGTTTTCAAGTTTTGTTGGAGCCCTTGTGGGAAGTTCTCCCCTTAATTGTTTCTCGAACAATGGCATAAACACGAAGGGGAAGAGAAGTGCAAATATTATTATTACTCCCGATAGACACACGACCATACTGAATACCAATCCAACCGGTGAGGTCATGAACACATCCCCATAACCGACCGTGGTCATGGAAATAATAACGAAATATAGACCCTCGATGAAGCTGAGCGATTCTCCCTCAAAATATGATTTGATGAAAATGGCAATATAGCTATACAATAAGACCATTATCAAAAAAATGAGAATATAATGGTATATGGTCCAGCCGGACTTTTTCTTAATCATGGAGATTCAATATATCCATTAGTACGAAGCAATATAAATATTATTTATAATTTTGCCGTGAACATTTCAATACGTTTAATATTCTGCTCTCTACTATGAGCAATAATGCTCATATTATCTGGCGGGACAGGAACCCCAAAACTCCTGAGCGGTCTTCGACAACATGTACCTGATGAAGGTATTACGGTGGTGGTCAATACCGCAGAAGACCTGTGGGTTTCGGGAAACCTGGTGTGTCCTGATATTGATACGGTTACTTACCTTTTTGCCGGTCTGTTGGACATGGACAAATGGTGGGGTATCGCACAGGATACCTACCGCACCCATGAAGCCCTTACCTCGGCCGGACAGGGTGAGGTGTTAAGGTTAGGGGATAGGGACCGTGCCACCCACATCATGCGCTCTGAATGTATCAGGCAGGGGGCATCATTGACTGAGGCTGTGGGCAGGACCACCCGTATGCTGGGGGCAGGGGCAAATATTCTTCCCATGTGTGACGAGTCCGTTTCATCCATGATCTCCACAGATACCGGCACAATGCATTTCCAGGATTTCTGGGTGGGACAAAAGGGTCGACCTGAAGTGCTGGGTGTGGAATACAAAGGGGCAGAAAATACCACTATTACTGATGCAGTCTGCAAGGCTATGGAGCAGGAGGATAATATCATCATCGGCCCCAGTAATCCCATTACAAGTATAGGTCCCATCCTTGCAGTGAATGACATGAGGGAACTGATACGCAGCAAGAACGTTGTGGCAGTCAGTCCCATCATCGGCTGCGAACCTGTGAGCGGGCCGGCGGGTAAGTTAATGAGTGCCTGCGGGTATGAGGTGTCATCCAGGGGTGTTGCCCGGTTCTATGAGGACCTACTGGATGTGTTTGTGGTGGATGAACGCGACGGATTGGGGCTGCGGGATTTAGAGGAAATGAATGTGGCAGTCGTGAGTGCAGATACTATGATGACTTCACCTGAGACGAGTGCTGCGCTGGCGCAAGTTGTGATGGGGCAGCTGATATAGCGGGAACGAAATCACAGAATTGTTTGTTAGGCATATACTATCCTTATCATTTATTGAGTGAAAGAGCACACTTATATATTCGACAACAGCCCCAATCCCTTATCAGTCAGCCTTACCATGTCCCCTTCAACCACAGCATACTCCCCCTTATTAAGAAAATCCAGCTGGTAATCCAACTGCGACCGGTTAACCCCTGTCTCTTTCATCACTTCTGCCAGAGACTTGCCAAATGCACCAATGGAAACAATGATCTTCCTGCGTACGGGATTTCCCAGTGCCTTGAACATCATGTCATGGTCGCCTGTCTTTGCCTCACGGGGCGAGGTACCACGCATCATCATGTTTTCCAGGTCGTCATCGTCAATGTTCTGGTCCATACTATCAAATCCAGAAACAACGTTACGTTAATACAACATAAATCTTGCCCTGCTCACCCTATAACAATATGCTTTTCAACCTTCAGGATAGACTGAAAGCCTCTAAATTACCATAGGATAGAATATCATGACGAATTGTGCAAAACCATTGATGGTACTGGGTACGGGCTCCCATGTAGGCAAGAGTGTGATAGTCACAGCCCTATGCCGCATCTTTGCCGAGGAAGGATTCAATGTTGCACCTTTCAAGGCCCAGAACATGAGCCTCAACTCCTGGATCACCGATGACGGCAGCGAAATAGGTATTGCACAGGCCACCCAGGCAAAGGCATGCGGCATCCAGCCGACCGCAGACATGAATCCCATCCTGCTCAAACCCAAAGGCGACCGCCAGTCCCAGGTGATAGTACTGGGCAAGCCCTTTGCCGATCGCACCGCTGGTGACTATTACGATTCCATTGAAGACATGATGAGGGTGGTCGAGGGCGCATACGAAAGGCTGGCCCAACAGTACGACATCATCGTCATAGAAGGAGCCGGGGGCGCTGCCGAGATAAACCTATACCACCGTGATGTGGTCAATATCGGCACTGCCAGGATGCTGCGCCCGCCCATCATCCTTGTAGGCGACATCGAACGGGGCGGGGTGTTCGCCAGCATCTACGGCACCCTGAAACTGCTGCCCGATGACATTGCACCCCTAATCAGGGGCATCATTATCAACAAGTTCAGGGGCGACCCTGCCATACTTGAACCGGGCCTTAAAGAACTGGAAGAATTAACAGGCGTGCCTGTATTGGGGGTAATTCCCTACACTGAGCTGTTCATCCCGTCTGAAGATTCGGTATCTATCGCAGATAAGAAAAAGTCCTCTGGTTCAGATAAAGACCTGGTTGACATTGCGGTATTGCGACTGCCCAGGATATCTAATTTCACAGACTTCGAGCCGCTTGAGCAGTTAGCAATTGTGCGATATGTAGAGCCAAACGAAGATCTTGGTAATCCCGACGCCCTGATACTACCCGGTACCAAGAATACTATTGACGACCTCAGGGTACTCCAGGATTTCGGTACAGAGGCCAGAATACTTGAACTGGCCAAAGCGGGTATCCCGATCATCGGTATCTGCGGAGGTTTCCAGATGCTTGGCAAGACCATCACTGACAGTGGAATAGAGGGAACAGGGGGAGATGCTGTAAGTGTCAACGGTTTGGGGCTGCTGGATATAGCTACGGATTTTATAGAATATGAAAAGCATACGGTCCAGACCGAAAAGACAGTGACAGGGGAAGGGCCTATCCTCGGCAGGATACAAGGACAGCAGGTATCAGGTTACGAGATACATATGGGGCAGACCCATCTGTTAGATGCTGTACCCGCCTTCGACGACGATGGTTGTATTGACGATACCGGATTGATATGGGGAACCTATTTACATGGGCTGTTCGAGAATGAGCATTTAAGGGATGCGTTATTAGAGTTTTTGTACACCAGACGTGGTCTATCATACAGCACTATCAAAAAAGGGATAACGAACATGGACCCCTATCACCAGCTTGCCACGCATTTCCAGGCACATATTGACATGGATACTATTGAGAAGATGTTAACAGATTAGGGCTCATCGACCTCCCTCACCAGGCAGGCGGCGGCATACGCAGGAAATACCTTTGAGATATCCGGACCGTATTTTTTAGACAGCAAGGTGCATTGGAGTCCTGCATCCTGTGCTGCTTCATGTACCAGTAACTCGCCCAGTCCTGCGCCTACGACCCTATCAATACCATGCCGCTTTGAAAGATCCTGCAGGGCTTTTGAGAGTTCATCCCGCTGGTGCTGGTAGATCTGTCCTGCAATATTCATGATATCATCAGGCTCAAGTTCTGTAGTATCTGCACATACAACCCTGGCCAGGCGCCGGGCTGCAGCCTTAAGGGTCTTTCCTTCGCCGTCGGCTGTGTCGCAGGTATAATCCTCAGGTCTGATGTGTCCCAGCAGGAGATGGACATCCCCTGTCTGGGCGAACAGTTCCGAAGCAACCCTATACTGAACACCGTCCAGGTCTATCCTGTCCATTAATGCTGCAATGTTCGTGCGAAGCATTCCCCGATATAGCAGCTCATGACGTCCCAAACGCTGCAGGTCGGTTACTCCCGCTAACGGATGCCCGTTCTTTACCGGGATAAGGTCTGTCGTAGTACTGCCCACATCTGCAAAAATGCAATCGTTATCCTTCCCTGCAAGCAGTGCTGATGCCATCCAGTTAGCAGCTGCCAGGGAGCGCATATCACGAATGTGGCGGCTGTTTGAAAAATTGCCCTGGTGGTCAAGATACATTGCATGGGGAAATGCTGTATCCACTGCTTCTACAATAAACCGGACTCCCTGTTCCTTATCAGAGAAACAGTCTGCCAGTTCGCCGGTTATGACCACTCCTACCCGGCCCGGTTTAATACGTTTGGCCATTTCCTTCAGGGCCAGGGGGAGTTGTGTGTCTTTCCATAGCGGGATATAGTGAAGTTCAGCCATTCGGCAGTCTGAAGAAGCTACTTTGGTATTGGCTCCGCCGATATCAATCCCAATTACAGGTGCCTCTTTGCTCATATATCACTTGATAATCCCCTATAGGTTAATAGTATTGCCTTGTGCTGAAAACCCTTTACATAACAATAATGTCTGCTCTTTTTCGCTCGATAATCTTAAATATCTTTATAGCCTGTTAAGGTCCGTTATATTCAAAGATTTGAATTACATATCTATTTCAAATTTGACAATCCTATAAGGAGATAATTGATGGCAGATTTCAGTATTATTGTTTCAGATGGCAAGACAGGACAGGCACACCAGATCAAGATTTCAGATAGTAACACCAACAGTTTCATTGGTAAGAATATTGGTGATATTGTTAGTGGAGACGCCGTGAACCTCCCAGGGTATTCCCTGAAGATCACTGGCGGGACTGATAAGGACGGTTTCCCCATGCGCAGCGGCCTTCCGGGTTCCGGCCGCCGTAAGGTACTGGTATCAGGAGGCATAGGATTCAAGTCCAAAGTGGACGGGATGAGGCGCCGCAAGACTATCAGAGGCGAAGAGATCGCTTCCGATATAGGCCAGATAAATGCTGTTGTTGAAGATTACGGCAATAAAACCATCGAAGAAATACTTAACGTCGGGACCGAAGTGGCTAGCGAGGAAGTCTCTGATGCTGCAGAAGAAACCATTGAAGCTGCAGAAGAAACCGATGAAGCTGCAGAAGAAATCATTGAAGCTGCA
>JAMJFQ010000120.1:1181-3037 GCA_023544605.1 ANME-2 cluster archaeon | reverse complement strand
AAATGGAAAATGCAGCCTGTGTGCTTCTACTACTTCCATATAAGGCTGCTATTCCATTGAAGTCACTTTTTGAAATGTTTTTGCTGTCCCTCAATATGAGAATAAACTGGTTAGGTATCCAACAATAAATAGCGTTTTAAAGTGTAAGCGTTTATCATATCCTAGATGGAAACGAAAACCGAACCGTCCAGACCCATAAGACAAGCAGGACAAGATATTAAAGAGTCAGTTGAGAAGCAAAAGACCGGTTTTATCAGCCATCCCCTCATCAGATCCAACACTATTGAGCAGCGGCTGTTCCAGCTCAACCTTGCTGGTTTGGCCCTTGAACAATCCACTCTCGTTGTATTGCCAACGGGATTGGGCAAGACCATAGTTGCCATGCTGGTGATTGCAGGCAGGTTTGCGAAAAAGAGGGGTAAAGCACTCATACTCTCACCCACAAAACCCCTGGTGGAACAGCATGCAACCTTTTTGAAAAATGCTATGAACCTATCCCCTGAGGAGATCGTGGTTTTCACAGGCAGCATCCCACCCGCTAAACGCACTGCTCTGTGGAAAGATGCCCGTGTGGTGGTCTCCACTCCCCAGGTTATTGAGAACGACCTGCTCTCCCGGCGAATCGACCTGGAAGACGTGGTCCATATTACTTTTGACGAAGCCCACAGGGCAGTAGGCAACTATGCGTATGTGTACATTGCTGAGAAATACCAGGCCCTGGCACATGATCCCCTCATACTGGGCCTTACAGCCAGTCCTGGCTCCAGCAGCGACAAGATCGACGAGGTCTGCCGAAATCTCCACATTTCCAAAATCCAGGTGAGGACAGAGGACGACCCTGATGTAAAACCCTATGTCCATTTCAGGGACCTTGAATGGCGGCATGTAACGGTTCCAGTGGAAATGAAGGGGCTGCTCGATGCTATGAAAAAGGTACTGGATGATAGGCTCAACCAGCTGGGTAAACTGGGGTTTGTTACCCCTAATTTAAAATTCCTGAACAAACGAGAACTGCTGGACCTACAATCCAGGCTGCAGGGTAAACTGAGAAGCGGACCTGATCAGCGGGTCTATAAAGCCATTTCCCTGGTTGCCGAGGTCTTCAAAGTAGCACATGCCATTGAAGTGGCTGAGACCCAGGGACCTGAGGCCCTGGCCAAGTATTTCGATCGCCTGGAGCATGAGGCGAACTCAAAGTCAGGCAGCAAGGCATCCCGCAGGCTGGTGGATGATGTGAACATGCGCCATGCCATTTATGCCTTAAAGGAGCTGGATGCGGTCCATCCCAAACTTGAGGCCGTACAGGAGATCGTATCAGAACAGTTGAATGAGAATCCTGATTCCAGGGTGATCATATTCACCAATTACAGGGATATGTCAGAATTGGTGACCCAGAGCCTGGAAGAGGTGGACGGGGTCAGACCTGTCAGGTTTGTGGGGCAGGCAAACAAGTACAAGGACACTGGCCTGACCCAGAAACAGCAGGTTGATATCCTGGACCGGTTCAAGTCAGGTGAATACAACACTCTTGTAGCCACTTCAGTAGCTGAGGAAGGGCTTGACATCCCTGCCACTGACCTGGTGTTGTTCTATGAACCCGTACCCTCAGAGATACGCAGTATACAGCGGAAAGGGCGCACCGGGCGGAGTCATGCCGGGAAAGTTATCGTGCTGGTGGCCAAGGGCACCAGGGACGAGGCATATTATTGGAGCAGCCGGCATAAGGAGAAAACTATGAACACCAAGATGCGCCAGCTCAGTAATGCTTCATCCTCTTCTGGCTCTACTGGCAGCCAGATACTTGATAATGCTGGTATAGCAGGTGCGGTTGATAATGCTGGTATAGCAGGTGCGGT
>JAMJFQ010000120.1:0-1081 GCA_023544605.1 ANME-2 cluster archaeon | reverse complement strand
GGTGCGGTTGATAATGCTGGTATAGCGGGTGCGGTTGATAATGCTGGTATAGCGGGTGCGGTTGACCATAATACATTGCAACCTGTAACAGTCACAGAGATACCAGGGGCGGCTACGACATTGACCGGACAGAAAAAGATATTCGACTTTAATGGTGAAAAACCCCGGGTATATGTAGATCAGCGTGAGATACGCTCAGGCGTGGCCCGGGCACTGGATAGGGGAGGTTGTGACATTATTCTTTCCACACTGGAAGTGGGTGACTATATCGTAAGTGACCGCGTGGCCATTGAGCGTAAAACCGATGTTGACTTTTTAGATTCCATTATCGATAAACAACGCAACATTTTCAGGCAGCTTTCAGATCTGGCCCGGACCTATGATAGGCCTGTGCTGATCATCGAGGGAGAAAATCTCTATACGGGCAGGCAGCTGCATCCCAATGCCATCAGGGGCGTACTGGCATCAATTGTTACCGACTTCGGGGTTCCCATTCTTAACACCAGGGACGAGGCAGATACAGCAGAAATGATCAGTGCCATTGCCAGGCGAGAGCAGGAAGATAATAAACGCATGCCAAGTCTCCACGGTAAGAAGACTGCAATGACATTGAAAGAGCAGCAGGAATATATCATCTCAGCCATCTCCAATATCGGACCTGCCGCTGCTGTCAAACTGCTGCGACATTTCGGTAGTGTTGAAGCGGTGATGAAGGCCACTATTGATGAGTTATTGGAGGTCGAGTCAATAGGCCAGAAAACCGCGCAGCGTATCAGGGAAGTAGTAGGTGGCGAGTATAAAGGATGATGAAAATATAACCTAATATACCCTTATTAATATACACTTATTTTTTATTTTAGATTTTTCAGTGCCGTGGTGCCTGATTCGATGGCTTCCATCTGCTGTTTTATCCTGCCCAGGTCGGTTTCACGCTGCAGATCCAGGCAAAGCTGAACTATTTTGTTTATGATGGTGTTACTTACGAATTCGCGGGTTTCAGGTGATATGTCCGTGGTGCCGGTCGAATACCCAGGTATCTGTTCAGGTGACCCGGACGGTACAGTCGCTGGAGACGGTACAG
>JAMJFQ010000119.1 GCA_023544605.1 ANME-2 cluster archaeon | reverse complement strand
TACTCTGTGCAGGTAAATGCCAGCGAGACCGAATCCGGCGGGTCACTTACAGCCGTCAACAGTTCCGGTTTCGATGTGGAATATATTACGACCGTTTCCACAAATCACAGTCAATACAATACTGATGATAGTGTGGATGTCACAGTGAATGTCAGGAACAGCACAACCCAGGTGGATGGGGCTTCAATTGACATCAATGTCACCTATATGGGTCCATCTGACTGGTGGGATTTTAGCTGGGAATACAGGGTTAAAATAACAGCAAACAATACCATCGCGGGCACCAAGAATGATTCCTACGTGGTTGTTAAGGGCTCTGAACTGGCATCGTCAGGTGTCTCACTTACCAACCTGCCCGTAAACTCGATAAGGATCATCAGCCCTTCTATGGCAGAAGTTGTCAGGCTTGTCGATGACCGGAACACTGACGGATACCTGGACCCAACCGATGAAATTGTATTCCTGGTCGATCTATCTGCCGGTGAGGAGAAGGATTACTGGCTGTATTATGATTACGATATCACCACTGATCCCGGTTATACGCTCCCTGCAAAGCTCAGGTTATACCTTGCAGAGGAGTTTATTATCACAAGTGATGATTATGCCCGTGTTTATTACAAACACAGCAACAGGGACGGTACCTTTGGCGGCTATGTCCAGAAAGATGATAATGTCAATAACGACAGGGGAGTTGCTATTGCAGATTTTGATAATGACGGGGACTATGATATTGTCGTTGGCGACAGTAACGGCAACCTGTTCCTGCATACATGGACAGCTGTGGGTACATTTAGCAAATCAGGTATTTCCCCGGCATTTACTTCCAGTTCATATACTATGGATATGACCGCTGCCGATTTTAATGAGGATGGTAACATGGACTTCATAATCGGCGGTAACAACAGGAACCTGTACCTGTATACAGGCGACGGTATGGGGAGTTTTACCCAAACCACTATTACCACCACTGCCCCCGGAAATGCGGGAAGGGGTAAGGATGCGGGTGACATAAATGAGGACGGGCACATGGATTTCATCTATGTAGATAATCCAAACGGTATTGTGTATGGGTATTATGGAACTGGTACCGGTTCATTTGCCGCACCATTGGAACTCTTCAACTCCCCTGGTACTGACCCCTATGGTCTTGCACTTGGTGATTTTGATAATAACGGTCACCTGGATATCATTGTTAACACCGGTGCAGGTGGCGAATATTATGTATATAGCGGGGATGGTGCAGGTAATTTTATGTCCCAGGGTCAGAAGTTCGATACCAATCGCCACGGTGGTATCGATGCGTTTGATTTCAATCACGACGGTAACCTTGACGTGGTATATACCACCTACGACACAGAATATACCTATTATGGTGCAGGCAATGGTAATTTCGGGTTCGGTTCAACCAGTCTTGGCTATACGGGTTACAATATGATGGGTATCAGTGCACCGCCTATGCAGGATATTGTAACATCCTCGGTTGATATGAAGCAAAACCTCAACCATACGCCTGTCTGGAGCGGACCAGCCACTGGTCATGGCGGTGGTAACTATGGTGCCGAAATCAGCCTTTCCAGTGCCGAACCCGGTGTGTATCTCGTTGAAGCAAATGTCAGCAGTCCCTGGCCAGGCGATTCAACATCGACCTTTACTATAAGGGAACTGGATGTTACTTCCAATCTCTATGGCCCCTACAATTTCAACGGCAGTCATACAGGTCCGGTCGTACCCTTGATCGTCTCTGGTACTGTAAGTGATTCCGAGTTAAATACCAGTATCAACAACGCTCAGGTAGATATCTCGATAACCTATCCCAACAATTCCCTTGCTGCAATCCAGGTAGTGACCACAGATACATCCGGGTTGTACAATTACGATTTTACATCCAGCTTTAGCAGCACTTCACCTGCCGGTTCATACAATGTGAGCATTCAGGTGAACGATTCCGGTATCACAAATAGTGCAGTAAATAATTTCACGGTCTCTACGGTAGAACAGTCCTGGGCACTCCCTGCACGCGACTTTAGAATGCCGCTTATGCTCAACAATATCGATTCACCTTTCTCACAGACCTATAGCAACAAAGGTTTTGTACTTACTCTTCCGGGTGGTGTTTCCCAGTCCTCGGTCATTATGAAAGATATAACCGGTGCAAACGTGGGGTATTCAGTGATATGGGATAATGCCAATACCTTCAATGTCACTCTTGATAACTTCAGTATCGGCATGTTCGAAGGCAGGCTCATCTATGTCTACTTTGACCGGGATAACGGTGCCGCCCCCGATTCGGGCAGTGTCGCACAGGCAAGTGTTCCCCTGGTCGCCGGGACCGTGGAAGGATACTGGATAGATATCACAAAAGACAGTGCCCTGTATCCACCCTCAGGTACTGCCAGGCTCACTGCTAACCTGACCCTGACCGATAGTTCTCCGCTCGATGGTGCTTTGATCAATTTCACGATCTATTATCCAAACGGTACTCTTGCCTGCGGACCACAGAACAATGTCACTGACCCTGCCAATATTTCCCAAACAGGTAATTCTGCTGTGTTGAATTATTCAATTCCTGCTTTAAAAGGTCTTTACGGTGTCACAATTAATGCAACATCCCAAAATGGCATTCCCAGGACCCAATCCGGCACATTCAATGTTGGCGGCCTGAGTGTTGAAGTGAATACTGACAGGGATATGTACAACACCAGGGAGAATGTTGAGGTCACGATAAACGTATCAGACATGGGCGTAGCAGTGTCAGGTGCAACGGTGAATATCGGTGTCAATGACGAGAGCGGTCTTTTGCCGTATGAGTTCCAGTCCACTCACATTACCAACTCGAGCGGTATTGCCAGATCCGTCTGGTATATCCCCACCGATGCGGTGCTCGGGAATTATTCCATCAATGTGAATGTCAATACTGCCAACGATTCGGGGTACAATGATTCTGAGACCTTCAGGGTGGACCGATACGAACTTGGCCTGACGTCCAGCAATAATGCAGTTGGTTTGGGCGGCCCTGTTGTTATTCGCGGTACTACTACCTATAACGGCAGCAGTGTAGATTCCTATG
>JAMJFQ010000118.1 GCA_023544605.1 ANME-2 cluster archaeon | reverse complement strand
GTGTGCCGTATATCTTTGCGTTGGGTATTGCTTCCATGACAGCAGGCAGGGAACCTGAATGGTCCATTTCCACATGGTTTGCTACCACATAATCTATCCTGGCAGGGTCTATGATATCACGTATACGTTCTAACATTTCACCCGCAAACTCTGCCTTGACAGTATCCACAAGTGCGACCTTCTGATCCACAATGAGATAGGCGTTGTATGTAGTACCCCTTGGCGTTACATCTCCGTGGAAGTCACGGATGTTCCAGTCAATGGCACCTACCCAGTATACACCCTTTGTGAGTGTTACCGGCCCCCTTTCTTTCCCCATTTGTTCACCTCGTATTATGTCTGCATCCGGAACTGTGATGCATCATCGACAAATCCGTCTATGAGTTCCATGTGTCCGTGTTCAAAAACTGCCAATTTTTCAAAGAATGCCTTGTGTCCAGGTTCATCAGTCCATGCTGCCAGTTCCTTGTAGAATTTCTCGTTCTTCTGTTCAAACCGTAGCGCACTCATCAACACATCCATTTCACCTGGATTGTCACTTGAATATTCACTGGCAAAAGCCTGTGAAAAATCAGGTGGTACATTCTCATTTGCCTCAGATGCCTGACCTGTGTTCATGAAATCATTGAGGTATTCAATATGCTTATCCTCCTGTGCTGCCAGGTACACGAACAGGTCCTTAGCTGATATACTGGTCGAAGTCTCAATTTTTCCAAGATAGAAATTACGTCCCTGCTTTTCAATTGACAATGCTACACGGAAAGCATCATCAATGGTCTTTAAGTTCCCGATTAATTTATCAATATCCTGCATTATATCTTCAACCATTATTACCACCTTTTTTCCTTTGATCATTGTTACACATATTTGTCTGGGTTTTTATCAAATTCTTTCTTGCAACCCGGAGCACAGAAAAAGAACTTCCTGCCTTTATGTTCAGATTTGAATTTTGCAGTTGCCTCGTCGACGTCCATCTTGCATATCGGATCTATTGCCATGTATATCACCTCTGAATTCAATACCGTTGCTGACCTCCAGCCTCCTTCCTTAAAATATATCCTCCCTATAACAAATAAATTTTCCCTATTCAGGTATATTCACATGCAATACGGGAAAACTGCAATGGACATTGATATCGATTCGTAATCCAGGTACACTGTTCATTATATTCTCAGGTTTTTGGTTCATCGTCAACAGGGGACCAGGAAAAAATGGAACGAATCCAGTTCGCGTATTTCATCATCGTTCCATACTACTTTCCATTATTTCATTACCGGTTCCATAAATACTATCACGATTCAGTTCTACCGCTTACACGATTATGGTTTAACCTTGCAGGTACTGAACTTAACTATTGTATAGAGCGGGCAGAACCCAATGATACCGGTAACCAGGAGCAATAGTCCTAACAGTACAACGATGTAGGACACTATTCCGGTCAGTCCCATGTATACAGCTCCAACATATAACAATACAATTCCCAGGATTACCCGGATGACCCGGTCAGCTGTACATTCGTTCAATTCCATGTATTTCACCTCCCTTCGACCAATTATTAAAACCTGTTAATGTGTATTTTACGTTCAACAGGGACCCTGACAGGTTTTTCAGGTTCTTCATCAGGATATCCGATAGGCATTATGGCAGCAACATCATATCCTTCGGGTATGTTCAACATTTCCTTGATCTTACCGCCCCTTGATGTTAATGTGACCGACCCCAATCCTTCTGCTGTAGCAGCCAGCAGGATATTCTCGATACATGTGTACGCTGAAGCCATACCATCCACCCCAAGTTCATTCTCGTAACATACGACCAGTATCAGGGGTGCGGTCTCAAGAGCAATTCTCTGGGGTGGTATCCTGGCTCTCGTCTGTGCAATAGCATTCTGCAATGCCCTGTCTGTTATCAGGATGAATTCCCATTGCTCTTTATTGAAGGCATTGGGTGCCTGTGTGCCTGCCCGAAGGATTTTTGTTATAGTTTCATCAGGCACAGGCTCTGACCTGAATTTCCTGATGCTTTTCCTTTTCTGGATAGCTTCATATACTTCCATGCAATACCCCCTGCATAACCGGTCTTCAAAATTATTGACCCACTTATCTATAATTTTAAGTTGACCAATGGTTAAATACTTACCTGCAATTCACTCTTATGGCCATTAAATCCATTATCGGATGCGTACTGAATGAAATATGGCCTCCCAGGTGTCGAACCTCTACCAGGGACGTTATCCGGGAATACTGGAAGTACACAAAGACCTGTACGACCACATACCTGCGTTTCGCGACAGAATGTACCCTAAAGAGCTCATCTTTACTTCAGTTTCCCGGCAATCTGTATCCCAAGCTGCCGGCACTCTTCCAGTCCTGCATCTGCCGGCCGCCGTTTGATGCGCAGGGGTGGTTCCATGACATCCATACCATATCCCTTGAGCATCCCGGTGATAACCTTTGATGCCTCTCCGCTCCAACCATAGGAACCAAAAGCAGTACCAACCTTTCCTTTCAGTGACAGGCCTGCCATCCCTTTCACGAACTCAATAACCTCAGGCATGGCTTCACCTTTATATGTGGCAGAACCAATGGCTATAGCATCAGCTCCTTCCACATCAGCAATGCCTGACTCTTTCACGTTCTTAATAATAACTTCAACACCGGCGCTTTTTGCCCCCTCTTCAATGGCCTGGGCCATCAGTCCGGTATTTCCAAATCCTGTTCCGTATATTATTGCCAGTCGTGCCATTTCTTATACCTCAATCTATCTTATTGAACATTTCTTTTGATGCATTGCAGATCGGGCATCTGTCAGGCGGATGCTTCTCCACCGTATTGCCGCATATCTTGCATACGTAATAGTCAACCTCTTCATTGCTGCCAAGGTCCTTCAAAGCTTTTTGGAACAGGCCGGCATGGATCTCTTCTACCTTGTTTGCAATTTCAAAGCTCAGGACTGCAGCATCCTGCAGCAACTCACCTTTTGCTTCCTCGATAAAAGCAGGATACATTTTCTTGAATTCCTCGATCTCCCCTTCAATAGCCGCCTTCAGGTTCTCTTCAGTATTACCAACGGCTTCCAGTGCTTCCAGATGGTTCAGGGCGTGCACGGTTTCAGCTTCAGCAGCAGCCCTGAAGAGTTTTGCTACCTGGTGGTACCCTTTCTGGTC
>JAMJFQ010000023.1:19644-21955 GCA_023544605.1 ANME-2 cluster archaeon | reverse complement strand
ACTTCGGTTGCATTACCAATATAGAACAACCCACCATGGCCTTCCATACATACCCGGTACTTCTTCCAAAAGTAGACCAGCTCATGGCCCTCTGCGATGAACTTGAGGCCAGGCACAAGCGCAGACCTATGGCGGGAAATTGATGGAGGCTGTGGTGCATCATGTGCCGGCGGGATGATAGATAGAGGAGAGATATAATTGCAGTAAAGGAACAATTCCAGTTTTTTTACTCAAATAACCTCAATTGCCAGCGAGCAGTTCCTTAAATGAACTTTGACATATAGGGTCCATCCTGTTCAAAGCCCAATTTACGGTAATAAGGTCTCACACCTATGCCGCTGATAATAGCAAGTTTCGTAAAACCTGCCTCTTTTGCTAACTTTTCTGCCTCTTTAAGCAGTTCCTCACCATACCCTTTATGCTGCCACTGCTTGTCCCCTGCCTTGTGTCCCACACTGACAAGGGAGCCGTACACATGGAGTTCCCTGACCAGTGCTGCTGTTTCCAGTTCAGGCCGGTGTGGTGCGTGAGGGTACCTCACTCTTGCAAAACCAATCAGCACATCGGCTTCGGTATCTTCATAAGATATGAAATGTTCATCTCCGCCACAGGCACGGTAGGACTCCACCACACGTTTGATGTCGCCCGGTTCAATTCCATGAAGACCCTTATGACCAGCCTCACGGCAGCGGATACATCGACATCTCCTTCCCATCTGTAAAAGCCGGTCCCCGGCCAGTTGCCTGAGATTACTCCTGGTTACGCCCCCCTCTATTTGCCAGGCCGGGATGTCACGCTGTACTCGCTGCAATCTCACCCATGGCGGCAGCAGGGACTTTACCTTCGCTATCAGTTCCACTGCATCATCCAGTTCAAGGGCCTGGTATTCACCTGACTTCCACATATCATGCAGCCCCGTCCCGGGTGTCACAAGTGCCGGGTATATTTTCAGGTAATCAGGCATGAACCGCTCATCCCGAAACAGTGTTTTGAACATGTTAAGGTCCATATCAAGAGAAGAGCCGGGAAGTCCCGGCATCATATGAAAACCGACCTTGAACCCAGAATCCCTCAATACCCTGTTAGCCTGTACAGTATGGGATACCTCATGCCCCCTTTTGATCATTTCCAATACAGGGTCATAGATGTTCTGTACACCTATCTCTACCTTGGTACCACCGTAGTGCAGCATCCTGTCGACTTCTTCACTGCCTACCCAGTCGGGCCGTGTCTCAAAGGTCATACCTACATTGCGAACTACGGCTATCTCGTTGTGTGCCTGTACATCTTCTAAAAACCTGAATATACCGGTATCTTGAGTATCGTGCTGTATCCCGAAATCGTTCATAGCCTCGATACATCGCCTTACAAACCATTCCTGGTAGCAAATATTCCTGGCTGTAAAACTACCGCCCATGATGATAAGTTCTGCCTTATCAATGGGATGTCCGATATTCTTTAATTGTAACAGCCGTCCCGCAACCTGGCGGTAAGGGTCATAATCATGCTGCATCGCCCTCATTGTGGCAGGTTCGTGTCCCATATAACTCTGGGGAGAACGGTAATCTGAATCCGGGCCGCCAGGGCATGGCAAGCACGTGCCGTGGGGGCAGGGAGCGGGGGATGTCATGACAGCTATTACCGCTACACCAGATATGGTCCGTACCGGTTTTCGTTGCAGTATCTCAATAACCATATCATACTCATTAGGAAGAACATGAGCCAGAATTTGTGAATTGCCGGGTAAACCGTTAAGATGATACTTGGCACTGGCAGTCTTTTTTTCCTTATTCAGGTCAAGTTCGGATAGAATATCGCCCTGTAGTATCCCATTGATAAGGTCACGACAAACAAAATACATATCATCATGCATAGAATTTATCTTTTATGGCATCGTTACTTATAAGTACTTAACTACCGCTAGTAAATATGATTTTCTCGTACAATATCCGTAGAATTCAAAATAAACACTGACAAAAACTTAATTATGACAAATGAGGAACTGGACATGAAGGAAAGTGATGTGGGTGTAGATGAAAAAGAATTAAAAAACAGATTAAAACCTTTTGAAAATTCACGTATAATGCGGGATTACAGGACACACATTACCGATCCAGAAGAAGAAAAGGATAGAGAAAATAGTAATAAAATATCCAAGACTGATGAGCAATCCAAAACATCTCCTCCTGATACACCTGAAGATGAGATGAATGAATTGGAAACTGTTAATGATACTCAAAAAGCTATTTCTAAAATCGATGAACTGTCTAATGCTATTAATGAAACTTCAGATGATAAAACTTCAGATGAT
>JAMJFQ010000023.1:5182-19544 GCA_023544605.1 ANME-2 cluster archaeon | reverse complement strand
AAACTTCAGATGATAAAACTTCAGATGATGAAACTTCAGTTGATGAAGTTAGTGAAGAATCGGGCATTAAAGTATTAAAAACTAAGTCTTCAGATTCCGAGTCTTTATTATCTGAACTTATTATGCCTAGTGGGGGTAAACTCGATGTTCACAGCTTACAGACCCGCCTTGGGGACAGCCGCTTGTTCGAACACCGAAGGGTAATACTACCCGATACAGTGGAATCTGTCTGGGAAAAGACCTTACAGGAAATCACACAACTGGAGAAAGAAGAGGTCATTAAACCAGAAGTAGAAGAAGTGCAAGTTTCCCTGCCTTCACTATTAGAACGATTAACCGGCCGCTTCAAACGGGAGAAGGTCGTACTGGAAGATTATGACCCCCAAAAGCATGGACCTTTGGTCGACCTGTCTTTACGTGATGATTTCCCTTATGATGAAGTCGAACTCTATGAAGTGAACGAGCCTTATGCTTACGTCAGGGTTGTGTATAACCCTGCTTACCACAGCTACCTGTACCAGACCCTTGAACCAATATTGAGTGAAGGAGAAACTCAACTTTTTAATGAGTTGAAGATGAGGCTGGCTGAAACTCTGGATGTGAACCTTTCTCAACTGGAAGAAAGTGGTTCTAAAAAATACCTGAAAGATAAAGTGAATGATATCTTGTGGGATTACCAGATTAACATCAATACATTGTCCTTTACCAAGATAATGTATTACCTTTATACTGAGTTCATGGGACACGGAAATATCGATCCGCTGATGCATGACCCATATCTGGAAGACATTTCATGTGACGGTCCGCATTCTCCATTATATGTCTATCACAGGAAATATGAATCAATAGAGACTGATGTTGTATTCCATAAAGAAACCGAACTTGACGCTTTTGTAGTAAGAACGGCGCAGATATGCGGCAGGCATATCTCCATTGCAGACCCATTGCTTGATGCTACAATGCCCGATGGTTCAAGGATACAATTGACATTAGGGCGAGAAGTCACTACCAGGGGCAGTTCCTTTACTATCAGGAAGTTCAAGGAAAGCCCGTTGACACCGCCCGATCTCATAGACTTCCGCACCTTTTCAACGTCCATTACAGGGTATCTGTGGCTGGCCGCCCAGAATAACAAGAACCTTATTTTTGCAGGGGGCACGGCTTCAGGAAAGACAACGAGTATGAATGCTATAGCACTGTTTATTCAACCTGAAACTAAAATAGTCTCCATTGAAGATACCAGGGAGTTGAACCTGCCCCATCCCAACTGGATCGCCGGTGTCACACGTGAGACATTCACTGGTGGAGAGGCAGGTTCCATAGACATGTATGACCTGTTAAGAGCAGCATTGAGACAGCGTCCTGAATACTTGCTTGTGGGTGAGGTGAGAGGAGCTGAAGCATATGTGCTGTTCCAGGCCATGAGTACTGGCCATACAACTTTCTCGACAATGCATGCTGATTCTGTGCAGTCTGTGGTACACCGTCTTGAGAATCCACCTATTAACGTACCCAGAATAATGCTTCAAGCCCTTGATGTCATTATAATACAGGTACAAACGCGTATTGGTGAAGAAAGAGTTAGACGGGCAAAATCCATTACAGAAATTGTCGGTGTTGATCCCAGGACCGGAGAATTACTGACCAATGAGGTGTTCACCTGGTCAGCATCAAAGGATGAATTCATCTATTCAGGCAGGTCTTATGTACTTGAATCCATAATGAATAACGTTGGCTGGGATGATGAGCGCCTTCAGGATGAACTCAAACAAAGGCAAGAGATACTTGAATGGGCACGTATGAAGAATGTTAAACATTATGAAGATGTGGCCAAGATCGTAGTTACATATTATCGTGAACCAGAAACATTGATGGAAATTGTGAGGAAAGAACTCTATGGTAGTTAGACATATTGCCAGGTATTCATACCACTTATTCGGAGAATTCTTTAAAAAACGGCGTGACCGTTACTTCGACCTGAGACAGGATCTGCTAAAGACCAGAATGAACATCAGTTATGATACGTATCTGTCGCTGGCAGTCGTATGTGCCCTATTACTCGCAGCAATCGGACTTATGCTTGCCATATTATTTATTGCACTGTTCGGTGCACCTGATATCACACTGACACGCTCGTTTTTAACAGATATTTTTGCAGGATTCCATCAATATAAAAATGTGACCCTAAAGGTTTTCACCATTATTATTAGTCTTATTGCATTCGGTGTGGGGACATATGTCGCGTTTTTGAATTATCCAAAACTTATCAGCAGTAATAGAAAACGCCTGATTGATCAGATGCTTCCTTATGCAGTGCACTATATGTCTGCCATGTCAGGTGCTGGTGTAATACCGGTTGATATGTTG
This sequence comes from ANME-2 cluster archaeon, assembly GCA_023544605.1. Classification (GTDB taxonomy): domain Archaea; phylum Halobacteriota; class Methanosarcinia; order Methanosarcinales; family Methanocomedenaceae; genus Methanocomedens_B. The sequence goes on along the minus strand of JAMJFQ010000023.1, from coordinate 17,177 downwards.
AGCAGTCTTGCCAAGAATAAAATATATGGTGAAGCAGCAGTGGAAGTTTCATATATTGTGCGGGACGTGAAAGTGTTGGGTCATGATCTTGTTCATGCTATGAAGACCGTGGCTGCTACTACTCCCTCATACAGATTCCAGGAATTCCTTCAGGGTGCTATTACCATAGTGTCATCTGGTGGTGATCTGGAATCTTATTTTAAACTTAAAGCCGAACAGTACGTTGTGGAGAACAAGCGTGATCAAAAAGAGTTCCTTGAGACCTTAGGTTTAATTGCTGAGACCTATATTACTGCATTTGTTGCAGGTCCTCTTTTCTTAATAGTGATGATGTCGGTCATGGCAACAATGGGCGGCATGGATATGATTCTGTTGTATCTCATGATCTATTTTGCAATTCCCTTAGCTACTGTCGCGTTTGTGATACTTATTGATAGCATGACTCCGGAGGTGTAATTGATGGTAGATGAGAGAACACCGGAAAACCTTGAATTTGATAATGGTTCTTTTGAGGAACTGGATAAAGACCAGGTATTGACGGAGATGACCGAAGCAAAAAAATGGATCAAACTGCGTAAATTCTTAAAATCACCCCAGCAGCAGATGAAAAAGAATCCAATGGCCGCTATGGTCTTTAGCATACCCATTGCCTTGATCTTTTTGATTGTTGCCGGACTAAAAACTGGATTCACCCCTGCCTTTGATCATGTAATATTGTTCACTGTACTGATAGCCATAATACCGCCGGGAGTTCTTCAACATACCCGTCGACGGACCGTAAAGAAGATTGAAGAATATTTCCCCAATTTTCTCAGGGATGTAGCTGAGATGAACCGGTCAGGTATGACCCTTACCCGTTCGGTAAACACTATTGCCAGTGGTGAATATGGGGACCTGAGTCCTGAAATTAGACAGATCGATGCCATGCTTTCCTGGGGTGTGTCTTTTGAAGATGCCCTTGAAAAATTCGCAGATAGGGTTGATACGCACCTGATATATCGCTCTGTCGCCCTTATAAACCAGGCCAGCAGGGCCGGTGGCAATGTACCAGATGTGCTTGAGGTAGCTGCCACTGATGCTTATACAATAAAACTGTTGGAACGGGAAAGGGTCAGTAACATTATCGTTTATGTAGTAATCAGTTACATGTCATTCCTGGTGTTTTTGTTCGTCATAGGGATACTTTCATACTCTTTCATTCCTGTGATGGCACAAGCCGGTGCTTCTGCAGGAAAAGTAGGTGGAGGAGCTGAAGGATTCATGACCGCATTTGATCCTGAGTCTTTCAGGCGCCTGTTCTTCCATGCATCACTTATTCAGGGTTTTGCTTCAGGTCTTGTGGCTGGCCAGATGGGTGAAGGTAATATAGTAGCCGGATTGAAGCATTCTGTGATACTTGCTCTGATCGCCTGGTTTACCTTTATGTTCATAATCTGAATGGTAGTTATTATTTATCTTAAGCACATTGAACTACTGATTTTGAAAGGAAGGTCACTATGGTACTGGATAAACTGGGAAACTCACTACAAGATACGTTAAAGAAGCTTGCAGGTGCTGGCAGGATCGATGAAAAGGTAGTGGGAGATGCTGTTAAAGAGATACAGCGTGCTATGCTCCAGTCAGATGTAAATGTCAAACTGGTAATGGAGTTATCCAAAAAGATCAAAGAACGTTCACTCAAGGAAAATGTTCCTGCTGGTATGAGTCCTCGTGAACATGTCATAAATATCGTATACCAGGAACTCATCAACATCATGGGGGCAGGGGCCGATGTGAAACTTACCGGTCAGAAGATCATGATGGTAGGTCTTCAGGGGAGCGGCAAGACCACAACAACTTCAAAACTTGCCAGGTTCTTCCAGCGAAAAGGATTAAAGCCTGCAGTGATCTGCGCTGATACGTACCGTCCAGGTGCATATGAGCAATTGAGTACACTATGTGACCGGTTGAACGTGACGTTCTATGGTGAGAAGGACAATAAGGATGCTCTTGCCATTGTCAAACGCGGGATGGAAGCAGTAGGCAAATACGATGTGCTGATAATCGACACGGCCGGGCGGCATGCGATGGAGGATGACCTTATCAGGGAAATGGAGGACATCCATGCAGTATCCCGACCAGAACATAAACTGCTGGTGATAGATGCAGCCCTTGGCCAGCAGGCCAGTGAGCAGGCAAAAGTGTTCAACCAGTCAATCGGTATTACCGGAGTGGTGATCAGTAAACTGGACGGTACTGCAAAGGGTGGCGGGGCACTGTCTGCTGTATCCGAGACCGGCACATCAATTGCATTTATCGGCACCGGCGAGAGACCTGATGATTTTGAGAAGTTCGAACCTGACCGTTTCATCTCCAGGCTCTTAGGAATGGGTGATATAAAGAGCCTGATCGAGCGAGCACAGGAAGCCATGGCCGAAGAAGAATTCGATGTAGAGAACATGATGAAGGGTAAGTTCACCCTGAAGGACATGTACAAGCAGATGGAAGCCATGAACAAGATGGGTCCGCTTAAACAGATCATGCAGATGATGCCAGGTATCCCGCTGCTTCCCAAAGGCATGGATATGTCAGAGGAACAATACCAGACCACTGAAAGTACATTGAAAAAGTTCAAGGTCGTCATGGACAGCATGACAGAAAAAGAACTGGAAGAACCCAAGATCGTGGGCAGTAGCAGGGCAAAAAGGATCGCCACAGGTTCGGGCACATCAGCAGAGGATGTTCGACTTCTCCTCAAACAGCACAGGATGATGCAGCAGGCTTTCAAAGGACTGCGTGGTGGGAAGTTCAATCTCCACAAGATGATGAAAAAGATGGGCGGATGAGCACACCTTCTTTATTCACTCCATATTTTCCAGGGAAACAATTAAATACACCTTTGGATATATTTTAATACACATATTTTAAACCGGAGGGATGGATAATTAGAATAGCCTTAGATAATTACTTTTTACAGACACTGGCTACTGTGCTGGGTATGTCTGTTACCATGATTGCGGTAGCGCTTGGTATAATATACTTGTTCGATACAGGATTACCACTGCCGTCAGCAGTACTTTTCCTGATATTTGCACTGGGATTCATCCTGGGTTCTGTGTTCTTTGAGCGAAGGGGTGCCGAACATCCATGGTCGCTCATTGGCGGGGCCATTGCATCTTTAGGTATAACTTTTGTTGTCATGTCTGTAGTAGGCGGTATCTTGTTCATTGGCAATGGCGGTTTTAATACCATACCAATGGAAACGGTGCTATATTCATTGTCTGCCTGCATGATAGTAAGCATGATAACTCTGAATTTCGCATCGTACAAACTCCAATATATTTAAGATACCGGATTACCCTGTTATTCACAGTATGCATTTGGATATCAGTACAAGTTCACGTATAGAGTTAATAGATATCACATCACAGATAGAGCAACAGGTAAGGGACAGCAGGGTACAAAGCGGTATATGCGTGGTAAGTACCCGGCATACCACTACGTCCATTATCATCAATGAGAATGAATCGGGTCTTCGCTCGGATATCCTGAACCTGCTGGAACATCTCATCCCTCCCTCAGCAGGTTACTCTCATGATAGAATTGATAATAATGCAGAAGCACACCTGAAGGCTGTATTGCTGGGTTCCAGTGAGACTATTCCCGTTATAGATGGGAAATTGGTGCTGGGTACCTGGCAGCGAATATTCTTTGCAGAACTGGACGGACCCAGGCACAGGACAGTGAATGTGACCCTGATAAGCCATCCATAACAAGAAAATCCTCGCTAACGCTTGGATATTTCTAAAGCATATAAAGTTATACGTTATATACAATAACAATCACAAGATTTATTTACCTATAAAAGATTATTTATATCTATGGGAGTGGACAGTTCAACAATAATCGAACTTCTCAATATGAGTATGAGTCTATGCATAGCCTTAATCTCCATTTATGCATCAAGGAAGTTCAGCTTACATATTTTCAAACGGGGATGGCTTATAGTTGCACTATCTGGTATTGTTATGATGGTAGGTTCAATCTTCAGGGCATATTACTCGTATGCAAATCTCTATTTAGAATGGGCTTGGCTGGGGAGGATTTTTATATTTATTCATCTGGTTTTACTGGTAATTGGTATTTATGTGCTGGCTTTGACCGCTGTGAAGATGTGGGGGGATTAATGGAAAGTTGCATTATGTAAAAATACATGATCAACAAAGGTTTCGGAGAGATTCATAATTCAAAGGATTAACGATTGATTTAAATGAACATGGGAGTATAACCGTTGTTTTTACAAAAAGATAGTCTGACAAAATCTGAAGAACTAGAACAGATTTTGAAAGATATAGAGCAAATTGGGGATATTCAAGCATCTACAATAGTCTCAAAAAACGGGCTTATGATGGTGTCAAATTGTATAGAAAGTGTGGATGCCAATACCATTGGTGCTATGGTTGCCATGTTAATCCGTTCAGCCACCCATGTAGTAAAAGAACTGGAAAAGGAAGATCTAGAATATTTGCTCATTCATACAAGATCTGGTGAAATATTAGTAATGAATGTTTGTTCCAATGCAATACTGTGTGTTATGACTAATAAATATGAAAAAGCTGGTTTGACACTTGTCGAAATGAAAAAAGCTGGTAAAAAAATAAAAAATATATTAGGTGAATAATTGCTTTACCCCTTTATTAATTACTAATAAATTAGACAAACGCGGGCACATATTGGTGAATGTGACCATGATCGCCTGGGAATAAACAACAATTTTATCTAATAGTCTGCTGATTATTCTGCCATGGAAGTACTGTATCTGGAAGATTGCTACCTAAAGGAATTCGTGACTACGGTTGAGAGTGTGAAGGACGATAAATTCGTAGTCCTGGACAAAACCCCGTTCTATCCCAACTCAGGCGGACAGCCCCATGATACAGGCATGATAATCAAGGATACCGAGGAGTTCATGGTGGTCTATGCTGCCAAATTCGGTAATGACATAAACCATGAAGTATCAAAGACAGGGCTGGTTCCCGGCGATAAGGTTAAGGCTGTCATCGACTGGAACAGGCGGTACCTTTTCATGAAATACCATACAGCCAGCCACATCCTGGCAGCTATTATCCACAATGAGACCGGTGCCCGGATAAGCGGCAACCAGATAGGTGAGGATAAGACCAGGGTGGATTTCAATCTTGAAGATTTTGACAGGGAACTTATTCAGACATACGAAATAAAGGTCAATGAAGTAATTGACCAAAAGCTTCCTGTCAACTTAGATATCTTACCCAGGGACGAAGCTTTCCAGATACCATCGGTCGTCAAACTCAAAGACGCCTTCCCACCTGATATACAGGAGATACGGGTCATCACCATACCCGGAGTGGACCGCCAAGCATGCGGCGGCACCCACGTGGCAAATACTGGCGAGATACCTCATATCGAGATATTCAAGGCCGAGAATAAAGGCAAGAACAACAGGAGAATATATTTCAGGTTTATTAACTGATGAGCCAAAGGTTGGCACCATGACCCAGAATGAAGTAGACGATCTCATAAATGAGCTTGATAGAAAGGCCCAAAACCTGATGAATGAGCTTGAACGCTCCAAGAAATACAGGGCAAGTATTGCTACACTGGCACAAAAGGCCGTTGAGACGAACAATACCACATACCTGGATGCAGCAGAGCGGTTCACCCGGCATATTATTGACAACCATGACAGGTCAAAGGCATTTGTTGACATTGTCAGGGCTGCGGGGCGCATCGCCAGTAGTACAGCCAAGGTCGAACTGCTCGACCGGGCACTGGCACTGTCATCAAATACCAATGGCGGACAGGATAGGAGCAACTCCTTACAGAGTGTTTCGGTGGCCATGGCAGAAGTGGGTGTGTCAGATAACGATACCGAAGCAATTGAAGCCTCAAAACAACTTGCTGGCACAATTGAACATGATACCTACCACTCGTCAGCTCTCAGGGGTATTGCCCGTGCATTGCAAACCAGTGACGATAAGGCTGTTGCCCTTGAAATGGCAGAGGGGGCACTGGATGTAATTGATAGATCCCGGCGTATTGAAAAAGATATTTACCGGTCTGCGGCATATGTTGATTTGACAGTGCTATTCCTTGACCTTGGCAAGATAGACAAAGCCAGGCAGTGTATTGCCAGTGCCCAAAGTGCGGCCGGTAACCTGACAGATGAATTTGAGCGCTCTTCCCTGTTCGGAGCTATTGCCGAAACCCTGGTACGAATGGGCGCCCGGATAAAAGACCGGTATCTTCTGGAGGCTGCGGTGCAATCCTTTAGTAACGTTACAAGGGAATATTACCGTACTTCAACAAAGCGGACCCTCACTAATGTATTAGGCAATGTAAATGAGAAAGAATTACTCAGAAAAATACAAGCATAAATGAGAAATGAACAAGATAGAATAAAAAATACTTAAAAGAACCTATTTTCCCCAGAAAGCATTACCTTTGCGTTTGATCTCCAGAAAAGCCTCCAGTGTTTTGAGTTCATCAGAAGTTAACGAATCAATAAGTTCCTGTTCCACTATTTTGGCATGTTTCTCAGGCACATCGATGTAGAACAGTTCTCCTTCTTTGATATTCCGGCCTACCACCGGTCCATCAATGGAAATAGCCACTTGTGAGCCATACTTTGCCTCGCCGACGGTCTCGCTTTTTTCCTGGATACCTTTGATGACACCAACGCGATTTCCAGATTCGTTCATCACATTGAGTTTATTCTTTATTACACCACCTTCCACTTCAACCCCTACCACCGCTGGTTTACTTTGGCGGAAGGTATGGTTCGGTAAGATCCTGAACATACCTGGTCGAATAACAGCCTCACTCTTTTGTTTTTCAGTTAATGAAGTAAGTTCATCCACATGCTCTTCAAAATCCTCTAAAAGTCGGTATATCACATCGCTCATAAAGAGCTTTACTTCGGTTTTCTTAAGTTCATCAAGAGCATCCGGCAGGATGTCCACGCTAAATCCCATTACGACTGAATATAAGGGGTCTTCTATAGCAGAAGCTTCCACAATATCCCGTCTTGAGATATTCCCCACATCTGCTTTTCGTATGGGCACCTCAGCGCTTTTTAGTTCATTTACCATTGCTTCCAAACTGCCAATGGTATCTGCCCGGATGATAATACCGATGTTATCGGTCTCGATCCGTGTCTGGTCAATCTCAGACTGTATTTCATCTGAGATTTCACCAGCATTTTCCTTATTGACCACTCTAATGGGTGCACCAGCAATGGCCTTATCCAGACCCGGTGCAGATATCTTAAGACCGGCGGCAGCTGTAATATGTTTTACCTGCTTGAATTTCTCCTCTTTAGATATTTCGGATAAAGGTCTGGGTTTCAGTAAGGCCCTTATCTTTGTAATTATTGGTTCACCCAGTGTACCCACAGCGATCATATCCCCTACTTTGATCTCGCCGTCATGCAGGATAGCATCAAGGGTCATACCTAATCCACGTTCTTCCTTGACCTCGAGTACCACGCCCACACCCGGCCCGGTTGCATTATATTCCAGGTTTGTTTCCAGGAACTTCTGGGCCAGACCCAGCAATACAGTAAGTATATCGGGCAGACCCTCGCCGGTTTTCGCACTGATAGGTATTACTGCAATATTAGATTGGAAATCCCGTATCCTGTCATACCGGTCAGAACTAAAACCGTAATTGTACAGCTCACCCACCAATTCATACATTTTCTGATCCAGAATTGACCGTATGTTTTCAGGCTGCTTATTATAAGAAGCGATAAATGGGGACCCCGGTTGCGGGTCCCAGCCATGAAGCCTGTCGATCTTGTTTGCGGCTATAACGAAAGGTGTCTTATAGCGTTTCAGGATATTGATGGCCTCAATGGTCTGGGGCTGGAATCCTTCATTCAAGTCCACGATCACAACTGCCAGGTCTGCCAGCGCACCGCCCCTGGACCGAAGGGTGGTAAAGGCATGATGCCCGGGAGTATCAATGAAAAGCAGGCCTGGAAGTTTAAACTTATCCTTGATCCGGTTTTTGCAGACCTTATTAATTACATCAAGAGGAACCTCTGTGGCACCTATATGTTGGGTAATGGCTCCCGCTTCCCCATCTGCTATGGCTGTTCCACGTATCTTGTCCAGGAGACTGGTCTTACCGTGGTCAACGTGACCCATAACGCAGACAATTGGAGTACGGAGATTTTTATCCTGTGCCATTTAATGTCCCCCTATTGAAAAATATTGTCCCAGTAACAATATAGAAGTGACATAATTTATAATTATGTGTCTGCGAACCGATGGTTCGCTGACCTATTCAAAAAAAACTGTAGTAGTTGTTAATTATTCATACAGCCATTGCTCATCGATCCTGGTAAATGAAGCGATCTCTGATTCATCAAAATGGATGGCCATTTCCCGGTTTGCAGATTCAATAGAATCAGACGCATGTATGATATTACGTCCCATATCCAGGCTAAGATCACCACGAATGGTACCTGGTGCTGCTTCCAGGGGATTGGTAGAGCCAACTATTGACCTCATTACCTTAACTGATTCCTTACCTTCGACCACCATTGAAACTGAAGGTCCACTGGTGATAAAATCTATCAGTGATTGGAAAAAGGGTTTTCCTTCATGTTCTCCATAATGAGCCCGGGCCACATCTTCTGTAATAGTGTACATTTTCAGGGCCACTATCTTAAGACCACGTTTTTCAATTCGGGCAATGATCTTACCGATAAGACCTCGCTGTACACCGTCCGGTTTGACCATAATGTATGTTCTTTGCATTATTTCCCATCCTGATAATGAAAAACAGGTGAACTATTTTGATTTGAGCTTATGAGCTGTTTCGGTCCATTTTACACGTCTTGGTACCCTGCCAAGTTTCATATTGTTCTGGCATTTACTTGTGCAAAAATATAAGGTTGAACCGTCTTTCTTTACATACATCTTACCGGTTCCGAACTCAATATTGCCGCTGCAGAATGAACATTTGCGTAATTCCATGTATCTCACTCTCACCTGGTGGCAAGTTTCTTTGCTTCCCTTGATGTCTCAAGTAGCATCAGGATATCTCCAAGTCTGACAGGACCCACACAGTTGCGTGTAATAATTCTCCCTTTGTCCCTGCCTTCCAGTATCCTGCATTGAACTTGCAGGGCTTCACCATGCATACCGGTGTTGCCTACGATCTCAATAATCTCTGCCGGGAATCCGTCATTATCTGCCATGATCGTGCCTACTTCAATGCCTGGACCTTATTAGCTACATCATCGACCAGGTCTTTTGCTTTGCCCGACTCCAGGATAACTGCTGCACCACATCCGACTTTAAGGCCGCAGGCTGCTCCCAGTTCTTCCTGTTTCTTGACATAAACAAATGGGATGTTCTTTTCTTCGCAAAGAGGCGGTATATGAGCCACTATCTCTGGAGGAGTAATATCCTCTGAAATGTATATAAGCTTGGCCGTGCTTCTCTCTATTGCTTTTGTAGCTTCATTTGTACCTTTTCGTACTTTACCAGTGTCCCTTGCCAGTTCAAGCGCTTCCAACGCGCTGTTCTCCAGGTCAGATGGGACTTCAAACTTTACATAAATTGCTTGTGCCATGATTTTAAATCTCCTTCTGGACAATGAGGTGAAAATTAATGTCCGTCATTATTCATCGGTTTAACTCGACCTTTGTACTACACAATAGGTAATATAACTATCGCCTCTCATGCTGTCTAATATCGTTTATTGTTCTTTGTATTTCATTCCTATTACCATAGATTGCAGCTATGAATGAAAGGACGATGACAATAAGTAAAACCCACAATAAGACAGTCCCATCTTTGGTTGTATCATCTGTCCCCACCCCAACCTCCATAACCATACTGGCATTTTGAGCAGGTTTGGCCCGAGGTGTTTGAATTATGGTTGGTGTCGGAATTGGGTCACCTGAGATGGCGAAGGGTGAAAAACCAGGCGTTGAGCTTTCATAATAATTATACCGCTCATCACTACTGAGAATAATTGTGGACAGTGGGTCCCATGAATCATTATGGTACCTGTACAGCAATATGCTGGTTTCCTGGATATTGAACGCCTCTATCCATTCCCTGGGAACTGCAAAGGTTATGGTGGCGTTCGTGATAGACCGGTCACTGGACCAGCCGAAATTACCCACCCAGATGTTAACATTCTTGTATACATTACCTGGTGCGGGCATATCGACCAATGTTGAAGTATGCCGCAGCACTTCTATCTTTGATGCTACTTTACCGGCACTGATCTTTGCAGTGAAGTTGACATTTAGTATTGGATTGAGTGTATTTTCAAAAGCATAGCTCACAGTATCATTTTTAAAAATGGTGGCCCGTTGGGTCTGGATTTCTTTTATATTGTTAAAATCCTCACCAGAGGTACCGCCGCCACCTCCACCCCCCCCGCCTGAGGAAGTGACCAGGGTATATCGTTGTATGACCAGTATAACTGAATTGATGTTACCGGCTTTATCAGAGGCATTGATGTTAAAATTATTGTTTCCAAGAGTGAGGGCGTAGTTTTGAGAGAACGTGCCGTTCACACTGCTTATGAGGACGTTGTTTATGGTAATATTTGCATCCTGGTCGGCAGTACCTGATATGGTTACTGAGGTATCGGTGGTGGAATAATCCGAGCTGGGACTGGTAAGGGTCAGGTTAGGGGGTGTATCATCCACTGTGATAGGGTAATATGAAGTGTTGATGTGGTTCAGGGAATCGTTGGCCCATATTGTAAGGTCAAATGAACTTTCATTCCAGCCTGCAGTGTTAATCTCATAGGGCTGGGGCAATGTTATGTTGGTTTGGTTGGTATAATTCGCCTGTGTGCTGTTCAGGCTGTAGGTGACGTTTGCCAGAAATGTATCTGAAATCGTGAAGTTGATGATAGTGCCGGATTTAATGTATGAAATGTTGACAGGAGATGTCAGGTTGATACGGGGGGATAATGAATCGATGCTGATGGGAGTGGATGCATTTGAACTGTTGAGGTTTCCCGCATTATCAATAAGGTAGCCGGAGAGGTTCGCGTTTTTGACTTCCACATTTGGTGGGATTGAATAATTTATTGAATAAAAGTTAGAAGTTATATTGACCAGTGGTATTTTGATATCTGATCCAGTAATCCTAAAATACGATTGGTTCCCGCCGTCTCCGGTCAGGTTCACCCATAATACATAATTTTTATCCATGATTCCTGTGCCATTGTGTAAAACAGATGTGATGTTTGGGGGAGTGTCATCTATAATAAAATTGAATGTTTTATTGTTACTATTTCCCGGTACGTCAAAAGCCCATACTTTTACACTGGTCAGTCCTTCAGTCCAGCCTGATGTATTTATGTCGTATGGTGGTGGGAGTGACAGGTTGGTCCCGTTGTAGTTATAGGTGACATTGGTGATACGGGAAAATGTGTCATTAATGGTCAGGTCGATGGTCGTGTTCGACTGGATAAATGAGTTATTTGTCGTGGAATTAAGGGTAATGAACGGTGGACTCATGTCGACAGTGAAACTCGCATTTGTGTTATTATTCCACTTATCCAGGCTGTCATTGACCCTTATATGAACAATATGGATTCCCTCAGATAGAACAGTAATATCTATAATGTCAGTAACATTCTCTGTTCCGGAATCAAATGCACCGTCCAGAGCATTGAAAACGGTGTAATTGTTCAAATCATCATTTAGGTAGAACAATGCATATGAGACGTTATCCCTGTTATCAAAAATTGTAGCGTTTATTGTCACATTAATATTGGTCGGGTCAGGATTGAGCGAAATTTCCGTGATCATAGGATATGGTGCTATTGCTTCTAAAACATCGATCCTTCCAGAACCAGATATATTGTCCTTGCCTGTTGCATTAAGGTCGATTGCCGTATCTTCTAACAATTGTTTTACATCAAGAGGTCCCAATTCTGGATAAGCTTGTAAAATCAATGCAGCAGCTCCTGATACATGTGGAGTGGCCATTGA
>JAMJFQ010000023.1:0-5082 GCA_023544605.1 ANME-2 cluster archaeon | reverse complement strand
AGATGCACTTCAAAATCAGGTATAACATAGGCGACATCATGCCGCTGTGCCAGCTCCTCGATCACTTCAGGAGTTGCATCCAACCCTATTCCATTTATTATCCACAACGGCTTGGTATGCTTCACTTTTTCAGGCCCTTTACTCTTCAGTGCAGCATTGATATTGCTCTGGCTGAGCTGTGACTGTCGCTTTATGGCTTTTATCGTATCCCCACGCTGCTGCTTCTTATCCTTATAATCCCGGGTATCTACATCAAGCGGACGGTACTGTTCTTTCATTATCACGATAACACGTATCGTGTCCTCGCTTTTATTTGATAAAGACAGAGCTATCTGTTCAGAAAGTTCCGGATGTATCTTCTGGTCATCAGCCGGAGCACCGGCTGTGGCTAACAATTGTATAAGCACTGCAACAGTAAAAAGGATAAAAATACCTTTCAATTGTCAACAACACTCCATGCAAAGTTTAATAATGTTTTTCACGTATGTCATGTTAAATGATATATCCAATTATCATATGCTTATTTCTAAGCGTATTTATCGTTTCAATAAATTAATAGAACTGGATTTATTTAATAATTTACTGTTGAAAAGCAATGAAGTCCAGTCTCAAACATTATTATTGGCGTAAAAATCAGTGGTCTTTCTACACCCTGACAAAGACAACCGTTCAACTGATATCTTCATCAATTACCTGTGATAACTGACCGGTCAATACTACTTTAACAATATTCCCATCCAGCGTAACCTCATACTGAGTAAATCCTTTCTCAATGCCACCATCTGCATATTCCTGAATATGTGACAGGGTTTCTTCTGTAGGATTATAGTAAACCGTGGTTCTGGTAAAATTACCATCATCATTTCGGTGCATACCCATATAGTACAGGTCAGCAAAATCGACCTGTGAGTTTACAACCTGGTATTCACAATATTCAGCAGAATGGTTCAACACAGGTAAGAATGTATCATAGGCCGTAGCAGGCACAGCCCAGCTTTCAATTATGGTAAGGACATCTTCGATGGTTTTGCGGGTATTGGTGTAAATAGTAGGTTCACCCATGACATTAAATCCACTGAAATCAAAACTGCGTTCTAAAATAATATATTGACCATCGTTAGAATACGTAGGCATGAAATTGTCGGGTATTTTCTTTGGACTCATAGTGCTCAGAAGTATTATATCGTCCTTAGGCAACTGTGCATAATACATCTGTAACGTGGATGTCTGGTAGAGAGCACTTACTTCACTGCTTGATAACTTTTTTACTGTGGTAATATTGCCAGGCAGTTGTTCATGCCAGGGTGAAAAAGCAGTGAATGAAATATACTCCACATCAATGAACTGGGCTGATGTGACGTTCGGAGTTGACATTTGCAGTCCATCGGTTATGGAATTAAAACTGTGGAATACTTGTTTACCGGCAATATTAAAATAATCATCGTTTACATTATTGATAAATTGATTATCTCCATTATATGAACTATCGTTGCCAATAAAATAAGCCACTGATGATAGAACCATGGACAGTATCATGAAGGCAGCTATTATCTGGATACCAGTTTTTTGATTCATTTATGACCAAACCTCTTGTTGTATTTCCTTAATGCATAAGCATATATTATAACTGTTTTGATGTCAAAAACTATAAATATAGTGTACAACTATATACAACAGTGTACAATACCATACATTAAACTGGTGATCTATTATGCAGGACTTTATCCAGAAAATAACGTCAGGGCAAGACCTGACATCAGACGAAGCCGAATCTGCCATTAGTAGTATCTTTGCCGATGCTACAGATACCCAGATAGGCGCATTCCTTATAGCTCTGAAGATGAAAGGTGAATCGTCCAGTGAGATCGCAGGTCTGGCCAGGGGTATGAAAAAGGCAGCCAATACCATCAACCCAAAGGTCACCGGCACGCTGGTGGATACCTGCGGCACAGGCGGAGATTCATCCCATACCATCAATGTGAGCACGGCGTCAGCTATCGTAACTTCGGCGGCCGGAGTACCTGTGGCCAAGCACGGTAACTATTCAATTACTTCTCAATCGGGAAGTGCAGATGTACTAAAAGAACTGGGTGTGAGCATCGACCTGCCCCCTGTAAAAGTTGAACAGTCCATTGAACAGGCAGGGATAGGGTTCATGCTGGCCCCCGTGTTCCACCCTTCAATGAAACGGGTGGGAGGACCCCGGAAGGAACTGGGCGTGCGTACCGTGTTCAACATCCTGGGACCGCTGACAAACCCTGCAAATGCCAAAGCCCAGGTAATAGGAGTGTTCGATGAGTCGCTTTGCATCACCATGGCAAATGTGCTCAATATACTGGGCACCAAACGTGCGTTCGTGGTACACGGCAGCGGCCTGGACGAGATATCCAACCTCGGGCAAACCACCGTAGCTGAACTGAACGGCGGGAATGTAGAATCCTATTCATTAACTCCTGAAGAACTGGGAATCGACAGGGCATTACTTTCTGATATCAAAGGCGGGACACCACAGGAGAATGCAGCTGATATTGTGAAAATATTGAAAGGTCAAAAAGGGGCTAAACGGGACATTGTTGTCATGAACTCAGCTGCAGCGCTTGTTGTAGGTGAAAAGGCATCTGACCTGAAAGACGGCGTAGAACTGGCACAGCAGACCATAGATAATAATGCGGGATTGGAAAAGCTGAAAGATTTTGTAAAAACTGCTGGTGAACCTGACCAGTTGAATAAATATCTGTGAGAACTCATGCAAAGAGCAATAGGCGACCAGGTGTTCTCTGACCTTTCCCTTCCCAGGGTTAAGATATGCGGTCTGAAGGATCCGATCTCGGTCCGGATGGCAGTGCGCTACGGAGCAGATGCCGTTGGATTCATTACTGAGGTGCCGGTCAACACACCACGCAAAATCGATAGACAAACTGCCCGGAACCTGGTAGCAGCCACCCCACCTTTGGTAACTACGGTCATGGTGTGTATGCCCGATGATAAGGAACATGCACTGGAATTGATAGAGTATGTGAGACCTGATGCAGTGCAGGTCCATAGTTCGATGAGTATTGAAGAATTGCAGGGAATAAAAAGGTCAGTCCGCTTGAAGCTCATAACAACGGTTCATATCACCCAGGATACTGATGTAGACAAAACTCTTGAATATATATCAGAATTAGAAAATACAGCCGATGCAATATTGCTGGATACGAAAGTTGATGGCAAGACAGGGGGTACAGGAGTTGTTCATGACTGGACCATAAGCAGGGCTATAACAGCAGGCTCGAAGTTGCCAATCATACTGGCAGGCGGCCTGAATCCTAATAATGTAGCCGAGGCTGTCAGGACTGTGAGACCTTATGCTGTAGATACCGCGTCGGGTGTGGAAACTGGCAGAAATAAGGATGAAGAAAAGGTAAAGGCCTTCATCGAACAGGCACAGGGGCATTCTTATGACTGAAGCACAGTTAGATCTGACACAAACCGAGTTCTGTAATCTGGCCAACGGGAACAGACCTGCCATCATCCAGGTAAGTATAAAGACCAGTGCACGATGCACGCCATTTGAACTGTATCTTGCTCTTCAGGAGCACAACGACGGAGCATGCAAGTATTCATATTTACTGGAATCGGTAGAGAAGGAACAGCGTCATGCCAGGTTCTCTTTTGTTGGAGCTGACCCGGATGCTGTGGTGACGGTTAAGGACAGAGTGGTAACACTTGAATACCCGGTGCTTACCCCTTTAGTAAAGCACGTTTTAAAGAATCTGGGTAGTGTGTGTGAGGCCAGGAAGGAGAAAGACCATAAGAACTATGTGACCGGACCCATCAAACAGGGATTTGATACCCTGGATGCTGTAAGGGCGGCTTTTCCTGCTAAAGGTGCCGAGTTCTTAAACAGCACTACCTTTGATCGTCAGACATTTCTCGGCGGCATTATAGGGTTCAACTCCTATGACCTGGTCCATGACTGCTGGTTGGATAAAAGGTCGGCGCATATGTCCGATTACCCTGATGCTCAATTCGCCCTGGTGAGCAGGACTGTGGTGTTCGACCACCTGACCGATATCATCCATGTGGTAATAACGCCGTTCATTGATGTGGACGATGATGCCGCATCGGTTTATCTAAAAGCAAAGGATGATGCAGAAAAACTGCTGGACATTGTTCAAAAGGCAGAGCATATTGAATTTTCACCAGGACCCCAGACATCTGTGATAGGGGATATGGTCTGTAATATGGACCAGTTACAGTACGAAGAGGCTGTAAGGCGTGCCCGGCAGCATATCATTGATGGAGACATCTTCCAGGTGGTCCCATCCCGTAGATATGAACTGGATATTAAGCAGACCCCCATGGAAATTTACCATACATTAAGGGAAGTGAACCCCAGTCCCTATATGTACCTGTTCGAGTTCGATGGTACGGGGATCATCGGTGCAAGTCCGGAAACATTGATGACCGTACACAACGGGAAAGTAATAACGAATCCTATTGCAGGTACTTGCCCCCGTGGTGCCACACCAGAGGAAGATGAACAGCTTGCACAAACGATGCTCAGTGATGAGAAGGAACGAGCAGAACATGTGATGCTGGTTGACCTGGGGCGAAATGATGTGAGAATGGTCAGCAGGCCCGGTACGGTGAAAGTAGAAGATTTCATGAGTGCTTTGAAGTATTCCCATGTGCAGCACATAGAGAGTACAGTGACAGGGTTGCTGCGGGATGAGTGCGACCAGTTCGATGCTACCCGTGCCATTTTTCCTGCCGGCACGCTGTCAGGGGCACCAAAGATCCGGGCCATGGAGATCATTGACGAGCTGGAGACCGTTGCCAGAGGTCCATATGGCGGCGGTGTTGGTTATTATTCCCTGAACGGGGATGCGGATTTTGCCATCGTTATCCGCACGGTGATCATGCAGGGAGGCAAGGCATATATCCAGGCAGGAGCGGGAATTGTTGCTGATTCTGACCCTACCTATGAGTATAACGAGACCGAGCGGAAGATGGCTGCCATGATAAAGGCGCTGGGGGGAGGGACATGAAGGTACTGTTCGTGAACAATAAGGATTCCTTTGTGTGGAACCTTGTGGA
>JAMJFQ010000001.1:78119-79711 GCA_023544605.1 ANME-2 cluster archaeon | reverse complement strand
CATAGTCCCCCCGGCAATTTCTTTTTAAACCCTTCTAATCTTATCATAGAGCAGCTCTATCCAGGATTCTGCCCTTTGTTCGGGCTGCTTTACTATCAGGATACTGCAGTGGGACCTGTTAATGATCCTATCTGGCAGTGACCCGAACAGTACATCATGCAATAACCATTCGGTCGATGGACCCAGTATTATGAGGTCATTGTGCTTTGACTGTCTTACAATAGTATCTTCTACTGAATCTGCCACTTTTACCTGGCAGCTGATATCTCCTATTTCGAATGCGAATTGCGTTAATTGGGATTGTTCTGGAAATACTATTGTATCCGCTCCTGTGGTTGAAAGGTCATTACTTTGAAAGCTGTGATATGAATAGTGTAATGGACTACCTGAATCAAATATTTTTCCTGTTTGGGATGGTGCGGACAGGATATGAATGAAGATGATCGATTGGCAGTGATAGGGCGGCAGAATCAGTTGGAGTGCAGGTGGAATGCCGCCATTGCTATAAGAATATACTTTTCACAATTAATACCTGAAAAAATGTTGAATTCATCGAATTAATATTTCCGGTAGATCTTGCTTCTGTGTCCTGTTTCAATCACTATTATCAACAGATGATTATCAAGGATGTCCAGAATCACCCTATATTCACCAACTCGGTGAGTATAGAGAGGGTGTTTTTTTATCCCTTTTATCTTTTTTACATAAGAATAAGGGTCATCTTTGATACCATTGATCGATAGAATGATACTCTGTGCAACATCCAAGGGGAGCTTTTTGAGATCCCTTTTTCCCTTAGAGGTATAGTTGACCTTGTAGCTCATGACACGTCAAACTCTTTGAGAATCTCTTCTTCAGAATGCAGTCTACCCTGTTTTATATCTTCCAGTGCTTCTTCTATACCCTGTATTGCCTCATCGCTGAGTGGTTCTTCATCGATCGCCATATTCGCTAATCTCTCAACAACAGAATTATATGATTCACGTGGATAACGTTTCAGAGATGCCAACATATCCTTAACTACAGGATCAATGCAGATTGTTGTAGTAGCGGTCATATAGTTTATTATAGGATACTATATAATAAATATATGTTGGTATAGATAGGCCTGCCTCCATCCAGCTATGGAATCTCCTTCCCCCCTCCAATCTCAACTCCCCTGCGCCACCCCTGATGCACGTTCCCGACTGCCCGGACATGAATGTACGGGCAGGGTGTGAGGGGCTGCATACTGATATTCAAGAAATGATCTTTGCAACCAACAGACCACCTATCAGGTATATCACGAGCGATTCAGCAGCCCATGATAGGATCAATCCAAAAGGCAGGTTTATTAACAAGATCAATGTGAGGGTGAAAGGAACTCCTGTTATGATGAATATCAGCAACCCATACAGTAATCCCTTTTTAATCATCGTGGCCCCTGGTACAGATCCCTTTATGAAAGAATAGAAACCTGCAAAGATAAGATTCGTGATTAGGCCAGATGCAAGAGACATATACATAAAAGATGCTGGAGGTGGACCTTCACTGGGCATCATGTACGAACTCCATACAGGAAAATACTGTGGGTCCAGGTAGTAGTCCATTGT
>JAMJFQ010000001.1:0-78019 GCA_023544605.1 ANME-2 cluster archaeon | reverse complement strand
TCATGTACGAACTCCATACAGGAAAATACTGTGGGTCCAGGTAGTAGTCCATTGTCAATATCGCACTGACAGTATGGATGATCTGGGCGATTATAGTGAGGATAACACTCGCAATAATAATTCTTTTCCACTCCATTGTGAATCTCCTGACAAAAATTGGGTTTTTATGGATAATAATTATTTCCATGTGAGATATAACATCTTTTATCCTGAATTTACCAGCTAATATGAAAGACAATAAGTAAAATATCCCATGAAGATCCAATAAGGTAAAGGGAGATATCACTATGATAAAAGACCTGATATTAAAGAACAGGAGTTACCGGAGGTTCTACGAAGATGAGGCCATTGCTCTTGAAACCCTGCGAGAGCTCATCGACCTTGCCAGACACTCGGCCTCTGGCGCCAACCTGCAGCCCCTGAAATACATCCTTTCCTGCGATCACGATAAGAACGACCGGATATTCCCCAACCTGGCCTGGGCCGGATACCTTAAGTACTGGGATGGACCCGTAATAGGTGAGCGCCCGGCAGCCTATATCATCATTTTGGGCGATACTGATATCTCACGAACCACTGGTGCAGACCACGGCATCGCAGCCCAGAGCATTATGCTGGGTGCGACCGAGAAGGGATTGGGCGGATGTATCATCGGTTCCATACAAAGAGATAGGCTGCGTGAAGCTCTTGATATACCCATCCGTTATGAGATATTGCTGGTGTTGGCACTGGGTCGGCCAAAGGAACGCGTCGTGGTCGAAACAGTAGGTGTGGATGGAGATATCAAGTACTGGCGCGATGATGAAGATGTCCACCATGTACCAAAGCGAGCGCTTAAAGATATGATCATCGGTTAAAGGAGAATTGATGACGAACAATGTTGAATTTTCAAATATAGCTGCAATATACGAACACTTTTCTTTGGTACAAAGATCTGCTGCAGAAACCTTGCTGAAACTCCTGGACATACATGACAGTGATGATGTTTTAGACCTGGGATGTGGTACCGGTAATCTGACAGCGAAAATCTGGACATTAACAAATGGTAATATAATGGGAATTGACCCGTCCGTTGGTATGATCAATGAAGCAATTGGGAGCAACAAAGGTCTTGACATAGACTTTGAGATGAAAAGTGCAGAAGAAATGGATCATAAGGATAGTCTCGAGGTTATTTTTTGCAATTCCGCATTCCAATGGTTTAAGGAAAAACCTAATTGATGCCGCTTTTGCGCTTGAACCGCTCAATATGCATAAGCATAACTTCTATTCCCTTGTTCACCAATGAATTGAACTTATCACCGCGCATCACAACTCGATTTATTGATTCATCCATGTCCACGGGCAGGGCCACATCGATCCAGTTATCCCGCCTGGCGAACAGCATGGGGTCCTCGAAAACCTCTGTTGCGGATTCCAATGCACGCTCTGCAGCTTCACTGTCCTTGAACTTGACAGGAACATGAAGGGTAACAGACGTGATCTTGCCTTTACTGTCCTTGGGAGTATAGAACCGTACTATCTCATTCCCGAACCGGCCCGTGAAATGGTCCGTACCCTTAACGAATCCCAAATCCAGTATCGTATCGATCACCTTAGCAGGCAGGTCATCCATCAGACAGCCGCACAGTGCCGCTGTGATCTCATCCCTGGTCAGCCCTTTTGCCAGTACCTCGAAATCTTCCATGGGGAATCCTACTGCGATCTCGTCCTTCTCGTATCCGCCGAACATCCTGGCCCCTGCACACAAGAGCGAGAGATTGGCCGTATTTTCCATTACAGGAATAGCAGTACATTCACCGCACACGGCTAACTCGCCCTTGAATTTTGAAGTTACTTCCTTGCCGTGTATCTTGCCCAGAGTGGTTGCCATTCGCATGATCTTCTGGGGATTGCCTATCACAATAACCACATCTGGTTCGAAATCAGCTTTTTCCAGGGGTGCAAGGGTGATCCGGGTGGTATCAGCAGGCTTGATCCTCGGGTACACCTCACCGTATTTCGGTTCCTCGAATCCCAATGCAAGTTCGGCACTGGCGCAGGATAGGTCATCTACGGTAAAGGTAACGGTGTCCCCATGAGAAGCACTAAGCCGAACCATCTCACAATAACGCCTTGGGGTAAGCTCATCAGGTGACTTGTCACTGTTTATCTTCACTGCCACGGGAGATGCCGGCAGTTCAAAGAACCGCCTGAATTGACTGGATACTTCGGCGTATTTCATGTTCTATTCCTCTTCAATGGGAATGTTGTTTTCTTCAGCAATGTCTATAAAAGCCCTGGCTACATACTCCACCTGGGGTTGGCTGAGCCCGTATGTATTGATCTTGAAATTCTTGCTCATACCTGGATGCAGTCCCATGATCTTGCGTTTCTTGAGTTCATGGTACAGGAAATAACCCCGTTTTTTGTGGTCTTCGGCCACCTCGTGCAGAGGTAAGGTCTCGAAGTTCATCAGGGTATGCTGTGTTGGCCTGACCCCCATAAGATGGAAACCTTCGATCCTTTCAAGCTGCCGGGCCAGGTACCGTGCCTTCTCTACTTCCTCGTCCCAGTGCTTGACACGCTCGACCACTGAAGGGAACGATGCCATGAGTGTAACAAGCGGCGCACCGAACACAGGTGAGCATCCGAACAGTGCTACCTCTTTTTTGGTAAAGCCCCGCCCGCTCCATTCACCCCTGATACTGGATTTGTCAAATATCTGCTGGCTCCACTCATATGTCGTTGCCAGGATACCTATGGGTGCCGAAGCCGCCCAGCTCTTGTGTCCTGAACCGCACAAAAAATCCACACCCAGACGCTTGCCGTCCACGGGCATGATGCCTGACGAATACGCGGTATTCAACAAGAACGGAACACCGTATTCCTTACATATCTTACCCACACCAGCGGCATCTGCCACATTGCCATAGCGGTAATCCACATGGGTCAGCACAGCCATTGTGGGCAATGAACCGGTCTTTTTCTCCACTTCCTCGAACTTGGCCGCATACCGTTGTGGGTCAATGGTGAAATCCGGATACCCGCTGTGGGGCACCTCGAATACCTTCAAACGATTGGCCTCAGCTGCCAAATACGAAGTATAATGGGCCAGCGAGTCCACTACTATGGAATCACCAGGCTCGCATGCCATATGCATGGCAGCCCATTTGGCGTGCCTGCACCCGGCTGTGAACCTTACATCATCCATGTTCAAAAACTCGACAATATCCTGTACCAGGTTGCGCACCGGAGGCTTTTGTACCAGGTCAACCCTGGACTCGAAACAATAATCGCATACAGAATACCCGTCTCCGAACTCAAGCAGTGCTTTCCGGGCCTCGGGCGTAAGTACGCCGCCCCGCTGGATGGGATGTACATTAACGAATATGCCTTCTACGTTTCTCTCCAGATTCTTGTAAATATTAAGGTCCAATATCACACCTTCTATACCGTATGAATAGTGTCTAAGAGGTATTTTATATCATCCCTGTCAATGCGCCCGACCAATAGTAATTCACCATCAAGGGCAATGGCAGGAACTGATGAGATCCCGATTCGCTTTGCTCTCTCAAGACCTTCGCCCTGCAAAGCGTTCACCTCTTTGAAGGAAACACCCTTTGGCAATAGCTCAATTAGCATGGTCCTGACATTATGGCAGTCAGCGCATGTGTCGGAATAGTAAAGTTCAACCAGACTCATAACTCACCAGATGTATGTATTAGAATAATATGTGTGTATTATGACAAATCTTGCCGCACCAACATATATTAAGTTTGTTCCACTATAATTACCACATATGGATGAAACTACGGTCAAACGTACAAAATCTGCCATCAACCTGATGCTGGATGTATTCCAAACCTGGATCGATACTGTTCCCGAATACGACCTTACGCAGAAAGATATTGCCAAACTGCAAAAGAAGCTCAAAAAAGCGCAGGAAAATATCGACAAGATCCAAAAGACAGTTGAAGAAAAAGCAAAAACGGTCGATTGATAAATTCATACCTCTTTTTTCATTTCAGCCAAGAGGGAGCAGAGAGTCGAAAAAAATCTTCTGTGTTCTCTGGTGTTTTAAAATTATATACTAATATATTTTAACAGCCCTGGCAGCACTCCACCATCAACAACTGAATACAACATCCTCAACCCCACATCTAGCGCATATCCACCCCCACCACCAACCACCCACCCAGGCATCCATCCCCACTTCGCACCCAAAGCCCGCAGGAAGAATCGAAAAGCGCCTGCCAGCACCCACACCACAAGGGCAGGTGGAGCATACCGGGAGGGGCACCCTGATGAGTGAACCAAAAGGGGCGGCAGAAATCACATTCTTAGTCAGTACCTTATTTCACATTCCTGACTTTCTGAATCCAGTCAAAAGGAATTAATAAGGTTGGCTACTTTTTTGCCCATTGAGTAAACAAGATTGATTGGAGTTGAAAGTCTAAAGATATTAGTAATATTAAATATTAAATAGAAGTATGAATGCTGTAAAAATTCACACGTTGCATGCTCACTTTGATGGGAAAGTTTTAACACCGGAAGAACCAGTCGATTTAAAGCCTAATGTTCGATATCGAATAACGATAGAAGATGATGAATCAATTTCAGGGCAGAGTATTTGGGAAAAATTCAGGGATTTTACAGGAAAGATCGATGGCCCTGAAGATTGGTCCGAAGAACACGATCATTATTTGTATGGTACACCAAAGCAGCAAAATAAGAGAGTAATATGAACTTAAAACGTTTCTTCATGGACACAGCATATGTTCTTGCTTTGCTCAATCAAAACGATAGATTCCATGAACAAGCCAAGGCAATATTTCCAAAAATAAGTGTTGCAGATGAAGTATGCACTACAGAAACAGTCGTAATTGAAATAGGCAATTCACTGGCACGCTCTAACCGTTCTCTTGCAGTTTCTTTCATTAAAAGTTTATATAGTACCCGTAATGTAAATGTCCTACCAGTAGATAGTGTATTGTTGCATAATGCCATAGACTTCTATCACAAACGCAATGATAAAGAATGGGGGTTGACGGATTGTATCTCATTCATTGTGATGGAAGAACAAAGTTTGCACAATGCCTTGACATCAGATGAGCATTTCCAACAAGCTGGTTTTAGAGCGTTGTTGCGTGAAGATATTACATCCATCGGATGAACTACCGGGCTCTGAAAGTCGGTAACATTTTTTCTATAAAAGGTTCAATGAGAATATTTGTTCAACTTTGATTCTTTTAGATTCTCAGAAAACAATGGGAATTGCCTCCGCATTTTTGTAGTCCCAGTGCTGTGTATGTTAAAAAAACCACAAATCCACAAATCCACAAATCCACAAATCCACAAATCCACAAATCCACAAATCCACAAGGCTGACTGCCACCATGCCGCCCTGACGGGCAGCGGTGGCAGGAAGAGTTGAATACCCACCAGATGCCTGCTGTTTAATGCAGTTCGAGCCCCCCACCTCCAACCACCCACCCCAGCATCCATCCCCACTCCGCACCCAAAGCCCGCAGAAAGAATCGAAAAGCACCTGCCAGCCCCCCTCACCACAAGGGCAGGCGGAGCAGAGAGGGACGGGCACCCTGATGAGTGAAGGCGAGGGGGCGGCAGGAGAGTGAATGAGAGATGGGGGCTGAACTCAGTTCAATATCAGACTTATAAACAGATCTTATTATACCTGAATCTTAGATTATCAGTTTAACAAATTTGGGTTACAGTATTGTGATATTAAAGTCCGGTTATAAACTAAGTGTTTTGTTTTAAAACAATCAATATAAGAAGAATTATCTTTTCAATGCTTCAGCAATTTTTTCTGGGAGAGTGTCTAATTTGCCACTAATTCCATCCAGAACATTAAGCTTATTAAGCTTATTAAGCTTTGTATTAATGTCGTCCAGGATTGTGTTCCCCTTATCTAGTCTATCACTAATCTCCCGCATTTCATCAATTACAATTCTGCCAAAGGGTGACGGCAATGTAATATCTTCCAAAATCTCAAGTGATTCTATTACTGTATCTGGCCGTTGAATTTTAAGGTCTTTAAAAAATCCATCTATAGCAACGTCCAGACCACTTGCCATTAATTTGACTGAACCGTCAATATCATTAAAAACAAACCCTGCTAATCCTCTTGCCTTTGCATGGATTTCTACGATTTCTCGATATCCTACCATTTGGACATGGTTAGTTACAGTAGCATAGACATTTTTTATTGCCATAATATAAAGTTAATTCTTAATTTAAAAGTATATAGTTTTGTTGTAATTCCTTTCTTAAAAAACCGTGGCAAACTCACACCAATTCAAACACAAATATCTTACACAGAACAGACCACCCGGATTTATCGAAAAGCCCCTGCCAGTCCCCCAACACCAAAAGAACGGGCGGAGTCAGATCAAGAGGGACACCCTAACAAAGCAAAGGCGAGGGGGCGGCAGGAATACGTTCAGAAGACGAAGGCTTATCCTGGCAAATAAATTTTATATTTTTTTATCTCAGGAAAATTATTAATAAAACCCTGGATAAACAAATAATCCAAATTGAAAATGTAATTATATATTGATGCCATTATACAAATAAAATAAATTTTCTTCAACCTTTCATCGATTTAAATTACAAATGATCCAAATATTAAAAAATATGATTCATGAATAGAAAAGTGAGTGACAATATTCCTGAAATCGATAAAGAAGGCTACCGAGAGATCTATATTCTCGGTATTTTGACATTTCTGCTCATGTTTAGTGTTACATTGATATATCCTGTCATGGAAGATTTTGTTATGGAGAGGTTTGATGTCACATCTATAGCAGAGACTAGCTTATTTGTTTCAATAAATCTGGCTGCACATGTCATATTTGCTCTTATATGGGGTAGTACTTCTGATAAGGTGGGGAAAAGAAAGATATTCATCTTTACTGGATTCTTAGGTAATGCTCTTTTGATGTTTAGCCTTACCCTTGCCCCTACCATGTAGTATTACTTGTATTACGCTTTTTTGAAGGAGCCTTCACTGTAATGGCATTTTCTTTAATTATGACATCAGTGCTCGATCTGGTCAAAAAAACACAGTATGGCAAGGGAATGGGAATTCCTGGAATGGGAATGGCATTAGGTAATGCCATGGGTGCTCCTTTTGGTGGTAAGATCGGTTCAATAGATCCCCTTTATCCTCTTTACTTTGGTTCTTTACTACTATTGCTTGGAGCATTGATCACAGCATTCATGCTCAAAGAGCGCAAACTTGATTCCAGACCCACATCTTTTATTGATTCACTCATGTTGCTAAGAGAAGAAAAGAAGATATTCATTCCATATGCTTTTTCTTTTGTTGAGCGGTTTACAGTAGGATTTTTTGTGGGCGTTTTCCCAATTATGCTTGCAATTAAATATGGGCTTGGACCAGGTACTATCGGTATGTACATGGCTGCTTTTTTAATACCTTTTGCCCTGCTTCAGTATCCTTTTGGTGCAATATCTGATAAGATAGGACGAGTTCCACCATTGATAGTAGGTTCTCTCCTCTACAGCATTGTAGTAATAAGTGTTGGATCCACACCCCCGCCATTTCTGGCTTTGATAATGGTGATGGGTGGTATAGCTGGAGCACTTATGTATCCCCCATCAGCAGCATTAGCAGGTGACTTTACAGTTCCTGAAAAGAGAGGGACTGCAATGGGTGGGTTCAACCTGTTCGGTTCATTTGGTTTTGCAATAGGTCCCTTTATAGGGGGATTGATCGCTGATTCATATGGTTTCCATGTAAGCTTTGCTGCAGCAGGTTTAACCGTATTTTTAGTAGCTCTGGTCTTCTTGCCTTTATTAATCAGTGTCAGTAGAAATAAATGATTTTTCGTGTTTGTTTAGGGGAGGTAAGGAGAAGGCTATTAGGACGAAGATGCTTGAAGGTGATTTAATTGAATGCGTTATCCTTCTTCCTGAAAAATTATTCTATAATCCTGGAGCTCCAGGGGCTATTATCATTCTTAACAAGAATAAATCTACAGAAAATAAAAATAAGATACTTTTTATCAATCCATCCAGCAAGTTTATGCAACACCCTGAAGTTAGAAAATTAAACGTGCTTGGGGAAGAGCATATTAGACAGATTGCAAGGGTTGAATTCAAGACGGGAAAATTACTACTTATATTACCAAAAGATCACAAGAATCCGGACATTATAATAGAAAAACATAAAGCTTGGATATTTACACAAAAGTCTCTGATTTTATCCGCACTAAACGACGCAGAACATAAAAATCTCGATCTATGAAAATTAATATCCTCTTGAAATATTTGCCGAAAATATTGATCGAATATGTGCTTTTTCACGAAATGGTACACTTAATTGAGAGAAAACATAACGAACAATTTTGGCGTATTATTTCAAGGAAATTCGAAGATTATGAAGCCTTAGAAAAAGATTTATTTAATCATGGGTTTTTAATTCAGAAAAGTGGGCCTTGATTGTACACGGAATATGCGCTATAATTTAACCACTGCGTCATATCTAAATGACAGGGACACAAAACCACTAACATCAGAATATAATCATAATTTGTTTTCCAAAGGTGAACAACCCGTCCCATTCTCTCTATGCCCGGGTGCTCTTCTCCATAATATTCAAGCTAAGGCAGCTCTAGTTACCCAACTACCACCAAAGCTGCATAAGTAATAATACCAGCCACCAGCGGCGAGACAAACCACATGGTGATTATACGCTGTACCGTGACAGTCCTTGCTGCCAGGAGTCCCTCATTGGCACATCCTATCCCGATTATGGAAGCCGTCACTATCTCGCCCAGTGAGACCGGGATGCCCATTACTGATGCAGAATGCACGATTATTGCAGCCAAGAACTCCACAAATACTGCCCGTATTACGCATAGTTCTGTGATACCCTTTCCTACAGTCTCAAGCACCCTGGAACCCAAAACCATTGCACCGGCACCTATGGCCAGCCCGCCGACCACAGCCCCGGTGAAAGGAGTCATTATGCCTGCCCCCACGAAGGGACCTACTGCATTTGCGGCATTGTTCGCACCTGCCGAATATGCCACATAGCAGCCTGATATAGTGAGCAGAATGTTGATCAACTTCCTTATCGACTCCTCAGACTCATGGTCAACAAGCCACATCAGGATAACAGGATGCAGATATTTACCGGTAATATACGCAAGAACAAAGGCTATTATTGGTGTGACAAGCCACCAGGTCGCAATATCGAACAGTACATCCGTGTTCAATACACCCACATAGACTCCCACGCCAGCTACAGCACCCACAGCGGCCTGGCTTGTGGAGACCGGAATTTTCACCATGTTCGCTGCAAACATACTGATACCCGCAGCCGAAACTGCAATAATGGCAGCTGCAACAGTGATACTTTGGCCTGGCACAATACCATGTCCCAACGTCTTTATGACCTCACCACCGCTAAGTACCGCACCCAGCAAAGAGAACACAGCTATCAATATCACTGCCTGGCGTTTGGTCCTGGCACCAGCTCCGTAGGCCGCACCCATCGAAGCTGCGGCATTGTTCCCGCCTATATTGACACCCATGAACAGGGCCGCTATATATGCCAGTATCACATTGAACAACTTTTTCGACTCCTAGTACTGGTACAATTTTATACAAACTTAATCTATTGTTGGAAAACAGCAACTTTTGCCACATCAGGCAAATATAATAATATACTAAATGTTAATGGATGATTATAATGTCACAAGATCAAGTTGATTATGAATCGTTAAAATCCGGCGGATTCATGCGCCAGCGCCAGCATAACCAGTTTGCCTTCCGCTTGAGGATCGTGGGCGGCTACGTGGAAGCCGACCAGCTCAGGGCCCTGGCCAAAGCAGCGGAAGAATTCGGTGACGGGCACATACACCTGACTACACGTCAGGGTATTGAGATACCGTTCATACACTTAGATGATGTGGAATCTGTCAGGGAAGACATGGCAGAGGCAGGACTGCGCAAAGGTACATGCGGACCCCGCATCAGGGGAATTATTGCTTGCCAGGGCAACACTGTCTGTCCCCGCGGTCTTGTCAACCCCCAGGACCTGGCCCGGAAAATAGATGAAAAATATTTTGCCGCTGGGGTACCGCATAAGTTCAAGATCAGCATTGCCGGATGCTCCGCCTCCTGTGCCAAACCCCAGGAGAATGATTTCGGCATCATGGGTGGCGTTGAACCAAAATGGCTCAAGGAAGAATGCACCGGCTGCGGTCTGTGCCAGGAGATCTGCCGTATGGACGCTATCATTGTCGAGGACGGTGTTGTCACATTCGACCGTGAGAAATGCGACCTGTGCGGCGATTGTATCTCATCCTGTCCCACTGACGCCTGGGTGATCAACAAGACAGGTTATACCCTCCTCATAGGTGGAAAAGTAGGGAGGTTCCCACAGCTGGCTGTTAAGTTCGTCGAATTAGTAGACGAGTCACAGCTCTTTGAGATACTTGATAAGACTATCCAGTTCTTTAAAGAGAATGCCACAAAAAGCGAACGCATTGGCGATACAGTCAATCGTATAGGCCTTGAGACATTCAGGAAGGCTGTGTTATGAATAAAGATATGGCACCTTCAAGGTCAATAGATACCTGCGGTGAGGTCTGTCCCATGAACATGGTAAGGACTAAGTTCGAACTGAAAGACATGCTCCCTGGAGAGATACTGGAAGTCGCCCTTGAAGCAGGGGAACCTGTCAGGAACGTCTCTCGCAGTGTGAAGGAAGATGGAAACCGCATAATCAAACTGGAAAAACTTGGCACCCATTACAGGATGCTCATTCAAAAAGGTGAATAAATGATAATGGAAATATCAGAAATTGAAAGACTTGCAACCGAATATGAGCACAGCTCACCCCAGGATATCCTGAAATTAGCACTGGACACCTATGGAACTAGTGTAGCCATCTCTTTTAGCGGTGCTGAGGATGTGGTACTGGTTGACATGGCAGCAAAGCTCAGCGACAATGTGAGGGTGTTCAGCCTTGATACAGGACGACTTCACTCAAAAACGTACACGTTCATCGAGAACGTGCGGGAACATTATGGCATCGATATCGAGATATTCTTTGCCAACAGGGACAAAACCGAAAATCTGGTCAAGGAAAAAGGACTGTTCTCCTTCTACCGTGACGGCCACCAGGAATGCTGCCAGGCCCGCAAAGTGGACCCCCTGAGACGGGCACTTTCACAACTCGATGCCTGGATAACCGGACAGCGTAAAGACCAGAGCCCGAATACCAGGACCCACGTACCTGTGATACAGGACGACCCGACATTCGGCAGCGCCGACCATCAGCTCGTCAAGTTCAACCCTATTGCCAACTGGAAATCTGAACAGGTATGGGACTATATCCGGGCCAACGATGTCCCGTATAATGAACTGCATGAACAGGGATTTATCAGTATCGGATGCGAACCCTGTACCAGGCCAGTGCTTCCCAACCAGCATGAGCGGGAAGGCCGGTGGTGGTGGGAAGAAGCAACCAAGAAAGAATGTGGACTGCATGCAGGTAATGTAAAATAGGCTAAAATATTATACAATTTCAATAGAGGTCTTAGTGCCAAGTTCAGAGAACACAGAATTGGAAATACGTAATGACTTGCCTGTCTTGATGTTTATCATTGATGCAATAATATAAACTAACATACATGTGTTGCTGTCCGGTTTTAAAATACTGTGGACTCCGGTCTTTGCCAGGAAACAGCCTTTGATCTCGAAAGAATACCTGTTATCGTCAATCTTTTCGATCAATACTTCTTCAAAGAACTCAGGATTATTGAAATAATCCTGCAGATCCTGGAGATTTTCATCCAGGGTTTTATCATTATCGAACCTCAGCTCGCCTTTTACATTTAATATTTGTGGAAGCATCCGAGCAACTTGAGGTACTACTGCTTTATGACCGCTTCCAGTTAGTTTATTGTGAGCTTTTTCAAGCCCAAAGAAACAACTATGCAGCATAGATGTGATTTCAGCCTGTTCGATCTTTTTATCCATTACTTGACCTTTACATTTGAATTTATAGAATTTATAGAATTATTTATCTTACTTATGTATAAAATTGATTATTTAAAACGTTATGTATACTACTCCACGTTATGCCATATTGTCAGGATTTGATCGAGTGCACTATTTTGCCTTAAAACCAGATACCATATAATAATACCTAATTAAAGACAATCAAAAAGGAGCTTACAGATGAATATTAATCAGATAAAACCCCATGGTGGAAAACTAATCAACAGAATCCTTGATCAGGAAGAAAAACAAAAGGTCCTGGAACAGATCCCTGGAATGACAAACATCAGTATCAGTCTGGACAGGGCTAAGGAACTTGAGAATATAGCCAGCGGACTGTTCAGCCCTCTGGAAGGTTTCATGGGAGAAGACGATTATCTGAATGTACTGGAATTAAAACGGCTTTCAAACGGTCTGCCATGGACCATACCCATCGTGCTGGACATCTCCGGGGAGGACGCAGGCAGGATATCTACGGGGGAAGATGTTGTGCTGGACCACCATGGAGTCGCTGTAGCAATACTGCACATAGAGGAAATATATGGATTCGACACGGAGATCCATTCCCAAAATGTTTTTGGTACAAATGATGCCACCCATCCTGGTGTAGCATTGACCAATGACATGAATGAACTTCTGCTGGGAGGGACAATCGACCTGATAAATGAGATAGAGACCCCTTATTCAGACTATGCCCTAAAACCAGCCCAGACAAGAGCCCTGTTCAGGGAAAAGGGTTGGAATACTATAGCCGGCTTCCAGACACGCAATGTCCCCCACCTGGGTCATGAATATGTCCAGAAATCTGCACTTACTATCACTGATGGGTTGTTCATTAATCCCGTGATAGGAAAGAAGAAAAGCGGGGATTTCAGGGATGATGTAATACTGGATTCCTATGCAGCTTTGCTGGACAACTACTTCCCTCATGACAGGGCTGCCATGTCCATCTTCCAGACCGAGATGCGCTATGCAGGTCCCAGGGAGGCCATTTTCCATGCCATTGTCCGCAAGAACTACGGATGTACCCATTTCATAGTGGGCCGGGACCATGCAGGTGTAGGTGATTACTACCATCCTTTTGCAGCTCATGAGATATTTAACGAGTTCGATGACCTGGATATCCAACCCATCTTCTTCCGCTCATTCTTCTACTGCAAGAAGTGCACCAGCATTGCCAGTGATAAGACTTGCCCGCATTCGGAAAAAGAAATCGTTAATTTCAGTGGCACCAAAATGAGGGACCTGCTACTAAGTGGACAGGTGCCACCCCCCGACCTGATGAGGGAAGAGGTAGCACAGGCCATACTTGAATACGATAATCCGTTTGTGGAATAGGGAGACAAAGGAAAGAGACCTGGGGATATATACCTGAATTGAATATCCCCAGACCATTTACATCGTGTTACAATATGAACGGTCGGGACTTGCTTACATAATGTATTAACAATTCACTTGCTGGACAGTATAATATTTCCTTATTTGGGCAGGATGCCATTTCATCTTATAGTTTCTCAGGGATTCTGAATTAAGGTCGTCCCCATCATTCACCAGGTTAACATTCTCAGGCACGTATTTATAGAATTCATTATCTATGAACTCAGACAGGCCATTATACTGTCTATCGGTCTTGCGGATTATGCAGATGGCCTCATTTTGTGCAAGTAATCCTCCGAGGCTGAATCCCACAATTTTTCCGTCCACCCTTATTGTTATCCCGAACATGTCCGGGAACAGGCAGAGGTTCTGGAACAACTGGGCAATGTGTTCATCCTTGATTGGTATATTGCCCTCCTTCTTTGCTTTCCACCCGTTAAATAATTCAAAGCACTCATTATAATCCTCAGTTGAATATGGACGAACCGTGTAATTATAATGCTTTTTGAAAAAATTGATGTGATTCCTTATCTGGTTGAATCTCTTACCATTTAATGAGACCTGTTCATCTTTGAAGTAAATGTAATCACCGCATTCTTCCTTGATGCTGTACAGGTCAGGGTCAAGATTCTCCACAAACGATGCAGTGCAGTTATAGAACGCACCTTCATTGTTTCCGTTCAGTTCCCTCGGGTAATTGAATGTCTTTTCTAAAGTACCATTGGAACTGTCGCCCAGCGGCTGGACGAACAGATTCCAGTTACCTTCCTCCTTTGACAGAAGGATAGTAGAGTTGTCGATAGTATCCAACATTAATTCATTACTGAGGATCACCGGAAAATAATACACCCAAAGCTTGTTATCAAGCTGCTGTAGTAACCGCTGGATTTTGTCTCTTTCTTTTAATGTTAATTGTCTCAACGTCCTCAATCCGATGTTGTACTATTTCTTTGTTCATACTGAAGGCGTCCCCGCCATCACCATAATAATTCAATTTTTTTTCCACAACTGTATATCCAAGCTTTTGGTATAATCTAAGAGCTTTGCTGTTGCATCTTACCTCAAGCCTGACAGCTTCTGCTCCTTGACTGATTGCATACCTCTCAGCGGCTTCGAGTAATTTTGTGCCTATACCTTTTCCCCTGTAGGCCTTACCTACGATCAAGGAATATATCCGGCTTGTCTGTTTACGCATTATCAAACAGACATAACCCACCACCACTGCATCCTGGAGTGCGCTAAATAATACAGCATGTTGGCTATTATTTAATTTCCAGAATAGTTTTTCGTCAATAGGATAATCACTATCAGTGAATGATTGGACCTCTAATTGGACAAGTTGCGGGATTTCATCTAATAGAACACTGTGAATTACTACCCCTTATAAACCATTTTCAATCGTGGGAGAAATGTATTGAGGGTCACCATCATCATCAGATTCTTCTGACCTAAGCTCACCTTCTGTGCTTGGTTTATTGTACGAAGATATATTTAAGAATTTTCTAAAACAGCGAATGGTATCAAAGTTATCGATATGTATATAAGCCCCCATGCTATTAAACGTCACTAAAATTACCTCTAACCGGAGGAACTTATTATATGAAAGAGCAGACAGAAGTACGCACATTGAAGGAAGGCCGGTATGTGATAATAGACGACGAACCCTGTACCATTAAATCAATTTCACACTCAAAACCTGGGAAACATGGCAGTGCCAAAGCACGGGTAGATGCTGTAGGTATTTTTGATAATCAAAAACGCTCGATCATCTCACCTGTTACCCAAAAAATATATGTCCCGCTTGTGGAACGAAAGAACGGGCAGGTGCTCTCCATCTCTGGTGATGTGGTCCAGATAATGGATATGAGTGACTATTCTACTGTGGAACTAACGATACCTGACGCGTACAAGAACAAAATAGAAGTTGGAAAAGATGTCCAGTACTTGATAGCTATGGGCAAGATGAAGATAGATATGCGGGTCTGATCCAACCTACTTTATCAAGGAATGATATGCATGGGTGGGAAACTTTACTTTGCAGACGCTGATTCAAGCTATTCGGATGCTGCTTTTGTAATTTTCGGGGCTCCTTTTGACGGCACATCCAGTTTCAGGAAGGGGAGCAGAATGGCTCCAGATGCAATTCGTGAAGCTTCGTATAACTTCGAGACCTATAACTCCTTTTTTGATATAGACCTATCAGATGTCCCTTTCCATGATGCAGGAGATGTGGACATCGGGGAAGACCACACCGTCGATCAGGCCATATCTGCCGTATCCGGGATGGTCAACAAGATACTGGCCGATGGCAAAATACCCATAATGCTGGGTGGGGAGCATTCCCTCACATTGCCGTGCGCTGGTGCATCAAAAGCCGTGTACGATGATCTTGGTGTGGTGGTACTGGATGCACATCTTGATCTGAGGAGTGAATATAAAGGTCAATCCAACAACCATGCTTGTGTAAGCCGCCATATTATTGAAGATGTGACCCCCAGGTATGTTTCCATTGGGATAAGAAGCGGTACAAAAGATGAGTATTCATTGACAAAGGCACAGAATATTACCTATTACCCGGCTGACCTTGTGATGGATAAGGGGATGGCACACATCCTCATTGAACTGACCAGGCAGCTTGATACCAGACATCTGTACCTGTCCCTGGACATGGATGCGATCGATCCGGCCTTTGCCCCGGCAACGGGCACTCCCGAACCCTTCGGGCTCACCGACCGCCAGGTACTTTCCCTGATACGCTGGCTGGCCCCATTGTGCGCTGGTTTTGACCTTGTAGAGATGGCTCCCCAGTTTGACAGCGGCAACACTGCGCTGCTTGGTGCAAAGTTCCTTCGCGAGTTCATAGCCTCAGCCTGGGTTTACCGGAAGTGAACCTTTATATCCCCTGCTGGTAAGCCAGCAGTGCTTTTCTGATAATATCGGTATCTTTTGACCGGTATATGGCATCCATACCATCATTGTCAGAATACAATTCAAGTCCCCTTATCACCACGACAGGTGTACCCCAGTTCCCCTCACCCATCAGGCAATTGGCAAACCCTGCAAGCTCATCCACCACTGCCTCATTGGCCACTTCCAAAATATGACCGAACAGGTCGGTGCTCCCCCGCCAATCGTGATGTGTGTCAATACCTGCTGCTCCAAGAGCAATACCGATCTGTCCTTCCCTAAACGCCCGGCCGTTTGTATCGGTTATGATCACACTGACCCGCTTTTTTGTAAACCCGAAAATATCCTCTTTGATCTTTTTTGCGCTTTCATCAGGATCGTTCGGCAGCAGTAGCAGTCCATCCTCCACATTTGACTGGTCAACGCCTCCGTTAATGCATATATTACCACTGGTATGCCGCACCAGGAAGATGGGTGATTCCATGATGACCTCGGTACTCTCATCCAATACTGCCTGGACAAAAGCCTCCTCTGCGCCAGTTTTTTTGGCTATCTTTTCGGCCTGTGTCGTAGGAATTATTTCATCTGTATGGACGATGCGCCCTTCTGCTTTTGAAACGATTGTTGAAGCAATTATTATTATATCGTATTCATTCACGTCAATTCTCTGGCAGATGATATCAGCAATATCATGACCCGGTCCTATCAATGGTATATTGTCCACGGCAAAAGCACTTGTTTTCAATATGATTCCCCATTTCATTGAGTATTATAAGAACGTCAAGGGTATGCTTTCATTTTACTAAGATTTAAATCTAATCATGGGAATAGTTAAATGATTTCCGTTATATATCTAAAATAGAACGTATTTAACTTATGTCTAATCATTAATAGAATTCAGGTTTTGAATATTGAGGTATAAAATGGCTAAGGTATTAGTTGCAGATGATTCTATTCTCACCAGAACGATGCTTAAAAATATATTCCTTGAAATGGGACACCAGGTCACAGAAGCAATAGATGGGAACGATGCCGTTGCAAAGTACTTCGAGGTCAAACCGGACCTGGTCTTAATGGATCTTGTCATGCCTGAAAAGGATGGGCTCTCAGCGATAAAAGACATTATTAACAAGGATTCCGGTGCTAAGATCGTTGTGTGCAGCGCTGATGTCCAGGATTTTCGCGTTTCAGAGGCTATTGAGGCAGGTGCTTCGGATTATATCACCAAACCTTTTGACAAAGACAAGATCAAAAGTGTAGCAAACAAATGCTTACAAAGTACTGCGCTTGATGAGGTTCGCCATGATATTACCTCAGACCGCACCATCCTGAAGGATTTTATCAAGAACGGCATTTTAAGGGGTATACAAGCATTATCTAAAATGGTAGACGGGAATGTAAAGGTCTCCATATCTGATTTTAGGGCCATCAGACCCTCTGAGATACCTGGCTATATCGGCACACAATGTATCGGTGTAAATTATAATCTTTCAGGTACCAATGTAGGCTCTTC
This sequence comes from ANME-2 cluster archaeon, assembly GCA_023544605.1. Lineage (GTDB taxonomy): Archaea > Halobacteriota > Methanosarcinia > Methanosarcinales > Methanocomedenaceae > Methanocomedens_B. The sequence continues at coordinate 60,183 of JAMJFQ010000001.1, read as the reverse complement.
CGCCCTCCTCATACCAAAACAATCCGCCCTTGAGGTTGTGGGGACATTAATGGGAGAAGATGTATCAGGACATGAGGATGTGGTCCATTCAGTTTTTAATGAAATGGGAAATGTCTTTATTAACTCATTCCTGAGCACTTTCAGCGACCTTATTGATACACAGATCACCTTCGATGCGCCAGAGAATGTTGATCAGGATACGCTGGCAATAAAAATGGAATCCGTTGTGTTCAGTGAACCCGTTTCCCAGGCTTATATAGTCAAAGGCAGCTATTTCATTGACCAGATGGAATTCACAATGTTCCTGGTAATCTTTACTGACATTAAGATCAGGGGTTACAAATACGATCTGAAACCGGGAACTAATTACATGATCATTGATGCAAATGATGAGAAACGTTTTGAAATATTTAAATACATGAACAAAAGGGGATTCAAAGGATTATGTGTTACAAGAAAGCATCCCGATGAAGTTAGGAATTTGGTGGGTAATGACAAAATGCCAGTAGTCTGGTTGACCACCGAGGAAGTAAAGATCCCCAATTGTGTGTGCACGGTAAATGTCCCAAAAATTGCAAAGGTCATTCAATCATATTATGATAAGGTCAACAATGTCATGTTGTTCATAGACAACACCGAATATCTTGTTGAAACCAATAGTGTCGGCATCATAGAGGGTTTTTTTGATGAGCTTAAGGCCAACACCATAAAGAACAAGAATATTCTGATGATATCTATTGACCCAACATTCCTGGAAAGTGGGTCTTTGACGATGAAAGATTTAAAGAAGATTGATGTTTAGTCTGTGATCTTGCCGTGCAGGGTCTTTTTGTACACGCGTTCTGAAATGTTCACGTTTTCCAGATGACATAAAGCATCACCTGTGATGGATTCGTTCTTACCCAGTACCAGAAAACCGTCCTTTTGCAGCATATTGTAAAATTTCATAAATAGAGCCTGTTTCACATCTTTATTAAAATATATCACCACGTTCCTGCATAAGATCAATTCATACGTAATACTTAATCTATCAAAGTCAGAACTAAGATCAAGATGATTGATCTTTACATGCTCTTTAACGTGAGGTTTAACATGGTAATAGGTTCCATCATTTTCAAAATATTTCTCAAGCAGATCTTTTCGGATACTCTTTACATTTTCGCTCCTGTATCTGCCAATCCTGGCTTTTGTGAGGCTTTTTCGGTCAATATCAGTGCCCTGGACCAATAACTTATACTGTTTTCCCGATTTTTCCAATGCCTCAAGAAATAAAATGGTCAGCGTATATAATTCCTCACCGGAAGAACAGCCTGCACTCCACACTTTTATTATATCCCTGGAACTGTTATTCTTGTTCTTTATTATTTTTGGAATAATGTCTTTTTCCAGTGTCTCAAAGGTCTCAATATTCCTGAAAAATTTGGTCACGTTCACGGTAAGTGAATCCATCAGGTTCATGAGTTCTGCCTGGTCTTTTTCCAGCAGCTTGATATATTCATGAAGGTTACCCGTATGGGTCAGGTTAATCCTGGTGTTGACCCTCCGTTCAATATAACTTTCCTTATACTGCCCCAGATCAAAATTCAATTTATCCAATATTATTTTTTTGAGTGTGAGTAGACGGTCCTGCTCGGTCATGATGATAATGCTCTTTTTTTATAGTACATAAAGTATAACTTTATGCAGTCAAGTTAATCCTACCGTGAGGGAGGATTTTCTTGTTGTATATAATCTATAAGATTATGTACTCAAGTTAATCCGACCGAAGGGAGGATTTTCTTGTTGTATATAATCTATAAGATTATGTACTCAAGTTAATCCGACCGAAGGGAGGATTTTCTTGCATTTCAAGTGGGATAAGTTTAAATACTGATTATTATTATACTTATTCATTATTATATTTAGGCAAAAATGAACTATTTGATATCTGAGGGGATATAATGAGTGATACTAAACGGATGACTATTAAAAAAACACTTGTTTCAAGTTTTTTGGCATTTGCCGTATTAATGGCAATCATAGGTACTATTTCGGTATATAATATTATTACCATGCAGGATAATGTGGACGAAATCCTTGAAATTAGGTGGCCCCTCTCATCAATAGCATATAAAACACATGATGAGGTCAATCATTGTATCATAATGATCCATAAATATTTACTTGTAGACGATTATCCAACAAGGCAGCAGATCCGGCAGGATTTCCAGGAAAGTCTGTTAAATATTGAATCATATCAGATACAGATAGTATCTTATGTCGATATAATTGAGGATAAAAACGCCGCCAACAATCTGTTGTCTTCTCAAAAATATTTTGAAGAAATTGCTATGGAAATCATGGATATGCATGATTCAAGTATCGTTATAATAGAAGATATCGGTAATAGTAATACTGGTCTTGGCGGCCAGATGATTACAAAATCTAACGAGATGCTGGCATTTACAAAGTCACTTAATATACCTGATCTATGTAATAAAATATTGGAATTACAGTCATCTGAATCCCAATATTTGTTCGAACCCACAAATACCAATGCACAGAAAGTTGAAAATCTTATATCATCGATTAAAACAGACATTTCAGCATCCGATCTTGACGATAATAGTAAAGATCAACTGATTCAGTTAACCAATCAGAATTCAATCATTTTTAGTCAGGTCGTAACCTTAAACGAACAGTTAGGAGAAAATGATATTGCACAATCTGAGTTATTGTACCAACTTGGTTCGAACGAAAAAAGGATACACATGAATCTTGATGATATTCTTTCCTCTAATAACCAGATACAGTTGACCATAAAAGATAAAGTCCAAAACAATATCAGGATGTCAATAATTATGGTTGCACTGGCCACTTTACTGGTGCTGGGACTGGTTATGTTAATGTTAGGGATCATACAGAGAGTAATTAGATCTATATCTGACTTTGGAAACCATGTTAATCATATCGCAAAGGGAGACCTCACACATAAAATTGACGTTGCCAGCAATGACGAGATAGGTGACCTGGCAAAGACATTTATCAAAATGAAAGAAGATATCAAGAAAATAATCACCAACATCAAGGATGTTGCCATTACGGTTGGCTCTACAGCCCAGGAACTGGCAGCGTCCAGTGAGGAACTTAGTGCTACAACCGAGCAGGTATCTTCAAAAATACAGCTCATTGCACAGGGTGCCAATGACCAGGCAAGAGAAGTAGAAAACATGTCAAGGGAACTTGTCAGGCTCTCCCAGACCACTGATGAGATCTCCAGTACTGTGGACAAGGTCAAGGAGTTCTCAGAGCATACCAACGAAATGGCAAATACGAGTAGTGTAGCAGCCAAGGAAGCAATGGATAAACTTGAAGTGGTTAAAGAAAAACTTGCTGATTCTGCATCTGCTGTTGAAGGACTGGGAGTGAAATCACGCAAGATCAGCAGTATCGTGGACGTTATCACTTCAATTGCCGACCAGACCAATCTGCTTGCACTCAATGCTGCCATCGAGGCGGCCAGGGCCGGTGAACAGGGGCGCGGATTCGCTGTTGTAGCAGCTGAGGTCAGGAACCTTGCCGAAGAGTCAAAGAAGGCCGCTGAACAGATCGATGCCCTTATAAAAGAAATCTCTGAAGATACGAACAATGCGGTAAAATATACTGAAGTGGGTACTTCCGTGGCTGCCGAAGGTATTGAAATGACCAGCAACGCATTGCACCTGCTGGAGAACATTTCCGAAGCAGTGAATGAAACCGCAACCAGGATTAAAGGTATTACCGATATTGTAGAAGCGCAAAAAGTCAATACTGATAATGTGGTAAATGCAATGGACCGCATGGCGTCAATCGTGGACGATAACCTGAATTCCACTGAAGAGTCAGCTGCATCAACCGAGGAGCAGACTGCATCCATGGAAGAGTTGACCTCCTCTGCCCAGGAACTGGCCCAGCTTGCTAATAATCTGCAAGAATCGGTAAGCAAGTTTAAAGTATCATAAAGGGTAGTTCACATGACCGAACACGTTGGATCCCAAGAGGTGCAGGTTGTCATTTTCAGTCTGGGTGGTGAGGAGTACTGCGTCGATATTTCCTGTGTACGGGAGATTATCCGTATGGTAGAAATTACCAGGATACCAAAACTGCCTGATTTTGTTGAAGGTGTCATCAACCTGAGAGGACAGATCACCACAGTGATCGATATGCGCAAACGTTTTGAAATGGAACCGTTGGAAAACGATGCGAACAGGATAATTATTATCGACCTGCAGGGTGAACCTTTCGGTGCTGTTGTTGATTCGGTCTACGAAGTGAAAACGATATCATTGGACATGATTGTCAGTGTTCCCTCCATCAAACATGCTCAAACCCAGGAGTATCTGAAAGGTATATGTAAAATCGATGATAGAATATTGATCCTTCTTGACTTTGAAAAAATACTGAGCGACCTTGAATTGGCGCAAACGATAAAAATTAAGGAAGAAATGGAAACAGTAAATACCTGATAGTTTAATAACTCAATATGAGGAAAATACATGGCAGATATATTGGTCGTAGATGATGCTGATTTTATTCGTTCGCTATTGAAAGATATCCTATCTAATAATGGTCACCGGGTCATCGGAGAAGCGGTAGACGGGGTTGAAGCTGTCCTGAAGTACAGGGAACTCAAACCTGATCTGGTTACCATGGATATTGTGATGCCAAAAACCACGGGTATCGAGGCAGTAAAATCCATAAGGTCCGAAGACCCGAATGCACGCATAGTGATGATAAGTGCACTGGGCCAACAGAAACTGGTAATGGAATCTATAATGGCCGGTGCAAAAGATTTTATTGTGAAACCTTTCAATGAAAAGACAATAATAGAGATCATAAACAAAGCACTCCTGTGATCTTTTGAATAATAACGGCATACTGTGACCATGATTTCAGTTGTTGTAATAGGAGCATCAACCGGCGGCCCAACGGTACTGAAAAATATTATACCCAAACTGCCTCATGATTTCCCTGTTCCCATTGTAGTTATACAGCATATAATAGCTAATTTCAGCAAACAACTTGCCCAAACCCTTCAAAATAAAAGTGTAATCATAGTGAAAGAGGGGGAGCATATGGAGATGCTAAAGCCCGGGATTGTATATATAGCGCCCACGGAAAAACACCTGACAATAAAACACGGTAGAATAATACTGAAAGATAGCCCACCCAGACATCATGTCAAACCGTCCATTGACATTACCATGGAATCCGCTGCTTTAGAGTATGGGGACCAATCCATAGCAGTTGTCCTCACGGGAGCAGGAGCTGATGGTACTAAGGGTATCGAAGCTATAAAAAATGCAGGTGGCATCACAATTGCACAGAGCAAACATAGCTGTATTGCCAAAGATATGCCGAGAAATGCCATTGAATCAGGCCATGTGGATTATGTGTTATCACCCGAGGCTATTACCGACAAGCTTATCGAGTTGGTGAATTCGCAATGAGTAATGACCTTGAAGAATACAAGGATATATACATCAATGATATGAGGGACCACCTCCAGAATATGAATCGTTCCCTTGTTGAACTTGAACAGGATACTGGGAACAATGACCTGATCAATGAGATATTCAGGGCCGCTCATACCATAAAAGGTAATTCTGCCACAATGGAGTATAATGAAGTGGCCCATCTGGCACATGAAATGGAGAACCTGCTTGATAAGATACGCAATAAAGAGATAGATATTGACCAGCCGATCATGGATGTGATTTTTGAAAGTTTTGATGTCATTGAATCCATGATAGAAGCTATTGCAGAAAATAAAGACATAATTGAACAAAAAGAATTAATTGAAAAACTTGTGTCGGTCCTGGATAAAACACAAACCAATGGTGGCGTTCAAAAAAATGGCGGGATTCAAAAAAACGGTGGGATTCAAAAAAATGATGATAAAATTGGCGAGATCGAACTGAGTATAGATGAATTAAGGTGCGCTTCCAAAGCTGTTGAATCTGGTGAAAATGTATATAAAATAACCGTCACAATTGACGCGGGATGCGGGCTTAAGTCTGCCAAGGCCACTATTGTAATACGTAACCTTGAAAAATTCGGTGACAAAATTGCAGTCTACCCGCCCGAGACAACCATCAAGGAGACAAATCCTGGAACATTTCATGTAATACTGGCATCTAATGCCGATAGAGATATTCTCAAAGAGAGCGCCCTTGCGGTTTCTGAGATCTCTGATGTTGAAATCAAGATATTTGAAGGTGAGAAAGAGGATGAAACGGAAGAGTTCGACCTGGATTCCCTGGACATCGAGGAGGTAGCCCAGGAAAGTGTTACTCCACCAGTGGTACAGGTAACAGAAAATACTCCCCTGAATAAAATACCTGTAAATCAGGCAGCTGCACCTACTCTGACCATTCAGAACATCAGGGTCAATATCCACCAACTGGATATTTTGATGAATCACGTGGGTGAACTGTTGATCAACAAGGTCGGGCTTGAGCATACCATATCAAAGTACGATAGTCCAGAACTTGCAGAATCAGTGGGCCATCTAAGCCGGATAGTAGAGGAATTGCAGGAAGATATAATGTCAATAAGGATGATTCCTGTTGACCATATTTTTAGTAAATATCCACGTATTATCCGTGATCTGTCCCGAAGCCGTGGTAAGAAGGTCAAACTTGTGGTGGAAGGCGGAGATATTGAACTGGACAGAACGGTACTTGATGGGATAAATGACCCTCTGGTACACATTTTAAGAAATTCAATTGACCATGGTATCGAGATGCCAAAAGAGCGATTGGCTGCTGGAAAATCTGATGAAGGGATCGTGAAACTTAAGGCCAGTCGTGAAAAGAACCATGTAATCATTGAAATATCGGATGACGGCGCAGGCATCAATCCAGATATAGTAATGAAATCCGCTCTATCAAAAGGAGTGATATCAGAAGATGAAGCCGCTGCTATGTGCGATGATGAATTGGTCTCATTAATATTCCTACCAGGATTCAGCACCGCAGCAACAGTTTCTGACATATCAGGCAGGGGGGTGGGAATGGATGTGGTCAAGAGAGATATCGAACGGTTAGGTGGCAGCATTAAAACCTATTCCACACCAGGTGAAGGGACACGTTTGAAGTTGAAATTACCCCTGACTCTTGCCATCATTAAGGGTCTTGTAGTGAAGGTGGCTGGCCAGATATATGTGCTACCGCTCAATAACGTGTTTGAGTCTATCAAAATTCACAAAGACCAGATAAAAATGGTTGATAAAAAAGAGACCTGTCTCATAAGAGAAAAAGTTATTCCGCTGGTAAGGCTGAGTGAACTTTTTGAGGCAAAAAGCAACCTTTCTGATGACAACTACTTTGTGGTCATTGTGGAACATGAAGAACGACTTGTTGGATTGATGGTTGACGAACTGGTGGGTCAGCAAGAAGTGGTGATAAAATCATTAGGGCGGTCCCTGGGGCGTCTTCCGGGATTTGCAGGTGCCACTATCATTAAGAGTGGAACGGTTGCATTGATACTGGATATTAATTCTCTGCTTAATACATTATTATAACCAAATATCGAGGTAAAAAATGAAAACGTTGCAATTAACTGAAAAACAAACATCTTTTATGGATAGAATGGGACGGCTCAGCAGCAGGAACGCTGCCACCTCCCTGTCCCGTTTACTGGACCGGAAGGTGAACGTCAGATTTAGTGATATATTCTTCCTGCCCCTGGATGACATACAGTATCTGCTGGGTGACCCTGGGACACTCGTTGTGGGTATTCATCACGAACTCCAAGTGGATCTGGATGGGAGTTTGCTAACACTGATACCTCTTGAACTGGCCAGGGAACATCTTTGTTCTATGCTCAAGAAAGATATTAACGATGAATTCGTAGCAAGTCCTACTGGATATTCTTGCCTGGGCGAGTTGAGCAATATTTTATGCGGGTCATATATCAGTATAATAAGTAATTTGCTCAACATTACCATCATCCCTTCAGCACCCCAGGTAACAATAGATATGATGGGAGCAATTACTCAGGACTCTATCCTGAAACTAAATCAAGAGACAGTTTATGCGCTTACGGTCAAAAGTGAATTATTGATAGCGGAAAATGTTATTAGCATAAACCTGCTCCTGTTGCTTGAGCAGGAGTCAATCAATAAAATTATTGACAAGATCGATCTTAAAGTCGGGATTGATTAAATTATAACTGGCTGATATTCTAAGAGTATAGGGTGAGGAATCATGGCATACAGACGAGTGAACATGGCTGAAATGGTCATATCCAGTGACAATGATGTATTAGCCATTCATGGTCTGGGTTCCTGCCTTGGACTTACTATTTACGATAAAAGCGAGGGTATCGGGGGTATGTCCCATATCATGCTCCCCTGTAACTTGGCAAATCGTCCCAATGTTAAACCCGGAAAATTTGTGGATTCGGCAATAGATGAAATGGTGAGGGAACTTGAAAAACTGGGATGCAATAAGAAAAACCTGGTGGCAAAGATATGCGGCGGTTCAATGATGTTCCAGACATCAAAAGACTCAGAGAACTGCATCGGTACTAAGAACATCGTTCAGTCTAAGAAATTGTTAAAGGAGAAGGGTATTCCTTTGCTAGCCGAAGATGTGGGTGGGAATTACGGGCGTATTGTAGAATTTGATGTGAAAAGTGGTAGGATGATCATACGGACTGTCCATGGAGAGAGCAAGGTGATCTGATCTAATCTAAGCCTTCACTACTCTTCTCCTTTAGCAGTTCAAGATAAGACTTTGTGATAAGGATATCCTTCGTAAGCCCCATACTGGTAAATAAGGCGATCATATTCTCGACCTTATGCGGTACTTCTCCTTCAGTTTGTGCAGCTGTCTCGATCTCAATATAATCGCCCAGTCCCCTCACATTATCCAGGGATATGGTATACTGGTCCAACCGGTAATTGTCCCTGGTCTTATTGATGTTCATCACTTTGCTGTATCCCAGACATGTAAGCAGTTCATCTGCCACCTCCGGGCTGCTGATCTCCAGTTCAACCTCCTTGCGACTCTTTGAAATTGTGCCGACCTTCGGACCCTTGTACGTGATCAGGTGGCATTCACCGTCCTTGCGGATCCTGAGTGCTTCATCTGTTTTGGCAAAATCCCGGTCTTGGGCATTATAATAGGTATCACTCTGTATGCGATGTCCCAGATAAGTACATCCACGTTCTATAAGCATGGACATCACTGCTTCTCTCTCAGATAGTGGCGCTTTGATCTCTACTTCGATCACACAAATTCCCCGTGCATAATTTGATAAACTATTTCTATAGTATTAGCATCAATATATCAATACTACCGTATAAGTTCCATTCACCCAAGGTGTTAGATGTGAAAAATAATCCATTCAACAATTTATTGGAAGCATTAGTTGAATCCGGCAAGCCTATTACCGTAAGAGCGGGCGGTGAATGGATATTAGTGTTCATGGCACCATCACAGGACTGTGATGTGATCAAGAGCATAAAGGATGTGCTCCTGGAAATGGATATAGAGGATATCCGTTATCTTGATTCTGTTGTAATGGTAACCGGCAAGAAATCGGTCAAGGTGCAAAGCAGCCTGATCGAAGACCTGTTGGGGGATAGGAGTAATGTACAACTTATCGTAAATAACATGAAAGCTGAAATTAATAGGGATTTTGGGTTCAAGGTATATGACAGGGGACCACACCGGAGACTGGCTATCAGGATACCTCTTACCGATATCAAGGATTTTGCTGATACTTACACGCCCAGCATAAAGGAGGCTATATTGGGGGATGACGGTCTGGCACCTAACACCATCGGTGACATTATTTCGGTCTATCTGATAGCAGATGAGACATTTGTACGACTTGAACCAGATACTTTCTTTAATGAGATGTTTGACCTGCCTGTTGATATTGATATGCAGACAGATGATACTGAAATACCCTCGCCTCCGGCCGGGATCATCTTTGGGGAATCACCCCAGGAACTGGTGGAACTTGCACTGAACAGATTGAAGCAGTACAGGAAATACAGGGATATCAGTTTCGTGGATGCGGCAGGGGTGCCGTACGTTTTTGATGCATTTGCTGATAATGGGGACGACAATGTATTAATTAAATACATGGAAACGCCAACTCCCGATGACCTGAATATAATGAAGCTGTACATGGATGCCTTGCCTGCTAAGAAAGGCTGGATACTGACAGGCGAACCGATCCCTAAGACGGAGGAAACTGACGGTATATCTCTATTGACGATAAATGATCTATAACTGACAGGGGTACTGACACTGACAACACAGAGTAATAACGATAATAACAGCGCCGTGGATAAACGCATGCCTTCAGGGAGTGGAAAACTTGACGAACTGCTGGGTGGAGGCATCGAACGCAGCATAATAACCCAGGTATACGGTGCATCCGGTACTGGCAAGACAAATATCTGCACCCAGCTTGCAATACAGTGTATCAGGGGTGGGGAGAGAGTGGTCATCATCGATACCGAAGGGTTCTCAGCAGAACGTTTCAGCCAGATGGCACAAGGGGATGCAAAAGAGCTTGCTAAAGACCTTATTATCTATGAACCAAAGGATTTCCAGCAGCAGTATTCTGCGGTGGTGGATATTGAAAAACTGGCAGCTACAGGTATCGGGCTGGTGATCGTGGACTCTGCCACCCTCTTTTACCGGTTCGGATTATCGCCGGACGATGAAGGGAATGCGAGTGTGAGGCGTAAACTGGTGGAACAGCTGGCAGGTCTTCACAGGCTGGCACGGAAATTCGATATGGCGGTTGTGATAACAAACCAGGTCTACACTGATACCGAGACTGGGGGGGTACGTCCTCTGGGTGGTAATCTCATAGAACACCTTTCCAAGACCATAATAAAGATGGAGAGGACAGGTATCAATATAAGACGGGCTGCCCTGATAAAACATCGCTCAAGGGAAGAAGGACAGTCAGTAGAACTTGTTATTACCGAAAAAGGTATTTTATAGGAACATTATGAACGATATTCTGTACACCGCTGCCCAGCCTTTCAAGCGCAAAGGGACCGATCGACTGAAGGAGAACGAGTTCGTCATGGCCCTGTCCATGGACCTTAACTGGTTCAAGCCAGATACGGCAAAGTCTTTTGTGAAGGCAGCGATCGATGACGGTATCATAGCCAGGGAAGAGGGGATGCTCATAGCACGGTTTGATATAGAAAGTGTGGATATCCCTATAGGATTTAAACCTGATGCAGCTGTGTTCCAGGAGAAGGACGTGTTCGAGCAGATAGTTGAAAGGATAATGGCCAATACCGGACTTGAAAAACAAAAGATCATTGCGAACATAAATCAAAAGCGCAGCGAGACCGGGGGGCTGTTCACAATAGAGGTGCTGGGAATACTGGTGGCAAAAGAGTACCAGATCCAGGTGGATGACCTGATAGAGAAGTCATACAACAACCTGCTGAAATAGGAATGGCCTTTTTAAGGGGATGGGGGAAGGAATAGTATGACGGAATAAAAGAGTGAACGGTGATATTCCTTCCCATACTTATTGTACGATCAGGGATTGACCGCCCGGTTAATATAGTAAAGCCAAGAGTAGAGTGAAAGTAATTCGATCACAAGATCATCGGTCCAGTCGCAACACGTGCCTGTGCTCAGGATGACTGCGGTTTTTAATGGAACTTGAAACAGTGTCCAGATGCTTGCCGGCAGCACTGACGGCGGCAAATATCTCTTCTTTTCCCGGTCTTCTGGAAAAACCGCAAACAGGTACGTATCGTATGACCTTGTACCTGATATCGCCTATATCTGACAAAAATGCTGCTATGCGCTCGATCTCACCAGCATCAATTACTTCAGGGATATAGACGGTGTTCACCTCAAAGTCGAATCCCTGGTCATGAAGCATCCTTACTGCTTCCAGTACCCTGCTGTTATCCTTGCCCGTGTACCACCTGTGCAGGTCAGGGTCCAGGGCTTTGAGGTCGATGTGGACCGTAACGTCAGCGAGGTTTTCCAACAGTTCTCTATCCAGGCAGTATCCGTTGGTGGAAATAATGACCTTGCGCCCCTCCAGTTCATGCAGGAGTGAAAGCAGCTCCTGCCTATTCATAGTGGGCTCGCCCCCGGCCAGCATAACTTCCCTGCCTGTGGGTATGTGTTCGGCGATGCGGGCTGGGGATACTTCCACACCACCCTGGTGCCTCTCATTACTAAAACAGCCACGGCACCTGAAGTTGCAGCCAGATACCTGTACCGTGCATCGCGCTTCTGAAAGGGCCAGATATGATATGCGCATAGTACGGTAGGTAATACCTGATGAGATTTAACCTGTTCGACGGCTGATGGCAACGGTTATTTGAATGTTAATGAAATAAAATTACAGAGTATTGTGTGTTTGTGCCAAAACCGCACAATAAATTTATATCCCTTTATGATTATAAAATGAATGGAGATTTACATGTCCCATAAATTCGATGCAAAAAACGTTGCAGTACTTGATGACCCCGGTCGCAAAGAGTTCCTTGACCCCGAATCCATTCTTAAGATGCTTTATCTGAGAGAAAATACGGTATTTGTTGATGTCGGTGCAGGAACCGGATATTTCGCATTTCCAGCCGCTGCACTAGTAAAAGAGGTATATGCACTGGATATTCTGGATGAGATGGTGGAGGTTATTCAAAGCAAAGCACGAATCCTAAACATCACCAATATCAAGCCTGTATTGTCAGGTGAGTCCAGTTTCCCTGTGCCTGACGGGGCAGCTGATGTAGTGTTCATGGCAAATGTGTTCCATGAACTGGATGACCACCCTTTGGTACTGAAAGAGGTTATAAGGATACTGGAGAGCGACGGTATCCTGGTAGTGGTTGACTGGAAGAAAGAAGAGACACCGGTGGGTCCGCCTGTGGAACATCGTTTCTCTGAACTGGATGTTTTAGACTTACTGCGGCTAAGCGGATTCGAACTGGTGGAGACGAGGGAGGCTGGACCGTATCATTACCTTGTAGTGTGTTCCAGACCGCCGGAGTGAATCATAAGATGGCTAAAAAAGTAGCGTATATCGACCCTGACCAATGTGATAATTCACCCATGTGCCCGCTGCCTGATGTATGCAAGCAGGGTGCTATTACGCGAAGGAAGATCAATGTGTTTTTGATGGAAAAGCCTGTGGTGGACCCTGAGAAGTGTATCGGGTGCGGGGTTTGTGTTGAGGATTGCAAGGGTGCGGTGAGCATTTCAGAAAAATAAGCGCCGAGGGGGAGATTCGAACTCCCGAGGGGAACCAAGCCCCACAAGCTTTCCAGGCTTGCGCCATACCGCTAGACTACCTCGGCTTATAGGTGTCTTATTTTTCGTTTAACTGATAATTTTTCAGTCCGTTTTGTCACCTTTTTTTCGTCTTTGCTGTCCAACCCTTTGGATACATACCTTCAGGCATCAGCACCCGTTTTGTATTGGCCACCAGACCGGTATCCGCTTCCAGCATGGCATCCGAGTCCATCAAGGTATCTGCCAGCGCCACCGCTTCGCCCTTCAGGCTCATGACCAGTGCCCTGTCACCCGGGTTCATACCGGTATCAACCTTCACCACACCGGGTGCGGCCAGGCTGGCTCCATGACAGATGGCATCCACAGTGCTGTCGCGTATCACGATGCGGGGCAAATGGACAAGACCCGCCTCCATTGGCAGTATCACCCGCCGCAATTCGCTCTCATCCCCGGACTCCTGGTATATCACCATCGCATCCTTCAGATCGAACAGCGTTATCTTGCTGTCGTCTTCTTGAAACGGTCCGCTGCGTGTACGCCGGAGTTCCTGCATATGTGCACCAGTACCCAGCGCCGCGCCCATATCATGACACAGCTTCCGGATATAGGTCCCAGACTCACAACCAACGCGCATCAGCACGCTGGTACCTTCCATCTCAAGGATATCAAGGTAATAGATATTCCTTATCCTTACCTCACGCTTCACTGCAGACTTGACCGGAGGTCTTTGGTAAATCGGACCGGTAAACTCCTGGACAACCCTGTTAAGAGCGGTCTTTTTTACGGTGGAGTGTAATTTCATTAAACATATATATTCTTTCCCTGCACTCATCAGCGCCCCCACTGACTTGGTAGCATCTCCCAGCATTACAGGCAGCAGTCCCGTGACCTTGGGGTCCAGTGTCCCGCCGTGTCCTGCCCTGGGTAGGTCAAGTATCTTCTTTATCCAGGACACTACCTCGTGGCTGGTCGGCCCGGACGGTTTGTCCAGATTGATGACCCCATTCTTAATGTGCTCCAGTATAGGGCGTTTGTTAGGCAGAAATCCATATGTAGGGTCAGTGGTATCATCTACCTTCTCTTTCAATTCCCGCTCGATATCAGCAGGCAGTGTGCGCTTCATCTAACCCCTCCGCTCTTTATCCTTCATTGATTCAATTGCTGTAATGGCGATATTTGCGATTGCCTGCGGGTCCCACACACTGGACTCCAGCACCAGGTCATACAGCGTCAAATCAGAATTGTCAAAACCATAGTATTTCAGGTACCGCTTAGCCTCACTCTCCTGGCGCTCAACGGTCTCATGCATAGCTTGCTCCAAAGGGATATTTTCCCGCTCAGATATCCTGCGCGCCCTGACCTGCATATCGGTCTTGAGCATGATCTTCAGATCAGCATCTATCAACCTGCCCGAAAGCCTACCCTCGAATAGGAAATCCCCCCCGGTCTTTGATAGTTCCATCTGTGAAAGGTCTATCTCCTTATCAATGGCAGGATCAGCCTCGGCAATATGCCCGAACTCCTCCAAACTCACATTGCGCTTTGCAGCCATAGCACGGAATACATCGCCTGATGATACAAGTTCGAGGTTGAAATGTTTCGCAATGATCTTTGAAAGCGTACTCTTCCCGCTCCCCGGAGGACCGCTTACAGTGATTATCATATTCAAACGCCGCCGATGTTCAGGCTCTTTCGTATGATCTGGCTTATTGGCATACTACAGATAAAATACCAGTATATCCAGTACTGGATGGGTCCCAGTGCAAAACCGGTCAGGATCTTCTCGCCCCAGAACGGAAATATCAATATGGGATCAGGGTGCTGGCTAATGAACAGGTATGCCCACATGAACAGTGGCAACGAGATAATACTGATATATGCCATGGGTTTGAACTGCTGTTTACTCATCTTCATCTGGTCTTCCATCATGACTGAGCGCTGTGCTTCCAGTTTCTTTATTTTAGCCTGGTTATCTGCCATTTGCGCTTCCTTGAACTCCTGCTGGAAATGCTTCATCTGGTCCTGCACCCGCCGCATCAGTTCCCAGTCCATGGTGTATTTCTGTATCAGCGAAGCATACAGACCGGTAATAGCAGCCATGACGAACAGCATTATGTGAAAAGGTAACATCTCGGGCAATGGGCCAAGCATAATTTGAACTACTTCCCCTACCTGTACCCTGAAATTTTCTCCTAATACAATAATTCCGAGCATCAGTCCGAAACCAAGGGCTAATGCGGCCCTATCCAGTGTCTGCTTCCAGTTTGTGTTCGACATGCTTATTCCCAACTACAATATCCGATCTATTGCAGCACATATTTCTCTAAAAATATCATCGATGCTGCCAGTACCGTTCACGGTCCTGAGCAGACCTTTCGTGCTATAATAATCAATCAATGGGTGGGTCTGGGCATAATAGGCCACCAATCTTGTTTTCACAGCTTCTTCGGTATCATCATCCCGCTGGTACAGCTCCCCATCACAATGATCACATTTCCCGTCTACCTCTGGTGGGTTGAATAGTACATGATAACTGGCACCACAGCGGCACATCCTCCTTCCAGCCAACCGCTTAACCAGTACCTCATCCGGTACTTCGATATCGATCACCACATCCAGTTCCTTTGTTATCTGGCCCAGAATATCATCCAATGCCTCAGCCTGTGGAAATGTGCGCGGATAACCGTCCAGCAGAAACCCTGTAGCAGTATCCGGCTCTGACAGCCTGTCTTTAATAATACCTATTAGCACAATGTCAGGTACCAGTTCCCCGCGGTCCATGAATTCCTTTGCTTGAAGACCCAGTTGGGTACCCCGTTCCAGGTTGTCCCTCAAAATATCACCCGTGGATATATGAGGTATAGCGTATTTCTGTGAGATCTTCATGGCCTGGGTACCTTTGCCCGCGCCTGGTGCACCCACCAGTACCAGATTGACCATTGTTTCAGGTGCCTCCAAGGAACTGTCTCATCATTGGATGCATCTCCATCATCTGTTCGGATGCCAGGTCCTCATACAGACGATACACAATACTTACAGCCAGCAGCAGACCTGTACCACCCGCACCTCCCAGCGTGCCCAATAAGCTGGCCACCAGTGTCAACAGGCCGATAAAAGCACCGCCGATAATAGTAACCCTGGGGATGTACCGGTTCATAACCCGCTCGATACTGTCAATGTTCCGCCTGAATCCCGGTATCTGCATACCCGAATTGTGTATCTTCTGGGCTGTGTTCTTGGCGTTCATTCCTGTGGTTTCCACCCAGAACAGCGCAAATATGATTCCGCCAAGGATCAACATGGCAGCATCGACAAACACATGCATACCTATCTGCCAAGTGGCTGGCACATCCACAGGTACAAACCCTGTCGTGTTGGCATACTGGGTATTAAGGTCGGCGAAGTTCTGTTTCACCAGACTGGGTATCCAGTCACTGGGACTGTTAAGAGGTGCCAGGTAATACATCAGTCCACTGGTTGCAGTATTACCGGTGAACGTGCCAAGGAATGTGATCCCCTTGCCGTACAGTAGCAGACCAATCATCTGGAGATTGGCCTGCAGTGCCCTGACCAGGATCATGGGAAGCACACTGGCATAGATAAGCTTGACAGGGAATCGTCCTCTGGCACCCCGAACTGCACTGTGTGCCAAGGGGATCTCGATACGTGTAGATTCCACATACACTACCATGAGGAATATCAAAATTGTACTAATCAGTGCTAGTATTCCACCGTCAATGAACACGTTCTGGAACATATTGTCTGCCAGCAAGTTACCCAGCCCCACATCAGTGGTGAAAAACAACCATTTAGGGAGCAATCCGACAGGTGCACTGCCAGGTCCGCCTGGTCTGGTGATACTGAACAGGCCCGTTACGATCGACTGGGCCACACCTGCCACAATGAACAGGCCGACACCTGAACCGATACCCCATTTGGATACCACCTCATCCATGAACAGCACCAGAGTGCCGCCAATGAATATCTGGATAAAGATTATTAATATGACCAGATCCACTCCACCTGCCGGTGAAAGATTAAAATCCGCTGAGAGTATCGTTGCCAGACCAATATCCGGAAGGATATATCCGCCCAATATCTGGGGTAAAGATTCCAGCACGATCATAACAAACACCAGTAATTTCTGGGTTCCCTGGAAGATAGCCTGGTCCTGCGGGTCACTCAGGTCCATCCTGATTACATCAGCACCTACCAATAATTGCAGCACGATGGATGCAGTAACAATGGGGCCGATACCTAATAGCATGAGTGAGCCTGAGGCCCCGGCAAAGAATGCTCTGTACTGTTCAAACAGGTCTATGGATTCCGCGGACATGCCAAAAAGAGGAATATTGGACAGGGCGAAGTAAAGGAGCAATATACCTATGGTCCAGCCCAGTTTCTTCTTGAAATGCACATGCCCTTCAGGTCTTGACACCGCAGGCAGTCTTCTTAAAAATGGTTCTATAGTATCCTTGAAGGTCATCAGATGCACCTGTGTATTATTAGAATAATTGAATAGTAAAACAATAATTTAACATTATTGTTTTCTATTCCAATTTCATAATTTTAGTCGATTTTTTCATCAACCGGTTCAAAAGGCTCTTGCGGCTCGGGAAACTGCTCGACCCCTGATGGAACATACTCCACAACGCTACCGCCAGCCTCTTCTATCTTGGTCTTTGCTTTCTCGCTGCATTGTGAAACCGTCAACACCATGGATTTGGTCACCATACCGCTGCCCAGCACCTTATCAATGTACAATTCAGCCAGGTTTATGTGGAATACGTCGCCTTCCTTTTGCGCCTGGGCGTCCAAAACCAGTTGTTCAGCCAGTTCATCCAGTTCACCCACGTTCACGATAGGCAGATAAGATAACATCTTCTGTGGTCGTTTGAAGCCGTGTTTCCCATAGGCAAGGCCATTGAGGTAGTTGCGTACAAAATGGTGTTTACATCCACCTGCTTTGCCGCGTCCTCCACGGCTGCCACCGCCTCTCCGGTTCTTATGGGTACCGCCTCCACATGTCCGTGAACCTCTGAATTTGCTTACATTCTTTTTCATATGAATCACCTCATCTTATGAAGGAGGGCATTAATGTCCTCGCCATGATATCCCAGTACACCGCCTTCAGGCACAGTCTTCTTGATACCTTTGTGTCCTTTTCTGGGAGGATGAAGCCTGAACAGCGGTTTGAGCTGCGGCACATCCTTCATAGAAATGTCGCCTGAATGGATAGCCTGCGCCAGTGCATCAATACCATCGAATGATGTATGCTCCTTCACATATTCATCGGTCAACCTGGCACCGCCCCTCAATTCGCCCCTTTTATGCATCAATTGCGCAAGAGCTTCCGGGGTGATGTTACCCCATGCCACATAATCCTTCACTTTCTGGATCATACCCTTGTTATGGACATTCTCACTGAGAACAACACAATGATTGACCCTGTTCAGCCTGAGCATCTTAAGGGTATCCCTTATCTCGGGTCTGGTATTGACGGTACTTCTAAGCCGTACCACAGAGTACATTACTTTACCCCCTTGGTACGTATTACTGCTGTCTTTTTCAGCGCTTCGAAGGTAGCTTTTGCAAAATTAAGTGTAGTCCTGGTCTGGCCCTCGGTCCTGGTCCAGACATCCTTGATACCGGCCAGTTGCATAACGGTCTTGGCAGTCTTTCCAGCAGCCAGTCCCAAACCTCTTGGAGCTGGTTTCAGTATCACCTTGACACTACCCATCTTACCCACTACCTCAAAAGGAACGGTATGCTCTATGCCACAACCGCATTCCCATGAACCGCAACCTCTCTTTACGCCTGATATGTTCAGTTTGGCAATGTCGATAGCCTTGCGTATGGCGGGTCCTACCTGGGCATCCTTACCCTGACCCAGGCCAATAAAACCATCCTCATTGCCCACAACCACTACGGCTCTGAACTTCACTCGCCGACCAGAGTCGGTCATTCTCTGAACCATATTAATGTCCAGTACTTCTTCCTTCAGTTCAGGAAGCAGTGTATCAACGATCTGGGGTTCTCTGATGGGAAGACCTGATTCCAGGGCCTCATCCATTGAGGTGACCTGGCCTTCTTTTACCAGTGTCCCTAATCTGGTTATTGGGACCCATTCTGTCTCGTAACTATATGCCATTATTTAATCCTCCCCGAATTCATTTTTAATCTTCGCCGAGGTCTCATCGAACATTGCAGGGATATCTATACCTGTATACTCCATGATCACTTCACCCCTTATTCTGGGCTCGTCTGGGAATATCACAGGGTCATGGGGTACATCCAGACCGGAATCCACAATGCCCTTCAATGCGGCATATATCCGGTTTCCCTTGGATGAGACCTGTAGTCCCATATCCAGCACCGCGTTCTCATACCCGGCTTGTTGTACTTTATATCCAAAAAGCAGTCCTGTAAGGTACGCCGAAGGGGTATTACCTGTGGGGCCAGCATAGCCAAAACTACCGAGTTCAGTGGAATCGGCATGGACCAAAGTATAATCACCTTCGGGCTTTGCTATTACCAGCTGGAGTCTCATATGTTTCAGGCTCCTGCGTGCCACTATCCTTGTCTGTTTAGACACCAGCAATTTGAGCCGCTGGTGAAAATCTGTCCTTCCCTCCCTTCTACGTCTAAATGCTACTTTGTATCTTGGTCCTGTTGCCATAATCGTCATGTCTCCTTGAGTTCAATGGATTCGATATGCGCTTCCATATGTGCCACGTTCCTGTACACGCCACCTTTAGCCTTGCGGTACATGGTGCAGTAAGCAGATTTATCCAGTGTACCATCGGCCTTTAGTTCGTGTAGTCTTCTCCTGAGGGCACGTATTTTCTTGATCCACTGCTGTTTTCGGGGATTGCGGGCGCCTTTGGCCCCGCTTCTGGAACCGTGACCTTTGCGGTGTCCATATGCCCTTTTGACATCCACCTTCCGGGCACGACCCCTGGATACACCTTTCACAGGATGGGCTTTTATCACACCGCTGGATATGAGTTCCCTCACATCTTCCCGGGTGATGGCATTAGCGATCTCACCTGCTGCTTCCGGGTCGAACCATACACGGTGCACCCCTACCTTCAACACTTTGGCTGCAATCGTCTTCTGGTTTCTGAGATCAGACATCTCACTGCACCTCCTCTTCGTAAGGTGGATTGAGTATCTTCAGTCCTAAACTCAGTGCCTTCTTCACAATATCCATGCGTTTTCGCTGTCCCACGGTCCTGGCAATACGAACAGCCTGTGTAGCAGGGTCTACATTGTCAAGGTCCCGGGCTCTGGATAGCAGAACTTCCTCAAAGCCAGATGGATGCAATCCCTTGACCGCAACAGGACTTCCATATCCCGGACGTGCCATCTCGCCTTTGCCCAGGATATACTTGCGCTTCTTGTTATGTAAGCCTCTGGGTTTTCTCCATGTATCCTTTAATTTCTTCTTCTTATGCTGGTCTGTCTGGACAAAGTGGGGTTTTTTGAGCTTTTGCTTCTTCCGAACCTTAAGAAGCCTCGTGGATTCTGGGTCCATTTCAAGTTCTGCAGTGGGGACAACTTCTATCTCCTCCTCAAACTCATCCTCACCTTCTTCTTCCTCAACCTCTTCCACTTCTTGTTCCAGTTCCTCAACAGTCTCGGATTCTTCAGCTTCTTTTGTTTCGACTTCCTCTATGAACTGAGAAACTTCATTCAATATCTGCTCGGCCAAGGGTATGGTTATTCCTTTAATTGCAGCTAACTCATCTACTGTGGCTTTGTTCAGGTCTTCAAATGATGTGTATCCTGCTTCATACAGAGCCTTAGCCTTGGATTCGCCAACCCCTTTGAGTGAAGTAAATTCTTCGATTATCGCATCTTCCATTACCATCACCTACGCTGTCGTCTTCTCCACCACATATATTCCGTCCTGGAATACCCTGGGGTCAAATCTCTTTATCTTGGTCGCTTGCTGGATATTGGCAGCGGTCTGACCAACATCTTCAATGTTGATACCACTGACCACTACCTCGTCACCTTTGACATCCACCGTGGTTTCACCCATTATCTTGGCTTTTCTCGGTTTCTTCTCGCCAAGGAAATTTCCGATATTTAGGGCATTACCTTCAACCTTCAACTGAATAGGAAAGTGGGAAAATACCATCTTCATCGTATAGGTATACCCATTGGTGACACCTTTTACCATATTATTGATGTGCGACGAAATGGTACCGATCATGGCCTGCTGTTTTTTCCTGGGATTGGGTGAATCCACCGTAACCTGGTTATCAACCAGTTCTATAACGATACCGGGATACCAGAGTGAACGAGACATAGTGCCTTTTGGACCTGTGACAGTACACATGCTACCCTCCAGTACTACATTCACTTCATCTGGGATTTCCACGGTTCTTTTTATCTCCTTTGCCATTATTTCACACCTCAGTATACATATGCAAGCAGCTGGCCGCCAACTGTCTGGGCCCTGGCATCGTAATGCGACTGCACACCTTTGGGTGTGGTAAGTATCAAGGCACCGAAATTGCTGGCGGGGAGGTAGCGTTTCTCCCATCTCTCAAAGTCGTTATACCCGACCGATGACCTGGGTTTTATGACTCCGCATTTGTTTATTTTTCCTATGAGTTCAACTTTGATTATACCGGCCATGCCGTCGTCTATGAACTCGAACTGTCCTACATATCCCATATCCTGCATGACCTTCAATACATTACCGATCAGCTTGGAAGCGGGATGAATGATGCAATGAGACTTGCCTGTGCTCTCTGCATTCTTCATTGTGGAGAGCGCATCTGCCAGTGGGTCTAATAATACCATATTTTTTCACCTCATGAATTCTTGGTAAATCCCATGTCGGGAGCAATTTCCCTGAAACACTGACGACATAGGTATATTCCGTATTTCCGTACCAGACCCTGTTTCCGGCCGCATCTTTTACACTGGTTAGCACCACGACCGAACTTCTGTTGTGTTTGGGCTACTGTTTTTTCTGTCATGCCAGTACCTCCACTCCATATGAGTCCTTAATAAATGCAATAGCATCTTGTTTAGTAATCTTATGGCTGTTTGGTATCTTCTGTTTCTGTATCTTGCGCCTGGCCACCCGGTATCCGGGCCTGATCAGGGATACTGTAACATCCATACCGAAAATACCGATATTAGGGTCATATCTCATCTCAGGAAAATCGGTGTGTTCTTCTATCCCGAAACTGAAATTACCTGTATCATCGAACTGTGATTCTTTCAATTCGTTCTCAATGATACCCAGTCCGGTCTTCAAGAAATTCTCGGCCAATTCCCCTCTTAAGATTACTTTGCAGCCGATGGGTTCATGCTTTTTGATACTGAACGCCAGTAATGTCCGTTTTGCCTTAGTTCTTACACCTTGCTGCTTGGCAATGGTTTTAAGGATCTCTTCGGCATTGTTCAGGTTCTCACCGCTCTCGCCCACACCTATATGGACGGTAAGCTTGTCGACCTTCGGCGTTCTCATCACATTATTCTCAGTCATGGACATCACCTCCCAGATTGAACTCTGGTTTATCAATTCCTACCACGAACACATAGTCCTCGATAGTCTCGAAATCAGTACCATCATTTCTGGTGAGCACGACCATGTTGTGTCTGCTGCTTCTCACTTTCTTGATTTCTTTGATGCTGGCCAGTTCCCCTGAATGGGTACCACCTGTGATGACCGCCTTGTTACCAGGCTCGTATCTGATATGCTTATCTATACCCTTGTCAGGTATGGTCAAAATGACTGTATCGTTGGAATTATAGTCATTGCTGGCAATGATATTTGTACCATCGTGTAAGTTCAACTGAACCTTTCCACCTTTTATTGTGGTTTTGTTCAGTATCTTACAGGGTTTCTTAGGGTCTTTCACGTCCAGCTCATTGACCATCAGCTTTCCCCTGGGGTCCAGGAGTATCCTATAACTGGTCTCGATCTTGGGAATGCTGATCACGTCAAAAACACCTACCGGGAACTTGTGGTTCCTTCTCACTACCCCGTCGACCAGAACATTGCCTTCGTTCAATACCCGCTTGGTCTCTCTCAAATTATCTGTCAGTTTCAGCATATCCCTGATAAGAACTGCCAGTGGTATCGACTGTTTCCCGGAGTGAGGACCTGGGTTGGGTTTAGTGATCCATATATTGGTCTTTTTGGATACGGCCCAGCTCTTTGGGGATGCGATCCTCTTCAGATGTCTGCTCACTGTTCTTCGCCTCCTCGTGAAAGTGTTAGTTCTCTTATCTCGTCATTAAGGTCCAGCTTGGTTATCATCACGTTGGATGGGTGTACAGGCCTGGGCACTTCTGTACCGTCAGCCTTTGGCACACTAACACCCTCAACCACAACAGTAATGTGTTTCAGGTCTATCAGTTCCACCTTCCCTTCAGTACCAGTATGGTCCCCTCGCATGACCATGACCGTGTCCCCTTTCCTTACTGGGAGATTGCGCTTATTGTATTTAACCCGCAACTCGGGGGACAGGGGGGCACTCATCAGTTTCTGGCGCTGGTGCAGCCGTGCGTTATAGCGTGCTTTGCGCTGTTTTCTTGGTTGTGTTGATTTGATCTTCATATAGCACACCTCACACAATAATAGAAGCTACTGATGCGATCTTACTGAACCGCTCTGCAGCTTCCCTGGCCACCGGGCCCTTGATATCTGTTCCTTTGGGTATCCCATCATCATCCGTGATCACCACGGCATTATCCTCAAAGGATACTCTCAGACCGTCAGGTCGCCTGAACTCTTTCTTCTGCCGTACTACAACGGCTTTCAATACCTGTTTGCGCATCTCTGGTGTGCCTTTTTTCACACTTACTACAAGCATATCACCTATGCCACCTTTGGGATGCCTGTTCTTTACACCACGGTATTTCTTCACAGATATGATCTCTACCTGCCTGGCACCTGTATTATCCACACAGTCAAGCCTGGCACCTGCATTCAAGGCACGTGGTATCTTGGCTTTCATTCCTATCATTTCGTCACCTCGATCACCACAAAGGTCTTGGTCTTGCTAAGTGGTCTGCATTCCGCAACCTTTACTTCATCTCCCTCTTTTGCATTAATGCATGGGGGGTTATGTGCATGGATCTTTGATTGTCTCTTCTCGAGTCGATCGTATTTGGTTATGAGCTTCTCGAACGTCCGCTTGACCACCACTGTCTTCTCCATCTTACTGGCCACGACCGACCCGGTAAAAACCTGGCCCCTGACTGGCAATGTACCATGGAAAGGACAATTGATGTCAATGCACTCCTCAACGGGAGCTTCGACGTCCAGCCCTATATTTCGTGTCATTATTATTTACCTCGATATTCGTCAATTTAAATATTTACTCTTCGCTTGATTGTTTTTTTGAACTTTGATTGAATGCGATTTTCGGGTTGTGAGAGCAATAAAGTTCCATCCACTTGGACCCGCGTATCTGTTTCTGGCAGGTAACGTCTACCATCACTTGCGGGTATTGTGAACATGAATTGAGTATGGGACTTTGGCACGATCTTAACGAGCCTTTCACCCACATCAATACGTAATGTATTTCTCGTTTCGTCAATCACTTTTCCTTTAATTCCTATCTGAGCAGTATTTGAGCTGTGCACCACCGAAGCCTCAAGCCCTATAAGTTCATGATGGATGAGGTTTTGGGGTGTTATCTGCATGTATTTCCTCCGATTATTCTCCAATCTCTTTTTGTATGGTCTTGATCCGTGCTATGGTCCTGAGTATCTCGCCGATACGGCCCGGATTCTCAGGTGCACCGCCAGCCGAAGCTATAGCGCGCTCACGAATAAGTTCGCCGTTAAGAGTATCAAGTTCATCAAGTCTCTCTTCAGAACTCATATTCCGTATCTCATCCACTCGTAGTATAGCCATCACGCATCATCCTCTTCGGCCTTGTGCATCCTTTTGACAGGATGCCAGTAATCATAGCCGTCATGCTTGTGTTCTTCAACACCATTATGGACACGCACCTGCTCGCCCACTGGTGTTTCGGTGTCAGGCTGAGCTGCAGTTTCCACTGGAGTAGCTTTCGTCGCTTCCACTTCTTGGGGCTGTGCTTCTGGTTGTGTTTCCACAGTCACTTCTGGTTGAGTCACTGCAGGTGATGTGTGTGGTCTGGACATTGGATGCCAGTCCATGTTATCATGCCTGTGCTCCCATATACTGCCAACCTGCCGGATATTGGTCATTTCAGATTCCTTTTTCTCAGGAGCCTTTTCTACTACCACTTTGATATCTTCCTTGACCTCGGCTTGGGTAGCTTCAGTTATTTCAGGAGCCGCCTCTTTTAGCATATGGAACTTGCCGGGAAGTACGGTGCCCGGTGGTACGATGCGTACACAGCAACCGATAGCGCCTAATTTCTTCACTGCCATGGCATAACCCGAATCCACCAGTTCCTCAGCAGGTTTGCCTGCATGTTTGATATAACCATCAACCATCTTGGAAACCCTGGACCGAGGACCGGTGAGTTTTCCAGAAATTATGATCTGACACCCCAGTGCTCCCGAATCCATGATACGGCGCAGCATATTGTGACCTGCCTTCCTGAAATACCAGCCTCTCTCCAGAGCATTTGCGAGGCGGTTAGCCATCATCTGGGCATTAAGTTCAGGTACTTTTACCTCCTGAACCTCTATCTGGGGATTGTCCACATTGAAAATATATGACATGTCCCTGGTCAGGCGCTGTATGGTCTTACCACCTTTACCAATGACCATCCCTGGTTTCTCTGCAATAAGCGTTATCTGGGTGCCCATGGGTGTGCGGTTCATGACCATTCCACCGTATCCGGCACGTTCTAATTGCTTGGTGAAATACTCGTTGATCCTTGCTTTGGTCAGTCCATCCTGTACGAACTTTCTCTCAATTCCCATGTTCACTGCACCTCTTGTAGTATCACTTCTACGTTCACTGTTTCTGTATTCTTGGGAGAAGAGCTGCCTCGTGCTCTGGGCCGGTAACCCAGTATCACACGTCCTTTTTTAATGGAAATGTGGCTGATCTTCATCCGCAGGGGATCAAGCCCCTTATATTCAGCATTAGCCTCTGCATTTACCAGAATCTTGATGAATTCTTTGGCAGCTTTCTGGGGGTACCTGCCGGCAGCCATGGGACCCCTGCGATGCCCCATACTATCATTGTGCCGCTTGAACGGTACTGCTTGTTTGAGGGCAATAACTCCCTCAAGATACTGCTTTGCACGCTCGGTCTTCATACCCTTAATAGCCCTGCATATCTCCCTGGAATGCCTGGGTGAGATGTGTAGTTCGTGTCCCATTGCAATGGATGAGGTTTCCGGTTCGGCTTGAACTGAATATTGAATTCTTGACATCCTTTTTCCTCCATCACTTCAAAGGTACGAACTTGCTGGACTTGGTAGCACCTACACCGGCCGACCCGTGGTTCACTCGCTTGCGCGTCAGGGAATATTCCCCGAAATAGTGCCCCATCATCTCAGGAATGACCTCGACCTTCTCAAAGCTCTTTCCATTATATATCTCCAGATTGAGACCCACCATATCGGGAAGTATGATCATATCCCGTCTATGTGTCCTGATGGATGTCTCACCATCCTTGATCTTCTGCATTATCTTTTTATGTTCATCGCTAAGCCCGCGTTTTATTGTCCTGCGCTGTCTTGCAGGTATAAGTTGGGAAAACTCTTCAGTGCTTAATGTCTTGAGCTCATTAACGGTCTTTCCGCGATAAGTATATTCACCTTTTCTCTTTGGGAGTTTGGTGGTTGTTTTCTTTGCCATGCCTTCTCACCTCTTTCCTGTTCGCCTTGCAGCTATTGAACCGACCTTTCGGCCCGGTGGCGCTCTTCTACTCACCGTCGTGGGTCTTCCTGGGTGCTGCCATCCGCCACCTCCGAAGGGGTGGTCTATGGCGTTCATTGCCACACCACATACCCGGGGATACTTTGCAGCCCTTGTTTTGAGCTTATGATATTTCTTGCCAGCCTTGACAAAGGGTTTATCGGTCCTGCCGCCGCCAGCCACCACTCCGATGGTAGCCTTGCACAGCGGACTCAACCACTTCATCACACCACTGGGAAGCTGCACCACACTTTTGCCAACATCATGGGCAACCAGTACAGCATACACGCCGCTTGAGCGGGCGAACTGTCCGCCGTCCCCCGGCTTATTCTCAATGTTACAGACCAGCACACCTTCAGGTATCTCGCTCAGGGGCAATGTATTGCCCGGCTTGACCTCGGCAGATATCCCGCAGGAGATCTGCTGTCCCACTGCAATACCTTCAGGGACAAGTATCAGTCGTTCTTCCCCGTTATCAAGTTTCACCCTCGCAATGGGGGCAGACCTGGCAGTGTCATGCAGAATCTCAATGACATCTCCAGTGACCGTCTGGTCTTTGTCAACTTTAAAATGTTTCAGTTCAGCTTTGAACCTGTGGGAGGGTGCCCGGTATGTGGGTGTCCCTTTTCCTCGGTTCTGTGAGATTATTCTCTTTCCCATACCTTTCACCTCTCCTTAGAATATGCCAAGTTTTGAGGCCAACTCACCGGCAGTAGTATCACCTTCAAAGGTAACGATGGCCTTTTTCTTGCCTTTCATGGTTATCATGGTATTCACGCTGATAATGGGGATATTGTATAATTCTCCAATTTCCCGCTTTATCTGGTCCTTGGTAGCGTTGATGTCAACTATGAACTGCAGTTTGTTGTTGTCCTCGATATCGTAGGTCGCTTTCTCTGTAACAAAGGGATGTTTGATGGCTGACATCTACGCCACCCCCCCCATTGCACGTATGGCAGATTCGGTCCAGATGGCCAGCCTGCCTGCATGGGTTCCTGGTGCCAGTAGTTCTGCATTCAATCTGTTGACCATTACCACATCCACTCCAGGCAGGTTCCGTGCAGCCTGTACTATGCCATTATCCTGGCTCACTACGATGAGCAGACTCTTGGGTCGCTTATACTTGCGACCGCGCCTCTTGCCGCCGCCTGCTCTGATATGCTTGCCGTTCTTGGCACGCATGACATCCTGGTACACATTGATGGTTTCCATGAATCCTTTTACTTCTTTTGTAGTCTGGATATTCTGGAACTCATCCACAGCGACTATTGGCAGTTCTGCTTCGAACCTGTGTCCCCGCTGCTTTGTAAGTTCAATATTGCCAGTGGCCGCTATCGCTGAATTTATGGCCTTTAAGCGTTCTTTTTTGTTTATCTTCTCAGAGTAATCTTTTTCCACCTTTGGTGGATGGGCTTTCCTGCCGCCTCTTGCCTGGGGTATCCGGGCAACCCTGTTACCGTTCTTTATCCTGGGTACCCTGGCAGAACCTCTGCCCGGACCCGCGTTATGTGCCGAAGTCTGCATACCGGCATAAGGCGTGGGGCCGTATACCTGAAGCCTATTTGCCTGAGCAGCCAGTACTGCCTTTTTTATCAGGTCCGGCCTGTAGATCTCATCAAATACGTCAGGGAGCTCAATTTCGCCTTTTTGTGCTCCTGTTAAATCAATGATTTTTGCCTTGCTCATCTATCTCACCCCTGTTTGGACTCCACACTGATGTGTGTGATCTGTGGCATTCCAGTATTCCTGGTTTCGGCCCTGATAGCCGGTCTTAACCTGATAAGACGCTTTTTAGGACCAGGGACGCTGCCTTTGATCAGCAGATATTCGTTGTTCAACTTCCCATATTTCAGGAATCCACCTGCAGGAGTTACTTCTTCAACATTCTCACCGATTTTAAGAATGCGTTTATTATACTCTGTCCTCTGGTGGTAACCGGTCTGGCCCAGTTGGGGTACTCGCCAGCT
This sequence comes from ANME-2 cluster archaeon, assembly GCA_023544605.1. Taxonomy (GTDB): domain Archaea; phylum Halobacteriota; class Methanosarcinia; order Methanosarcinales; family Methanocomedenaceae; genus Methanocomedens_B. Next base: position 31,109 of record JAMJFQ010000001.1, on the reverse strand, counting down.
AACCCTGGATGGGTTCCACGGTCCCAGCGTTCCTACCTGCCGAAGACTGCCCTGCCTGCTGTGCTTGTTTTTCATCAGGTTGATATGCCATCTTTTAACGGGCCCCTGTGTACCTTTGCCCTTGGTTATGGCTAAAGTGTCAACAATGTCACCTGAATCAAAAACATCAGAAACTGTTACCGACTTGCCCATAATGGATTTTGCATATTCAAACCTCGCAGCCATGTCTCCGCCAACAATCCTGTTCTCCATCACATCAGGTTTTTTCGTCGGTACTCCTGATAACAGGGATGGCAGGGTATAAGAAATAACATGAATATTTTCCACAGCTCCCTCTTCCACCAGTTTCTCAATACTGGCGAGACCTTTTTCCGGGTTGGCTTTTTTAGGTCTGAAAAGTTTACGGTCCAGTATCGGGTCAAGTTCATTGGATATTGCCTCACCCAATATCTTTGTGCCGTAAGGTCCCTTTTTACTGTATGCCCTGACAGCGGCTATCTTCATGGCGGGTACTTCAAGCACTGTTACCGGTACTGATATCTCCATGCCTGCTGTAAGGCTTTTCGGCATATCATCCATCATTATCACATGGCTCATACCGACCTTATATCCTGCAAAACCGCCCATTTTGGGCTCTCCATTACTTGTGGACCAAGATCTTACCGTAGGCACCTGACTCTTTGCCCTTTTTCTGGGACTGAAAGCCAGTGAACCTCGCCTTGGTCTATGTACGTTTGCCATTGTTTTCCTCCTTTATCTCCTGGAATATGCATTTCTATCGCGATGTATTAACGCTGCAACCCTACCTGACCAGGTTCAACAGAGACAGTGTCACCCATACGGCCTCTTCTGTCCGTACTGTTGCTGTGCCCTGACCGGGTACGGTATTCAGTGATTCACACTGAAATTTTGAGAGGTCTATGCCATCTCGTGCTAATATAGACTCCACGCCCTCACTGGGAGATCCGAATACCACAACAGTATGTGATTTTAACCTCACCTGTCTGCCCAATTCCTCGAGGGCTGGGGTATCAAGTACCTTTCCCTTTCGTGAGGTGGCCAACATCAGGGTATCCTGTCTGGATATGTTATCCAGTGCCCCTGCAAGGCTATTTTCCACTATTGTTCGGTATCCCCAATAGAGAGGGATGTCGTCCGTTTCTACAAGTTCACCTTGTATCGGTCGTCGCGAAAAGATCCTGACATTAACACGCTTGCCCATTTGCACCCCCCGAAGGGAGGACTTGATGGGAACCGGGCTATCGATTCCGATATCGACCCATGTGCCTGCGTCAGATCCGACTTTTTTCTCGCTCTTCTTTGGTCCGGGGACCACGACCCCAACGCGGAATTCTCCATCGCTGAGATCAGATGATCTTGATGCTTTTGGATGATGTTGAGTACGCAGCGGAGGTAATATTCCGGCGTACTTAAGTTCCTTCTGGAGCGGGAATAGATGTTTTCGCAGATACTGTGGAGTTTCTGCATATCTCAACAGCAGGTCAATGAACCTGCTATCATCGAACTGGGGGTCGCGGTAGATGATTATCTTACTGACCCGAAACACCGATGCCGCCCTGGCGATCTGGCCGACCTTGTATGTCCTTATCCTCTCATCCCTTGTCTCTGATGTCAGGGATGATGGTATGAGAATTGTCAGGTCTGACTGTTGTTTGATCGCTGGTGAAGGTATCATCTATACTTTCCGCAAATGATGCGGTTGCAGTATATAAGTGTTTGGCACTTTCAGTCCTTGAGATACCATTAAGTCTGGTACAAATTGGGTAAATTATGCTAAATGTAATGAAATGACAATGCTGTTTTGATTGTTTTAATTTTTTATGCCACAACACCATCATCGAGTGTTAACGGCGTTAACCTAATATAGTATAATCCCACAAACCATCCGAATTATAATCTTCGGACCAAGATGTGTGGAAAATGAAAAACGTTAGACTAATCCTGCTCGTTTTTGCCATGATAAATATGGCATCGCTGATCTACCAAATAAGCTGGATAAAGAATTTTTCCTACGTATTCGGTACATCCATACAGGCAACCGGAGCTGTAATCTCCTGCTTCATGGCAGGGCTTGCACTTGGAAGCTATGTACTGGGTGAATATGCAGATAAAAGCAGAAACCCTGTCAGGTTGTTAGCATATGTCACGACAGCATTGGGTATATCCGCACTTTTCGTTATTCTCATGTTTAAACTGCTTCCAATACCGTATGTATTGATCCATGATGTTTTTCATGCCACTCCTTTTATGAGCATCATGCTCTTTGTCCTGTCATTCGTTGTCCTGATCATACCTACAAGTTTAATTGGAGGTTCATTCCCGATCATGAACCGTATCTATGCCCATAGGATAAAAACAATAGGAGAAGACGTTGGAATAGTATATTCCATTGACACTATCTTTGCTGCTATAGGCGCTCTTGGAGCAGGTTTCATACTTCTGCCTGCGATAGGGATAAACAAGACCATTATGTTAACAGCTTCGATTAACATATTGTTAGGCATTTACCTCTATACAATATGCAAGGATTTCGACTGGAGTATTCCTGATACGAATAGAAATGGAAAAACAAATGGTAAAATAATAAACAGCGGCCTTGATAAGACCGAAAGGGTAGTATTTCTGGCCTTTTTCCTCTCAGGTTTTGCCGCTCTAAGTGCAGAAATTGTCTGGATCCGATTCTTATCCCTCACTTTCGGCACAAGCATATATGCACTTTCCATTATCACTGCATCCTTCCTCATAGGACTCTCTATTGGCAGTTTTATAATGAGTAAGTACATGCACAAGATCAATTACCCGATCACGACCTTTGCTTTTATCGAACTTGGGATAGGCCTCTTTGTGATCTTTATGCTCTTTTTCATCGATAAACTTGACACCCTCTACCTTACGCTCTATCATAATTTCAACTCATTCTATCCCTTTATTATATCCTTACTTATTGTGATCTTCCTGATCACACTGATCCCCACAACACTCATGGGCACAACCATGCCCATTGTCAGCAGGATCATATCCAAAAAGTTCAAATGTGTAGGTACAGACATTGGCGTTATATACACCACAAATACCTTTGGCGCGATATTTGGTACATTCTTTGCAACCTTTATTTTGATCCCCACTATCGGCATCACAAAAACGGGTGCCATTGGTGCTGCGATCAGTATTATCATCGCATTACTGATCTTTACCAACTCTGAACAAAAATGGAAGACAAAATTCTACCCACTTGCAGCATCATCTATCTTACTCTGCATTTACCTTGCAACGGTAACAATAAATCCGCTCTTTGCGGGTGCATACTATCATGGTACCCAAATGCCTGATGTTGAAGCCTGGAAATACTCAAAAGATTCCATAGAGCTCATACATTACGAAGAAGGATTATACGGCTTGGTATCAGTTGTTAAACAAGATGAATATATCGCGCTCAGGATTGATGGTAAATCAGAATCAAGCGATGTTCCCATTGAACTTGTTACTGAATACCAGATCGCCTACATACCATTATTTGCGAGATCCAATATAGATGATGTTATGCTCATAGGTCTTGGTGGCGGCTTTACACTGGACGCCATTACGAATTTCGACGAGATAAAGACGATCGACATAATTGAGATCAATCCCCGCATAATAGATGTAACAAAAGAACATTTCTCTTCCCATAACAACAATGCACTGGATGACCCCAGGATCAATCTTATTATTGACGATGCCAGGAATACTCTTGCATCCGAAGATACAAAATATGATGTGATCATCTCTCAACCATCAAATATCTGGCTCAGTGGTGAAGGTGGGTTGTTTACAAAAGAGATGTATGAAATTGCAAAGGATGATCTAAAAAGAGGAGGCATTTTCTGCCAGTGGATACCGCTCTATGAAACGGACAACGAAGATTTCAAGATTTTCCTTGCAACCTTTGAGAGCGTTTTCCCGCACACTGCACTCTGGATAGTAGGTTACGATGCAGTCATTGTTGGCTCAACAGAACCGATTGAATATGATTACGGTCGAATAAGGGACCATATAGCTTCAAATACTAATATCAGGTCTGACTTTGAAATGATGTCTGATGTGCTTGTGACACAAGGTAAATACAGATTATTATACCAGATGATCGTCCCTTACAGGTTATCAGACAAGAGCGTACAGGAATTTGCCGGTAACACGATCAATACTGACGACCACCCAATTCTTGAATTTACAACTGCAAGAAATACGATTTACTATCAAAATACAGATAAACCCCTGGATGCGCTTGGTGAATACGTGAATGATAGATTTGATCAGATCATCACTCCACCGTTTACGAATTTGACCAAAAGATACGATGACCATATCGAATTGAATTTTATTGATTGCACTATAGGACTTGATAGAACATGGACTCAAAATGTTGCACAGATCAATGTTGACCACCGTACACGCAATGTCTTCATGAAAGCTTTTTACACTCAAGACCATTCGCAGTTCTCAATCCTTGCAATTCCACTTCCTGACCTCCCGTTTAGCATCGAGCAAAAAGAGAATATCATACTAAACATGAAAGACAATGCAAAAACCGCATTACTGGAAGAAGGAGAAGTTATGATGGATGGTTTCGACTGGGGGTATAAAGTAAAAACATCCTCTGGTAACGGAAATTACAATTATGCATTTTCATGGTTCTGTAATGAAAATGATATTCTCTACACTTCCTGGCTTGTAAATATCGATGAAACTAGTGCACAGGAAATCTTAGAAAGTATACAGTGCAAAAATGAGGCATCATAGGTTCTTTGTTATCAAAGATGAGTGTTCTTTTTTTAGGAAAGTACCTGTTTAGTGAATACTATTTTGGCTATTGTTAATCTCATAGATCGATATTTTTTCCAAAATTTTTTAGCAAACCTTATATATTTGGCAAATTAAATTGGTTTTATCGGGTGGTATACTGAGTGGCTAATCTTAAACAATGCTGTGTCCAAATTATACTCATAACGTTCATATTCCTCACATCAATGAAACTCATAGTTTCATTTTGTGAAGGAATGCTGTTATATTGTCTACTGCCCGTTCTTGTTATCATGTGGATTACGGGTCTGGGTACCTTAAGATGACTTTATCTGACATATCCGAACTAAAGATGTACGATTCTAATAACCAGTAATAGGCAGAAATCTTATTACCTATAATCGATTTTATGTTAATTGAGGTTATTAATATGTGCTTCATTGATTCAAGTACTGCCGATAGTGTTGACATGAGCGGTGTTGCCATGTCAGGATATGAGTGCAATGCATGTGGTAATAAATTCAAGGGTATGGGTTCCAAACTGTCCTGTCCCTCCTGCCAATCCACGGACCTTAAAAAGACAGATTAGATATGCTCATTGAACCTATTGAACTGGAGAGGGGCACGGCTGTGGGACTCAAAATGGATATGGAACATGCTCCACTGCTGGTCATCAGGGCACCCAGAGGTTTCATCATGTGTGGTTACCTGAACATTGATACAGCCCAACACCTGGGTGACGTGGCTGTAATGGTAACAGGTGTAAGCAGTTTTGATGATGTACTGGCCGCTAATGTAGCAGGAACAACTCAAGCAGCCGAGGAACTTGGAATTAAAGTAGGAATGACCGCTAAAGCCGCACTGGAACTCATGTTTTAACAGATACTATCGTTCCTTTACATTAATCACGATGAATGGTGTTATGCTCCTTATCGAGATACTGCCTCTTTAAGTCCCACAGGATTGCTATGAACAGGACCATTAACCCTAGGCCCAATATCCCTAATCCGGATACCATCATCATCAAAGTAGCTACCGACTTAAAAGGAACAAATATCAGCAACATTGACATGGAGATTATACCCAGGAATGCAGCTAAATAATACAAGATCACATCTGATTTTAAAATATCGGGTATCATTTACTTATCTCTCCTAATTTTTTATCCACAGTTCATGCGCTGAAATGTGGCAACGTTCACAATCGGTAGTAGTGCTGGTGTGCGGTGTTCCATGACAGTCCATGCAACTGGGAACCTGGGCATGGTTCGGGTGACATTTGACACAAGCCATAGTAGTGTGTTTCGTGTTGCTGTTCAATAACGTATTCCCTGCCTGCTCGTGACACTCAAGACATAATGTTGCCGGAGTACTACCCGAATATTTTACATCCCTGGGAGTATGGCCTCGATGGCAAACAAAACAATCTGCCTGGGTCGATTCTTCTCCGTGAGGCCTGTGACATTTGGAACACTGTTGTTTCTGGCCATGGGATGGATGGCACATTATACAGTCCAGGTTTGCATGTTTCGATGGGTTGATAGTGAAAGTTACATTGACATTAGTATGACATTTGATGCATAGGCTCTTCTCTATTGCCACATCAGTAAATTCTATATCAGTAGGTTTATGGGCATCAGTGTGGCACTCACCACAATCCACAAATACGCCCTGGTGGAAAGAACCATGACACTGTTCACATTCCATGATATAACCATGGGATTGATGACAGAACTCGCATCCTTTCTTGGAATGCTTCCCGCCTTCCCCCTCCAGTGAATTATAGGGCACTGGATGGCACCCTGCGCATGTATTTTCATCCATTCCCCTGGTGTGGCCTGAATGACACGAAGCACAATTGGTTACATTTGCATGGGGGTTAAGCAGACGTTCAGACAATACTATCTTGTAATTCTCATGGCAAACAAGACATCGTTCCTTGTTCTCCAATACAACATCGTCATCGGATTGGGGGGGAGTTGAGCCACCCGTCACATCAAGGATCATCATTTTAGAAATTGAATAGGTAAATGCTACATGGTCATGTCCTTCATGACATCCTGCGCATGAAATGTCATAATGTGAATGAGCGTAATCCAATGAATCTCCTGGGTCGTAATAAGAATCATATTCACTTTCATGACAAAACTTACAAAAACTGTTGTGTCTTACATAATTAGCTGCATCCAGAAACACCTGGGTTGCGACTAACACAAAAACCAGCATAATAATTGTAACGATCACTTTTCTCATATCAACCATATTTAATTCACCACATGTTTTTTTACCTAAACTTCAGTATAATGCCAGGTATACTCCCGTTGTACATCCTCATTAATCTGGGCGTATGTCGAATTGTGTGCAGGTCCATGGCATGAGATACATGTCCTGGTACTGTAACTCACATCGGTGATGTTCTCATGTAATCCGATCGCATTCATGTGGCAACTTATGCATTGGGGCCTGTACAGGTGATATATGTGGCAGCCTTCACACTGTAGATTTTCATGCCTACCCTGGATTACCGTGGTTTGTGAGACATGATGGCATGTGGAACATTTGGAATGACATGTCATACATTCATTAGTGGACATCTTTTCCTCATGAGGGTCTCTTGCATGGCAATTGCTACATTTGGTATAGGCCATTGTTATACCCCTATCAGTAGAATGGCAGTGGTCACATTCATCAAGTTCAAACCCACCATGTGAGATCTCAATACTTTCATGACAGTTGGTACAATCACGGTTCATAAGACCGCCTTCAACATGAATTTCTGCTGATTGACCAAATTCACGATCATGACATTCATTACAGTCCTCTTCAATAATGATGGTGCTCGTCACTGATGTTATCAATCCAATTGCAAAAAATATCAATGTAAGTATCGTTAATGCTCCTGGAATAAGTTTTTTCAGACTCATACCCTTGCCCTCATGTTTTATTATTACCTGTCCGTGTAATCCACAACGTTGGAATTTTTACTTTTCTCTCACAATATGATCCTCATGTTTTTTTACAAAACGGTTTTGGCAGGTCGAATGAATATGCCAGGAAACCGTATGTGAACAATATAATAGCGTAAAGCAGAAGCCCACAAATGATAGTGCCTCCCACCTGTGTCAATCCTGATTCTCCCGGATGAGAATCAGCACCTAATATCCAATTGAACATCCAGTATATGCCCCAGTAAACACCAGTTAGCCATACTGGAATTTGAAGTATTACCGACAATAAAAATTTTATTTCCTTTGAGTCCAACAATACTCACCACGCTTGATAGTAAAGAATTTCTTATATAAATCTTGTTATTTAAATCTATATTCTGCAATGTATTTATATTAAATACAATTCTAACTCTATTCTAATGTGTAATAATATTCACCCATCGATTTCTGTTGCCTGTCCAGTTTGGAATGAGATTTATTCACCCTGGGCCGGCGTGTTTCGTCGTCTCGCCTGAAGGTTATATTAAGGTTCTTCAAAAACAGGTTCATCCCCTTTCGCATATTAAAGGGGCCGTGAACCTCACCTCTTATTGCAGGTTGTCCCTCAAACACTATAAGCCGTTCGGATAGCATATCGATCATATAAATATCATGGTCCACTACCATGGCAGTCACATTATTGTTCTCAGCGAACCTGCGGATAACCCTGGTGGCCAGGGCACGCTGTTCCACATCCAGGTGGGCACTGGGCTCGTCAAATATATACAGATCAGCGGTTTTACCCAGGCTGGCAGCAATGGCAGCACGCTGTAATTCACCACCCGAGAGTTCGGTAAGCATCCTATCCATAAGGCCGTCCAGCTGGAGCGGTTTGATTATCTCGGTCTGGTAATAACTGGCATCGAATTTGGTGTTGATACCACGTAGGAAGTCCCGCACCTTAACAGGATAATCTCCTTTCAGGTACTGGGGTTTGTACGCTATGGTAAGGTCAGTCTCCAGACTGCCTGTAGTGGGTGATTCTTCACCAGCCAGTATCTTGACGAACGTAGATTTACCTATCCCGTTCGGCCCCACAATACCTATGACTTCGCCCTTTTTTATTTCATTGCCTAACGTATCGCTTCCCACCACCAGTTCGAATCCGTCTTTGCCAAATTTCTTGGTGAACCTGCCAAATTCAAGCAAAGTAGGTATATCTTTTTGCTCCCGCGGCGGATGTTCCTCGAACTTGATAGGCTCGGTGCGCAGACGTACATTCTCCTCTGCTAAAAAGCCGTGCAGATACTGGTTGATGGCCACCCTCACACCTTTTGGCTGGGTGATAACACCATAACCGGTAGGAACGCCATAGGCTATATGTACGGTATCGGCCAGCTGGTCCAACAGGGCCAGGTCGTGTTCTATTACCATTACTGCACTGTTATCTGCCAGGTCCTGTATGATACGGGCCGAATTAATACGCTGGTATATATCCAGATATGGGCTTATCTCGTCTATAAAATAGAAATCGGCTTCCCGGCTTACACAGGCAGCCAGGGCTACTCTTTGAAGTTCACCTCCTGAGAGGTCTTTAATCTCCCTGTCCAGCACATACTCTATCTCAAGCTTGGCTGCCAGCTCGGCCATAATGCCACGCTCATCGGTCTTATCGAGCAGTTCTGATACCTTGCCTTTCACAGCCTTGGGAATGTTATCGACATATTGGGGTTTATGGGAGGCTCTGATGTTACCTTCTGAGAGAGCTTTCATATATTCATACATACCCGAGCCCGAATATATCTCCAGTACTTCGTCCCAGGTGGTATCATCCTTGCCCAGGTTGGGCATCATGATGCCGCTTAAGATGTTGACAGCTGTGGATTTACCCACTCCATTGGGACCCAGGATACCCGTGACCTTGCCCTGTAGCGGAGTGGGCAGCCCGTACAACGCGAACCCGTTGACACCATACCTGTGTACAGGAGTATCCAGTTCTTCGGGAAGTCCTATGATCATGATCGAATGAAAGGGACATTTTTTTATGCAGATACCGCAACCCACACACAGTTCCTCTGATATCACGGCTTTGCCGTCCTCGCCCTGCACCACGGTCTCGTCCCCGGTGCGCACCCTGGGACAAAAATGAATGCATTCCAGCCCGCACTTCTTAAACTGACACCTGTCCTTGTTAACTATGGCTATCCTCACTAAGATCACACCTCAAAATAGTTCAAAGTGGCTGGTTGAGTAGCAGTGTCCAGACCACGAGCCAGAAAATGACTGTCATGAACTCCACATAGAACCAGTCCTTGTTGCCGAACTCCTTCATGTCAAATCCTATTATGGGGTACACTATACGCTGGGCATAGTACGAGAAAATAATAACAAAGAGCATGATAGAAAGCCAGGGATATTCAGTAGCATCACCCATGCTAGAAAAACTAATAAATCCGGCAAGTGTACCTATAATAGCCGGAACCACTGTCTTGATAATACCAGCCTTATAGAGCTTTTTCCTCTCTTCAGGTGTCTTTTCAACAGGCTTGGTGGGTTTTAACTCGGACGTTGGGGCTGTTTTTTTTTGCTTTTCGGTTTTTTCACGCTCGGCCAATGCCTGTGACTGGGCTGCTGATTCCTTGGCCCGTTCCCAGAATCCTTTCTTTGCACCTTTGGTCTTCTTGCTCAATGGTCGTTACTCCATACAATAAAGTTTGACTTAATAGACTTCGGATACCTTATATGCTTAACTGTAAGAAAACCATGCAACCTGCTTCAATGGTATATCATAGTCCCTATCCCTTGGTCAGTTAACAGTTCCAGCAATATACTGTGGGACTTGCTGCCATCGATAATATGCACTTTTTCCACACCTTTTTCCACTGCATTCGCTGCTGAGCGGACTTTAGGTATCATACCTCCCGCAATGGTGCCATCACCTATCATGTCCTCGATTAGTTCAAGCTTTATGCGTGAGATGCGGCTGGATGTGTCAGCAGGGTCCTGCAATACACCCGGCACATCGGTCATGAGTATAAGTTTCTTGGCCCGCATAGCTGCGGCTATATCGCCGGCTACGGTATCGGCATTGATGTTCAGGCTATTGCCCTGCTCATCTACTGCAATGGGTGCAATGACCGGGATATAACCCTTACCGGCCGCCATTAAGAGTACCTCTGGATTGATAAGCTCCACATCCCCTACCCAGCCCAGGTCTACATCATGTTCCCTGCCTTCAACGGTGACCCGCTGGAGGGCTTTCTTTTTGGCCATGATGAGCCGGCCGTCCTTGCCTGATAGTCCCAGACCCTTACCACCGTAGGTACCGATAGACGATACGATTCGGGTATTGATGTTCCCTACCAATACCATACGGGCTATCTCCATGGTCTCATCATCGGTGATACGCAGTCCTGCAATGAACTCGCTCTTCTTTCCCATCTGTTCCATTTTCTGGGTTATCTCAGGACCGCCGCCATGGACGATGATAGGATGGATACCTACATAACGCAGGAGTACAACGTCCTGGACTATGTCTTCCATGAGCCCTGGGTCCACCATGGCATGGCCTCCTACCTTGATGACCATGATGGAGTCGTGGAACTCACGGATATAAGGGAGGGCTTCTATCAGTATTTGCTCGCGGTTTACATTCATGGTTGCTGGTGCTCCGGACTTTTTAAGTTTATATGTAATTTAAGGTATAAAGGTTTTAATGGTCCCCTAATTGTTACTCAACTTTATTGTAAATTAGTGACTGCAATCTCTTTTTGGCATAAGTACATTCGTGAATATACAAACTTATTCTTACCTTTATCCAAAAAGGTTAAATTACCTTCATGTTATATTTTAGAGCAGATATTTCAGGATAAGAGGACAGAGGTATACATACTTGTCAACCAGAGACTATCTTACCATTGACGATTTTGACCTATCAGGGAAAACGATTCTTTGCAGGCTGGACCTGAACTCGCCTATGACCCCGGACCAGGGGATACTTGACGATAAACGGTTTCGGAGCTCACTTACCACACTTAGGGAACTGGAAGATTCGCGCCTGGTGCTCATGAGCCACCAGAGCCGACCTGGCAAACAGGACTTTACCACCATGGAACCCCATGCAAAGCAATTGTCCAAACTGCTGGGTAAGGATGTAAAATATGTTGACGATATCTTCGGGTCCCGTGCTATCTCAGAAATAAAGAAACTTAAGGAAGGCGATATCCTTATGCTCGAGAATGTCAGGTTCTTTTCAGAAGAAAGCATGAAACGGCCTGCCCGGGAACATGCCATGTCAGTCATGGTACGGCGGTTGTACCCATTGATGGACTTCTACATGAACGATGCATTTGCAGTATCCCACCGCTCGCACCTGTCGATCATAGGATTTACCCAGGTACTCCCCAGCATAGCAGGCAGGTTGATGGAGAAAGAGATAACTTCCCTGAGCAGAGGCTGTAAAGGCAAAAACCGGCCTTGTGTATATGTGCTGGGTGGTGCCAAAGTGGACGACTCCCTTAAAGTGACCGAACACGTGCTGGCAAATAAAAAGGCTGATAGAGTATTGTTAACCGGTGTGGTGTCGAACATCTTCCTGGCTGCAAAAGGTGTGGATATAGGCAAACCTAACATGGAATTCATCCAGAGTCAGGGATATGTTGACCAGATACCGCTTGCAGAACAACTGCTGGACAGGTTTAATGACCAGATAGGACTGCCCTTTGATGTTGCACTGAATAAGGATGGGGAGCGGGTGGAAGAATTCATAGAAATGCTTAAGAAGAACCATCACTCTGACCTGCCCATCCATGATATTGGGTTGGAGACCATTGTGGCGTTCTCAAAAGAGATACGCAATGCTCAGACCGTGATCATGAACGGGCCTGCTGGTGTGTTCGAGAATGAGATCTTCAGCCTGGGTACAATGGAACTGATAGAGGCTGCCACGGAATCAGGGTTCAGCGTCATAGGCGGCGGCCATATTGCAGCCGCCCTGTATAAGTCGGGATTGGATTCAAGGATAGACCATGTGAGTACCGGAGGAGGGGCATGTCTGGATTTCCTTGCCGGTGAGAAATTGCCGGGTATCGAAGCGCTAAAAGAATCGGCTGCACGGTACCGTGCCAAATAGCGCTCTGATAATATTATATTATTTACCTGACCCGAACACCTTTTTAAACAATCCGCCACCTTCAGACTTTGTCGGGTGCGATTCCTTTCGTGATGGCTGGTTTGTTGAAGACATCGGTCTGGCTGGTGTTCTTTTTACATCCTCGTGTGACGTTTTTTGCTGGCCTGTGGATTTGGCTATGTTCACTGACTCCCCGCCATGTTTACTCTTGCGTACCCTGATGTCCACCAGTACCGGTTGTTCGATATCGTTCGAGACCAGCATACCCACACCTGGCGGAAGTCTTTTCAGTTCCTCTTCCACCTCGCTGCTGATACCTTCCAGCCCCTTGCTTATGGCTTTCAGGTCGTTGGGATTTGTCATCTTCATGATGATCTGGGTATTGCACTGGCTCAGCACGTTCTTGTCCACACGGGCCGGCCGCTGGCTGATAACCATCATTCCCAGCCCGAACTTACGCCCCTCTGATGCAATGGTACGCAGTATTTCCGTGCTCTGGGTCTTGTCGAATCCCCGCTCAGGGCAGAAGTTGTGGGCTTCTTCCACCACCAGCATTCCTGGCGGTACATTTCCCATCTTCCTGGCCTCGAACAGGTCACCACACAGTTTTGCAACGATCATCGATTGCAGCTGTGGGGCTACGCCCTTCATATCAATGATGGCGGCCCGGCCACGGCTGAACAGTTCTTCCAACGTGGTGGGGTTGTCAGAGAGAATATCCACGTCCCGTATAGATTCCAGGGAAGAAATCACATTCCATTTCAGTTTGCTCTTATTATTACCCACCTCGAAAATAATATCGTCAAGAGTATAGTGCTCCATCTCAGCACGGATCTTGGAAATGGCTTCGAACAGTATACCCTGCATGTTACTGGATTTTTCATCAGGAAGTATCTGTATCAGGTCCTGGGGGCTCAGGTTCATACCGTCGAGCCTGAATACGTCATCAGCATTCGGGTTCAATACTTTGTTGGCAGGTGTGTACACCGTGATATTGGAAGCATAGCTCCGGGGTGAGATGTCGTATTTCTTATACAGGTCTGCCTGGTTCCCTGAGCCCGGTTCCTTAAGTGAACTGTATTCCCCGTGAGGGTCAATAATAAGCAGCGGTACATCCTGTTCAAGTATCTCTTCCAGTATGACACCCGCAGTATATGATTTCCCGCTGCCTGTTTTGGCCAGGATACTGCAGTGCTTCTGGATGAGGCTGTTCATATCAAGGGTCACCTTGATGTCATGCCCTTCCAGCAGTCCCATATATATATCGCCATGGGACAGCCCCAGGGTTGCGCGAATCAGTTGATGGTCTGCATCAAATACCTTGTCCCCGGGAATAAAAGGAGTGCGGGGCGACCTTAATAGTCCGTCATCACCCCTACTTCCTATTACCACGGCCTCGGCGACAAGATTGCTGTTGGGGCTGTCCACCTTTGCCCCTCCTGCCGCATCGGCGGCTTCGTCCAGTTTGAAATCGTCACTAGTACGGGTCATTGATATGACCTGGGCAAGTGTCCAACCGTCGGTCTCGTGCCAGGCTTTTACATAATCCGTACGTTTAACATCGCTGCTATTTGGCACAGCAAACCTGAAATCATGTGTCCCTGTTTTTCCAAAGATTATGCCTATCGAATCTTTCGCCAATGTAATTCATCCCCTCATTGATCATGTTCAATCTATTATGACGCGTATATATATGTAATATGGCTTATAATATCATTTATTGAAATATTGTGGGTTATGTAAGCGGCAAACTTATATTTATATTGCGTTAAAGATTATAAAATTGAAAAATAAACACCTTTACTATAATGTGAACAAAATAGATTATGACCATGACAAGTGATGTTTTAGCGGAACTGATGGAACTGCTTATCGGCTTTAAGTCAAAGGGTAACATAGAAGCAGTAGTTGTTGCAAGCCGCAGCGGTGTTAATCTGGCTTCTTCAGTACCATTAAATACCAATGCTGATACACTTGCAGCTATGAGTTCTGCATTGAAAAACGCGGCCGATATCATGATAGGGCAGGGGAAGAATGATCTTGCACAACGCGTGGTCATTGAATGTGAACGCAGCAAACTTATCATAGTAGGTGCAGGTAACAAAGCACTCATTGTCGTGCTTGCAGGCGAAAATTCATCTCTGGGTCCACTATTTGTAGAAATAGACCATATTACTTACCAGATAAGAGAAATGCTGGACAGCTGTTGAATATTATCCTTTGCTGCAATGATTATTTACCGTTTGATCTTAATACCTGAACAAAAGATGATGGTTTAAATAGATGAAAATATGAAGAAGAATAATCCAAAAAAAAAGGAGTGTATCATCCCTTACGAACTATCTCCGGATATGGATCAAAAAGTAAAAAAAGCAATGCATGAGGATGTTAGTACAGCTGCCTCACTGTTCAGGGTGCTTTGTGACCCTGTAAGGCTTAGAATTCTCAAGGCGCTGGAGGTATGTGACCTGTGCGTGTGCGTGCTTGTGGAGATCACTGAATATAAATATCCTGCCCTGTCGTATCATCTTAAGCTGCTAAAGGATGCAGGCATGGTAGAATCCCGGCGTGATGGGAGTTTCCAGACTTATTACCTTACAGAAATGGGACTCAAGACCACATCCTCCCTGGGTAGCTTTGTAAAATAATGTATCCTTTTAGCATAGTAACTGTGATTAATTTTTAAATTTTATTTTACCTCTAAAACTTAATTTACTATTGGGTTCATGAAAGATCACGATAGTTGCAGGTCGTTAAAAGAAATTAACGATCGAATTGTTAAATCGACAAAGTAAAATAGTACGCCTCCAAGGAGGGGAAGCATGGAAATACTTGAAGACGTAAGAAAGATTGTTGCTGGACTTCCCAACCAGACCAATGTAATTCGGGCAACTGAGCAGGAATTACAGGATATGGCTGAGAAAGTTGGCAATAAGACTGAATTCGGTAACTACAACTTTTCTACATCAGTTAAAAGCAGGAGTGCAGGAGTCACCGTATACATAGGCAACCCTGACGTCCAGCTTCCAAAATTGAATGCTGCACAGCAGAAGATTAGGGAAAATCTGCCCAATACAATGGAACAGGTAGCAAATTATCTTAAGAAAGCACCTCTTGTGAGCACAAAACGCAAGATGTGTGATAATGACGAATACAGTCCGGAATGTACCATATATGTTTCAACATACAGGAAGGATTCGATCAGGCTGCCATACATGTGGGCAAAACTGCTGTTGGATGCTGATACTATCCCTCAGATGGCAATCAGCCCGAAATTGAACCTCATATACATACCCGAATGGCAGGAGAAGGATAGACAGATACTGGTTTTCCCCGAAATCGGTGTCACCTTCGTACTGGGTTCAGACTATCTGGGCGAAGCTAAGAAAGGCTTTTTAAGAATGGCCATGTGGTTTGCCAAGGCACAGGATATGCTGGGTATTCATGCAGGGGCTAAGATCGTCCGGGCAAAGGAGCCCGGCGGACAGCTCAAACGCTACAGCATGCTGTTCTTTGGTTTATCTGGTACAGGCAAGACAACCCATTCATGCCACAACCATGCCCTGTTCGGTGAGGGTGAAGGTGTTGAGATCGTCCAGGATGATATTGTATTGCTTAAGAAGGACGGTTCAGCCCTTGGTACTGAGAGAGGGTTCTACCTTAAGACCGACATCTATCCAGAGCACCAACCGCTGATATACAAAGCAGCCCAGGGACGGGATGCGGTATTTGAGAACGTGATGGTAGACCATACCGGAAAGGTCGAGTTCCTTGATGAGACCCTGACAGGAAATGGCAGGGGTGTGATACAGCGGACCGACCTGGGCGAGGAGAACATCACTGATTCCATCGACCTGCCCCCGCTAGGTGAGATCGACGGGATGATCATTGCTTTCATCACCCGCCGTAATACTGTAGTACCTATGGCGTCTAAACTGACACCCGAACAGGCTGCCGCCTATTTCATGCTGGGCGAGTCTATCGAGACCTCAGCCGGTGATCCTACAAGAATAGGTGAATCGGTACGCGTGGTCGGGACCAATCCTTTCATCGTGGGAAATGAAGAAGATGAAGGTAACTGGTTCTACGATTTCGTGAAGAATAACAGCGATAAGGTACAATGCTACCTCTTGAACACAGGCGGTTCAGGTGAGGTCAGAGAAGTAGATGAGAAGGGGCATAGAATCATAAAACAGAAGGTCAACCGAATAGAGATACCAGAGATGGCCTCAATTATCCGCAACATCTCCCGGGGTACCATTGAATGGATAGAAGAGCCCCATTTCGGCATACAGGTTGCAAAGGACATCGAGGGAGTTGACATGAAACGTCTCAGTCCCGAGACCTACTATACTGACGAGCAGATAAAAGAAATGGATGATACCCTTAATAAAGAGCGCATCGAGTACCTGGCAAAGTATCCGGGGCTTAAAAAAGAGATCGTGGATTCAATGAAGAGATAGAGGATAGTATCCTTATTTTTCAAGTATGACCGCTGGTGGGGCATGTTCCCATGGCCTGTTATCCTGCCATTTTTTTATCCATTCATCGGGCATGACGAGGCTAAATGCTGCCATATCTCCCAGGAAGGCGCCTAAGGCGCAGGGTCTGATATCAACGTCTTCTGATAATAGAGGAAATGAACGATAGAACTCAGCTTCTATACCGGGCAGCAGGATGTCAATGTTGTTAATGAACACGCTGCCCCCTATCAAGAAAACACTTGTATCCAGTACAGCATTGATGGAAGCCAGGCCCCTGGCAAAGTTTATAACAGCCCTGTTGATTATTTCTTCAGCCTTACCATCACCACCGCGGTAAGCAGCGAACACCTCTTCGGCTGACCTAACACTTCCAAAGTCCCGGGCAATGGCTACCCCGGATACCAAAGATTCCATATCTCCAAAGTTACCACATCCACAAGGAGGGCCGTCCTCTGCAAGATAGATGTGCCCGATATGAGGGGCATTTCCATTCTTACCATGTATCAACCTGCCGTCAACATAGGCACCACTTCCTATTCCGGTGCTCCAGGTAACATATACCACATCGTCCTCACCCCTTCCGGCCCCAAAGAGCCTTTCAGCCATAATTGCAGCCACACCGTCATTTTCAATCGTCATCCTTCCCCACCGCCGGGACAGGACTGATTCCAATGGTATCCTGGTCCAGTCATTTGGAATGATACCTCTGTCTATTGCAAGTCCGCCGCACAGGTTGGGTGCAGCTATTATTAACTCATCATTTTCTTTTACAAAAGGACCACAGGAACTCACACCCACGGCCATGATCTCATCCGCCCTGACCCCTATATGGTCACAGGCATACCCTAATAAGAGATCAACCTGCTCAGGTATTGTGGTATTGCTGCCCTCCAGCCTGATACCCTGGTAAATTTTGACAGATATCCCTTCAATGTTTGCCAGGCTCACGGTTATTTTTGTACCACCAATATCAACACCTGCAAGATACGGCCCCGTCATAATAACAAACACTCCGGTTTTCCCGTAAGCCCTTCAGATCTCATAGTTCGGCGGCACTCCCAGAACCAGCACCTTAGAATTGCGCAGCACCTTCTCGGTGACACTCCCCGTTATCTTCTTAAGTCCGGTCTTTCCATGGGTCCCCATGATTATCCTGTCCACACCATTTAACTCAGCGGTTTGAATGATCTGGTCTGCCGGGTCCCCATCTTCGATCAGTGACGTTATCATGGCTCCATCCAGGCCATCATCCACCATTGATTTCGTGTAGACCTCCAGCAGTTTATCAGCACCTTCCTCCATCCACTTCTTTCTCTCCTGGCCTGATGAGGCTATCACATGCAACAGCACGATGTGTGCAGAGTGATGTTTGGATATTCTCAAAGCTACCTGGGCTGCCTTTTTGGAAAACTCAGACCCATCAATGGGAAGCAGTATTTTCATCGGTCTTGACAGGTTGTCTGTAATATATTTAAAACATATGAAGTATTACTAAGTGTAATACAATGGTTGTTATACAAATGGTGGCACGCCAATGAAGTATGAAAAATTCAAGAAAATAGAAAAAAAAGACCATTCGCAGGTCACCCGGCTGTTGAAGCAGACCACACACCTCACAGCCAGGGAATGGGTTATCGCCAGGCTCTGTGCCGATTTCAAGAACGCACAGGGGCGCAGTGAGATGACCTGGATAGGCCAGAACCTGCCTGAACTGGTACCCTTCTTTAATGAACCTTATTCAAGGCAGGAAGTGTCCAATGCCAGGGCATCGTTCAAGAAGAAGCTGGAGCGCTCGGGCAGCACGTTGTTCTATTCATATTACAGCGGGCTGATAACCAAAGACGAGATGCTTGACATCATACATACCATCACCAAGAGCATAACCGTCCTGTTAGACATGGAAGATGAGACTGCAGGCAGCAACCACACTGACGATGTGCAAACCATGTTGGTGGAGGTGCTTCGGCGCATCAATGCTGAGCTTGGAAGATAAGCTCCCTTAATTTCTCCCTGCCCGTGTTGATGATATGTTGATGGTCGAAGGCCAGCGGTGGGAGGTCGTCAAGGTCGAACATTGCCACGTCCTGTGCATCCGTGGATGCCTGCGGTATGCCCCGGCCCAGTGCTGCAAAGCAGATGCTCACAGTATGGCCTCTGGGGTCACGGCCAGGGTCCGAGAATACCCCTACCAGTGATTTCAATTCCACATCCAGACCGGTCTCCTCATTCCCTTCACGCACAGCAGCTTCTTCCACAGTCTCCCCTACCTCCACGAATCCGCCTGGTAGTGCCCATTGGCCCTGGTATGGAGGATTTGCCCGTTTTATAAGTACAATCCTATCCCCCATGGCCAACATCAGGTCAACGGTCAATAAAGGGGTTATCGGTCTACCCATCTGGCTGCCTCCTGCCAAGATCTATCTCGCTTGCCAATTGCTCCACAAATCCCTGCAAGAACCTGCTTCGCTCCTGCGCCAGACGCCGGGCCGTAGTGGTATGCATAAAACGGGGCAGAAGCATCAGTTTTGAGAGAATGTGGTCCAGTGCATATTCATCTCCGTCCACTTCCCTTCGCTTGGCCAGGGGGTCGCTGTAATGGTACAATTTACGGTTCATAGCGCCTGAATATGCAAAGGTCATAGCCGCCCCCAGAGCCCCTGAAATATCCAACCTGTCCGCGTCCTGCAGGATCCTGGCTTCCAGGCTGTCCGGTGTTACTCCCGAACTGTAGCGATGGTGTTTTATTGCATAGACAACTGCGGGAATTTTCTGCGTGGGGAAGCCTGCAGAGGTGAGTATATCGGGCGCCATTTGAGCGGATATGGCGGCATGGTCAACTGATGGGTCCTGAAACTCCCTCGGGCGCCCGATGTCATGTAACAGGGCCGCAGCTTCCAACACCTGCCTGTCTCCACCTTCAGTATCAGCAATATGCAGGCACAGGTCCCTGACCCGCAGGGTGTGGGTGATATCATGGCCTGCGTCGGGTGCTTCATCCAGTATACTCATTACCGATTCCTGTATCAGTTCCATCATTCTTCCTTTATCCTCTTTTAAGATGTATTATCAAGGTAATTACGACATTTTATTCTTTCATGATTTATATTATCATTAAACTTATAATGAATGGTGTAATTATAAACCACAAAAATAAAGAAGGTTTAGTAGACGGATTCTACAAATATAACAATTCATGGACAAACCGAAAAAGCGCGGTTCAATTTTTTTTACTATCCAATCATACCCGGATTAAATTTCCCTTTTTTAAGGTTGGTGTTGAACAATGAAGTTCAATAGCAGGGTTGCTGAGATAGTACGTGAACTCGACCTGAAAGAGGTCCAGCGATGGACCCTGCTCAGCACCATAGTAGGTGTGGTCGGCGGCCTGGTCGCAGTGCTCTTCTATTCAGGTTTGTATTACTCCACCTACTACCTGTTGGGCGGTATAGGTGGATACTACCCTGCTACACCCGGGGGTGATATTGACCTGTTGGTCGTACCCCCCTCCAACCCCCATCACTTACTGCTCATACTTCTACCGGCCCTTGGTGGACTGGTTGCAGGCTTCTTAGTCTACGGCTATGCACCCGAAACAGAGGGTCACGGGACCGATTCGGTCATAGACTCCTATCATCGGCACAGAGGCGTGATACGTACACGTGTGCCTTTCATCAAGGCCGCTGCATCCATGATAACCATCGGTTCAGGAGGCAGTGCAGGCAGGGAAGGACCAATAGCACAGATCAGCGCAGGTTTCGGCTCAGTACTTGCGACCAAACTTAACCTGACTGAAAGGGACCGACGTATCCTGGTAATATGTGGAATGGCGGCAGGTATTGGTAGTATATTCAAGGCGCCCCTGGGTGGTGCCATCTTCGCCATCGAAGTACTGTACAGGCAAGGTTCTGAATCAGAAGGAATTGTACCGGCTTTCATTTCGTCAACTATCGCCTACTCTATATTCTGTTCTTTTTTCGGCTGGGATTCACTGTTCTCAATGCCCGATTACCAGTTCAATCATCCCAACGAACTAATATTCTATGCCCTGCTGGGTATTGCGGCTGCGGCTGTGGGCATTTTTTATATCCATGTGTTCTGCGGGCTAAGAGACCTTTTCAGGAAACTTGCCATACCCAAACATTTCAAACCAGCCATTGGTGGTTTACTGCTGGGCATTATGGCATTTTTCGTACCCCAGAGTCTGGGTGTGGGATACGGGTTGATCCAGTTGACCATTAACCAGGAACTGTTAGTTGGATCGCTGATAATATTGCTATTCGCCAAGATCATTGCCACATCCTTCAGTATCAGCAGTGGTGGTAGCGGCGGTGTGTTCGGGCCCACCCTGGTGGTCGGTGCGATGCTGGGCGGGTTTTTAGGGATTACCTTCAATACCCTCTTCCCCACCATTGTAATAGAATACTCGACCTTCGTGCTTGTAGGAATGGCTGCACTGCTGGCCGGAGTGGCAAAAACACCTATTGCCGCAATAATCATGGTATCAGAACTTACCGGGAACTACAACCTGTTGCCGCCCCTTATGCTGGCTTCGACCCTGGCATATGTCATGTCAGGTAAGTGGTCTATTTATGAAAAGCAGGTCCCCAGCCGGATAGACTCCCCTGCCCACCGCCGCGAAATGACCATAGACGTACTGGAACTGGTCAGTGTAAAAGATGTTATGTGCAGCGACATTATTACTGTGAGTCCGGCTACAAAAGTACAGACAGTATTGAACCTTATTCACAAATACCGCCATATCGGTTACCCTGTACTGGACAATCTGGAACTGGTAGGTATGGTCACTTTCGAGGACGCAGAAAAAGTGCCCTTTGATGAACGGGATACTATACAGGTGAAGGAGATTATGACACGCTCGCTGGTGGTGACCTATGAGGACGAGACACTTGAATCTGCACTAAGGAAATTGCTGGATAACAAGATCGGACGGCTGCCTGTTGTGGACCGAAATAACCCCACCAGGATGATTGGCATGTTAACTAAATCAGATATTATCAGGGAACATGCTCAGTTAAGCTCAAAGTTTTGCAGACTCCCTGCCAGTAAGCGGCAGTTATAACGAACAATTCTCAGAGCTGTGTAATGGTCTTTACAATATCACTGGCACTTATTATTCCTACAGGACGATATGATGCACCTACACCCGATTCTGAAAGGACTATTAACCTGTGGTAACCTTTTTCCATCATGATCTCTGCCGCTGTTTTCAATGTAGTTGTAGGTTTAACAGAAACCACATGATAATTCATAACAGCCTCAACCGGTTTATCCAACAGGGACACGTCATTTACGGTCTTCAGCAAATCCATCTCTGAGATCACTCCCATAATCTCACCAGTATGATCGGTAACTGCTATTGCAGAAACTTTCTGTCTTGACATCAGGTGAGCTGCATCTTTTACAGAGAGGTCCATGTTGATGGTAATAACGCCTCTGGTCATAATGTCCTTCAATAAAATTTCATGTAATTTCATTGGTACTTCACTTTCGTTCGTTTTATTACATTACCCCAATTTATTGATATGAATTCATAGCATATGAACCTATTTGCAATTATTAAATATGTCTAATGTGAATAATAATGCTTGTATTTCACAGGTGGCTAAATAAATAAGTACCATAATAACCTTTCAATGGATTCAGGTGGTAATTTATGCATACGAATATCCTGCGGGCAGGAAATATAGGCAAATCGGTTCGGATGGAGCGGATCATTAACCGAAAAACCGGCAAAAGCATAATCATTCCTATGGACCATGGTGTGGGTGCCGGGCCGATACAAGGTTTGAAGGACCTTTCATTTATGGTGAACAAAGTAGCAGATGGCGGTGCCAATGCAGTACTGGGACATATGGGTCTGCCAAAGTACGGTCATCGTGGTTACGGCAGGGACGTGGGACTGATCATCCATCTTTCAGCTTCAACCTCTCTGGGCCCGGACCCAAACCACAAAGTACTGGTCACAACAGTCGAGGAGGCCATCAAGGTGGGAGCTGACTGCGTGTCAGTCCATATAAATGTGGGTGCCCACGATGAGGCCGAGATGCTGAAAGGGTTGGGTATGATCGCAGGTAAATGTGATGAATGGGGTATGCCACTTCTGGCAATGATGTATCCAAGGGGACCTAAAGTCGATTCTGAACATGATGTGGAATATGTAAAACATGCAGCCCGCGTGGGGGCAGAACTGGGGGCAGATATAATCAAGACCAATTATACAGGCGACCCGGACTCATTCAGGGAAGTGGTGGAAGGATGTCCTGTCCCTGTGGTGGTTGCCGGAGGACCCAGGATGGAGACTGAACGTGACCTTATGCAGGTGGTGTATGATTCGGTACATGCCGGAGGCAAAGGTGTGGCAATAGGACGTAACGTGTTCCAGGCAGAGGATCCCACTGCTATTGTTGAGAAGATCTCTAAGATAGTGCATGAGGATTTTTCAGTAGAAGAGGTCTATGGATAATATGACCAAACCGGACCTGTCCATTGAACTTACCGGGATGGGAATGAAAAATCCCACCATACTGGCGGCGGGCGTACTGGGTACTACAGGTTCGTCTCTCAAACGAGTGGCAAATTCAGGTGCAGGTGCAGTTGTTACTAAATCCATCGGCATCGAACCAAAACCGGGTCATCCCAATCCCACCATGTTCAAACTGGAATGTGGATTTTTGAATGCCATGGGTCTGCCCAACCCCTCATACAAGGAGTTCCGGGGCGAACTGGATACCGCAAAGGAAAGCGGCGTACCAGTGATTGCCAGCGTGTTCGGTGCCCACCCTGACGAATTTTCCAAAATTATCGACGGACTGGATGGTGCAGATGCTTATGAATTGAATGTCAGCTGCCCTCATGCAAGCGGATACGGTGCAGTGGTGGGTACGGACCCATTATTAGTAGAAGAGATAACCAGGGCCGCAAAACAGACTGCCAATGCACCTGTGTGGGTAAAACTGACCCCCAATGTTACAGATATTGTAGCAATCGGTGAAGCTGCCCAGAGAGGAGGTGCAGATGCGGTGGTAGCCATAAATACAGTACGGAGTATGGCTATTGATATTCACAGCGGGTATCCCATCCTTGGCAACCTGTATGGAGGCCTGTCAGGACCTGCCATACACCCAGTGGCAGTAAAGTGTGTCTATGACCTGTACCAGGCATTGGATATCCCGGTAATAGGTGTAGGCGGTATCGCGAACTACCAGGATGCTGTAGAGATGATGATGGCAGGGGCATGTGCGGTCCAGATAGGGTCCGCCATCTATGACAGCATCAGTGTGTTCGATGATGTGACCATGGGATTATCCGAATATCTGGTAAGCCATGGTCTGGTACTGGATGACATTATCGGTCTGGCTCACAGGAAGGTGGGGCTTTGAAACCACAAAATGCAGTTATTACAGAGGTGATACATGAAACACCTACCATTACCACCCTGAAAACGGATATTATGCTGGATGCAGCCCCGGGACAGTTCGTTATGGTATGGGTCAGGGGACTTGATGAAGTTCCAATGGCACTGTCACAACCGGACAGTATCACGGTACAGAGAGTAGGTGAAGCAACAGCAGCCCTATCAGATATGCATGTTGGTGATAGCATCGGCATCAGGGGTCCGTTTGGCAAAGGGTTCGAACTGGAAGGGGACAGGATACTACTAATTGCAGGCGGTGTGGGAAGTGCCCCACTGTTACCGCTAGCACAGTTGGCACATGCAAAAGGAGTGGATATTACTGTTATTTTAGGTGCAAGGACAGGGGATGAGCTGTTGTTCGAGCAACAATTCTCAAAATGTGGTCGTGTCAGCGTTGCTACCGATGACGGGAGTAAAGGACATCATGGATTTGTAACCGAACTCATGAGCCAGTTCGACCTTACAGACTTTGACCAGTGTTATGTATGCGGCCCTGAATTGATGATGGACAGGGTGCTTGACATACTCCATTCAGCTGAGATGGAAGCACGTTCCCAGTTCAGTCTTCACAGGTATTTCAAATGCGGTATCGGGGTATGCGGTGCATGCACCATTGACCCGTCCGGCTTGAGAGTCTGCAAGGACGGACCCGTGGTCCATGGCAATATGCTTATAAATAGTGAGCTTGGAAGATATCATAGGGATGCGACCGGGAAAAAAATTGGTCATTAGGGTGTATTAACACATTACAGGAGTAAGTCCATAGGAGTAAGGCAATAAATGATGGGTAGGTTCATACTGGAAGATAAGAATGTGACCGGGACCATACTGGGCAGTAGGGTGATCGTGGAAAGGGATCTGTACAATGACACGTACGAAATTGGAGAACTGGAGTCACTCCCGCCTGTAGTGCCGGGTAAAATAATCGGTGTTGGACTGAACTATATAGACCATGCTTCAGAACTGGATATGGAATTGCCGGACCATCCAATACTATTCCTCAAACCTCCCTCTGCTGTGATAGGGAACGGTGATAAGATATTGTATCCTCCTGAAAGCCATCAAGTAGATTATGAAGCTGAACTGGCAGTGGTGATAGGTAAAACATGCAGGAACATAGCGGCAAAGCGTGCGGATGACGTGATAATGGGATATACCTGTTTTAATGATGTTACAGCTCGGGACATCCAAAAGATAGATAACCAATGGACCAGGGCAAAGAGTTTTGATACTTTTGCACCCATTGGCCCCTTTATTATTGAACCCGGGGAGATCGACCTGTCAGATGTTTCAATTCGCTCCCGGGTCAATGGAGAGGTGAAACAGGATTCCAATATCAATAATATGATATTTGACGTGTCGAGCCTTATAGAGTTCATATCCCATATCATGACCTTAAATAAGGGTGATGTGATAGCTACCGGTACTCCTGCAGGTGTAGGAGAATTGCAGCCTGACGATATAGTGGAAGTGGAAATCGAGGGTATTGGCACCTTGAAGAACCAGGTGGCTAAAGCGTAGCCTTAATCCTCTTTTGTAGATTCTTTTACCGGTTCTTCTTCACTATCATCCGCTTGTTCTTTCTGCTCAACCACTTCATCTCCCTCAAATACCTCACCATCATTTCGAGTTTCACCTGGATTTTTTGGTTCAGTTCCCCTGTATGTCCTGTACAGTGCCAGCATGAAACCAAATGCTGCCGGACCGATAATAATTCCCATGGCACCAACTACGAACAAAGGGGCAGTGAATGAGAGCAGTGTGATTATAGGATGGATCTGACCCCGCTGCATCATCAGTCTGGGGCGGATGACATTCCCGGGAATAGTTTCAAGGAACAGCCAGCCGAATATTACTATCATCACGGCCCGTACCGGGTCATGCACCAGGAAATAATAAATGGCTGCAGGCACATAAAAGGCACCGGGTCCTACGATGGGTAATAAGGCCAAAACAGCAATGACAGCACCCCACATTACGGGATATGGGACCCCGATGAGCATCAGTCCGATAC
Source organism: ANME-2 cluster archaeon (assembly GCA_023544605.1). Lineage (GTDB taxonomy): Archaea > Halobacteriota > Methanosarcinia > Methanosarcinales > Methanocomedenaceae > Methanocomedens_B. The sequence continues at coordinate 4,319 of JAMJFQ010000001.1, read as the reverse complement.
CGCCTATAATACCTGTGAGCACGCATACTACCAGGTAGACATTGAACAAGCTGTTATAGATGCTGTCCAGGTGGTACAGGAAATCCTTAACGATCTCCACCCTGTTGGAAGGCAGGATGTTGATGAAGGTCTGCACAATGTTCTCTCCATCAATGAGTAAATAATATACCAGGAAGACCACTACTGCAAGTTCCATGGCAAATAGTGCAATATTTGATATAAAGCTCAGTACCAGCCGCTGCAGATGTGTGACGGCTGACAATATGGTTGAGGATGCCGAACCGGCAAGGTTCTCCTTCATATTCTGCTGTACTGAATCAGGGATATAGTCACCCATTAGTCCCATGCCATAATCGATGATAGCATCCACATCTGTTTCCAGCACAGCCGGTTGGAGTTTTGCCAGTTCTGAGCCCATTATAAAGATGATATTCAAAAAAACAGCAGAGAAGACCAATGCAACTGCAACTATAGTAAGAATGGAAGTAATGCGCCTGTTCTTTATCTTTGTGAACTCACTCAACCTCATTTCAAGGGGACGCAGCACGTATGCGCCAAGTATGCTCAGAATTATTACATTAACGAAGACCCAGGAAAGGTAAAATATTAACAGGGCAGTTGATATCACTACGATCCCTGCGATGATAGTGAAATGTTTTCGGTCAAGGGGCTCGGTCATACCATCTAAATTATTTTATCAATTCAAAAGGGTTTCTACCCTTCTTATGCATTGCTGCGATACATATAAAATCTATCACTGTGTTATTTAATCCGGACCATGATCGACCTTCATACCCATTCCCTATTCAGTGACGGTGAACTCCTTCCCAGTGAACTTGTACGGAGAGCAGTTGTGCATGGATACACGGCCATTGCTATCACTGACCACGTGGATTTTTCCAATATCGAACAGGTACTCAACGGCATTAAAAAGACCATTTACCTTGAAGAGGTCTGGGATATACAGGTGCTGCCGGGTGTGGAGATCACACATGTACCGCCCCAGAAGATAGCCAAAATGGTGGCTTTAGCAAGGGAACTGGGCGCCAGGGTAGTGGTCGTGCACGGGGAGACACTGTCCGAGCCGGTACTACAGGGGACTAACAGGGCAGCCATTGAGGCAGGCGCTGATATCCTGGCACATCCCGGCCTGATCTCAAAAGAGGACGCGTCTGTCGCTGCACAGCAGGGTGTCTGTCTTGAAATAACTTCGCGCTGCGGTCATAACCGGGCCAATGGTCATGTGGCAAGGGTGGCAGAAGAGGTTGGGACTAAACTGGTTGTGGGTACTGATTGCCATTCACCTGACGACCTGATGACTGACGAGCAGGCATATAGGGTTGCTCTTGGTGCAGGGTTGAGTGAAAAACGCGCACATGACGCCATTGTTTCACAACCTTTAAATCTGATAAACAACCTGAAATAAACCTTTTACGATATATTTATATAGTATTACTTTGGTTTATATACTACTTTCATAGAGGTGCATAATTGAAAATATTAGGAACTGTACTTCACACTTCCAGCCATAAGAACTTGATTGTCAGAGGGGATGAAAAAAAACAAATGGACAACAAGGCATCGTTGCCCAGAATGAGCAACGTGGTCTTCAACCGTAAAATGAAAAAACTCGGCAAAATAAATGATGTGTTCGGTCCGGTCGATCACCCTTATTTTTCAGTCAGAATATACAGCAACGTGGCAAACGAGGAACTTCTCGGTCTCAAGCATAAGCACGTCTATGTGAAATAGCTGATGTGTAAATATAAAACCGGTTAGTATCCCATACATTTGATAGATATTTGTGAATTAATACAAGAACATTGGTTGTTATTGAGGAAATGATTAAAAATGCCTGAATTAGAAAGAGAAAAAGAGATTGAAAGACCCCAGAGAAGTAAGATCCGTGAGAGGATACGAAATGAAAAGGAAAAGGTCGGTTCGTTCGAAAAGCCAAAGGTGGAATGTCCAGAGTGTAGCAGCCGTAACCTTGTGCAGGATTATGAGCGGGCAGAACTGGTATGTAACGAATGCGGTCTGGTCGTGGATTCAGAGTTCATTGACCAGGGACCGGAATGGAGAGCATTCGACCATGACCAGCGCATGAAGAGGAGCAGGGTAGGGGCGCCCATGACCTATACCATTCACGACAAGGGTCTGTCTACCATGATAGACTGGCGTAACCGTGATTCATATGGAAAATCAATTTCGTCCAAGAGCAGAGCTCAATTATACCGGCTGCGTAAATGGCAGCGCAGGATAAGGGTCAGCAATGCCACTGAACGCAACCTGGCTTTTGCACTGTCTGAACTGGACAGGATGGCCAGTGCACTGGGTCTGTCCCGTAATGTGAGGGAAACGGCGGCCGTAGTTTACCGTAAAGCTGTGGATATGAACCTGATACGGGGCCGCAGTATTGAAGGTGTGGCCGCTTCTGCACTGTATGCAGCTTGCCGCCAGTGCAGTGTACCAAGGACACTGGACGAAATTGCCGAGGTTTCAAGGGTCAGCCGCAAGGAGATCGGCAGGACATACCGTTTCATATCCAGGGAACTGGGCCTGAAACTCATGCCGACGTCACCCATCGATTACATACCCCGGTTCTGCTCGGGCCTGAATTTGCACGGTGAAGTGCAGTCCAAGGGTGTGGAGATATTGAGACAGGCTGCAGAGAAGGAACTTACCTCGGGCCGTGGACCTACGGGTGTTGCGGCAGCTGCCATATATATATCCAGTATCCTGTGTGGAGACCGCAGGACCCAGCGTGAAGTAGCAGAAGTAGCGGGTGTCACTGAGGTAACCATACGAAACAGATATAAGGAATTGGCTGAACAATTAGATATAGAGATAATACTATAAAGATGGGCATATTTTTATGCCTGTCTGAACTCGGATGCTGGTAGCATGGGGAAAATAAAGGTTAAGGATTCGATCATACAGGCTCAGATAGAGAAGGAAATGGTCCTTGAGCGCCTCTATGGTAATAAGGAAGCGATCGAAAACCATATGTCACTGTGCGAAGATGGTACACCTCTTCATAAAAGGCTTAGGGAGACCCTTGACCATATCAACCACGAGATCATAGTATTCACATCCGAAGAATAGGCTTTTTATAACCCCGGGTTTTTGGATAATGCTGGATATCCTGAAGATGCTGGTTATCGGGTTCAGTGTAGGGCTGACAGGTGCCCTTGTGCCCGGACCTATGCTGTTCGCAACTATTGAGACGTCGCTGACCAGGGGCTGGACCAGCGGACCCAAGGTGGTGTCGGGACATGCGCTGATAGAGTTGCTGGTATTTATCCTGATTGTGACAGGGTTCTCTGCACTTGCAAACCAGGATGTTATCCTGTGGATCTCTGTAGTGGGCGGTGCGGTACTGGTGATGTTCGGGGTCATGACCATGAGGCAGGGGCAGACAGCTACGCTTTTTGGGGGTGAGAGCGTGTTTAAGAGTCCGTTTGCTGCCGGAGTGATCACGTCTATATCCCATCCGTATTTCTGGTTGTGGTGGCTTACTGCGGGGGCCGGGATGATCCTGATGGGGCTTGAGAGCAGCCTGTTCGCTGCCTCTATTTTCCTGGTAGGGCACTTGATGGCTGACCTGGGCTGGTACACTGCAGTGTCGACTGCTATGAGTAGGGGTAAATCGCTGATGTCCGAATTACTGTACCAGCGGATACTGATGGGATGCGGTGTGTTTTTGATCGTTTTTGGGTTATGGTTCATGACCAGCCAGTTGGATATGGGAAATCTGTTCGCATTGAAATAATGAGAATATGATCTGCGAATATTAGGTATTTATCAATAACAAACATTAAAACAGGTCTCGCATATTAATGTTAGAGATATGATTGATAGAGAAATTAAAGACCGGACTATTCTTGATATATTTGCAGAAGATTTTGTCAGGGTAGTAGAAAAATATGTCAAATACATCATTGTTTCTGGTTTTGTTGCCATCGCACATGGAAGAAGCCGGGGAACTGAAGATATTGATATGATTATCGAAAGGATGAGCAAAGATGAGTTCACCAAGATGCATCACGAACTGGAGGAGGGAGATTTTGAATGCATGCGGTCAGGTAATCCAGAGGTGATTTATGACAATTATTTACATGACAATCTCAGTGCGCGATATTTCAGGAAAGACAGTTTTATCCCTGAAATGGAATTGAAATTTACAAAAAATTCCCTTGATGATTATCAAATCAAAACAAGAACTAAGTTGCCACTTACAGGACTGGATTTTTATTTTTCAAGTATTGAAATGAATATCGCTTTCAAAGAGGGACTGCTCAAATCAGAAAAAGACCTCG
>JAMJFQ010000117.1 GCA_023544605.1 ANME-2 cluster archaeon | reverse complement strand
CTACATCCGTTATTATTATATAGAAGTACAAACAGTTAGAAGTGTTCTTATTATATAGATAACACCATTTAGTTAATATCTCTGGAGGAAATAATCGATGTCAGGAATGGGCGGACAGCCAATAATTATCATTGACCCGAACAAATCAAGGACCACGGGCCGGGATGCACAGTCCATGAACATTACCGCGGCAAAAGCAATTGCAGAAGCCGTGAAGACCACTCTCGGTCCAAAAGGTATGGATAAGATGCTGGTAAATGCTGTTGGAGACGTCATGATAACCAATGACGGAGCAGCCATCTTAAGGGAAATAGATGTACAGCATCCGGCTGCTATGATGATGGTACAGATCTCAAGGACCCAGGAACAGGAAGCTGGAGACGGTACTACCAGTGCAGTTGTGCTCGCAGGCGAACTCCTGACCCAGGCCCAGAAATTGATAGAACTTGAGGTACATCCCACATTGATCGTTAGCGGATACAAGCTGGCAGCAAAAAAAGCACAACAGATCCTGGAATCCACTGCCATTCAAGTTACCGAGGATAACTCTGAGATCTTGAAGAAGATAGCCTTGACCGCACTTTCAGGAAAAGGCAGTGAAATGGCACTTGATAATCTTGCAGACCTGTGCGTGGACGCTATCAAAGCCATAACAGACGAGTCCCAGACCGATATTAAACATAATATCCAGATCATCCACCAGAAAGGCGGGTCCATCAAGGATACAAGGCTCGTCAAGGGTATGGTCATAGACAAAGCCCGTGCCCACAATAACATGCCAAAACGCATAGATAATGCGAAGATCGCTGTGCTTGATGTGGGTATTGAGGTTCAGAAGACCTCTACAAGTTCCAAGATAAAGATATCCACTGTGGAACAGCTGGATGAGGCATATCATGAAGAATACCAGACCGTAAAGGATCAGGTGGACAGTCTGGTTAAAGCCGGAGTGAACGTGCTGGTCACAGAAAAAGGCATTGATGATATTTCTCTTCATTACCTGGGTAAACAGAACATCCTCGCTATCAGGAGGGTGAAAGAGGATGACATTAAAAAAATCGTCCGTGCTACAGGGGCCATTTTGCGCTCCAATACAACGGATATTTCTCCAGACGACCTGGGTGCAGCCGAAATAGTGGAGGAAAGGGGTCTGGGTAACTACAAGATGATGTATTTCGAGGGTTGCGATAATCCCAAAGCAGTTACTGTAGTAGTCCACAGCGGTGCGGATTATATCACTGAAGAAGTGGAGCGTGCCCTGGACGATGCCCTGAACGTGGTCAAGGTCGTGCTGGATGAGAAGAATGTGATGTACGGAGGGGGCGCACCCGAGGTTGAGACCGCAATGCAACTGCGCGATTACGCTTCATCCCTGCAGGGGCGCGAACAACTGGCAATTTCAGCGTTTGCCGAGGCAATGGAAGGCATCCCACGGGCTCTTGCACAGAATGGAGGACTTGACCCGGCAGATGTCCTTGTGGAAATGCGGTCCGAGCATAAGAAAGGCAATAAGACCGTAGGCCTGAATGTAAATACCGGCAAGGTAATGGATATGAAAGAAACCAGTGTGGTCGAGCCATTGAAAGTGAAAGTGCAGTCAATTAAATCTGCCACTGATGCAGTCTCAATGATACTGAGAGTCGATGATGTATTTGCATCCAAGTACACTGGACTTATGGATGTCAAACCCGAACACAGGGTAGATAGTTATGATGGTATCCAGGCACCCGACATTGGGGACGATTATTAGAAACGGAAATTGCTACGAGAGTGTTTAAACTGTATCCAATAGAGGCATGATATGGTAAAGAAGAAGATAGTTGAGGTTGACCTATCAAAAGATGGGACCGATGAGCCTGAGGAAGGATTAACGACACAGGATGACCAGGAACATGGCATTGCAAATGGGGAAAAGGAGGTTGAGGAACGTTCAACAGAAGAATTGGTGTGTGAACTTGATGAATCCAGGATCCTTGCATTAGATTACTTGAACCATCTCCAGCGACTTACAGCCGAATTTGACAATTACAAAAAACGGACGGACCGGGAACGGGCAGAGATTATCGAATATGCAAATGTTAACCTTGTGACAGAACTTATTGATGTAATGGAGAACATGGAGCGGGGGATTGCCAGCGCCAGGGAATCACAGGACAGGGATTCCATTTTGAAGGGAATGGAGCTGGTATATAATCAGTTGAAAAGCATTCTTGAATCAAGGGGTCTTGAACCCATTGATGCAGTGGGACAGAAGTTCGACCATCAATGTCATGAAGCCATGATGAAGGAATCCTCTGACGAGTGCCCCAACAATACTGTGTTAGAAGAGTTCCAGCGGGGATATAGGATAAAAGACAGAGTGGTTCGATATTCAAAGGTAAAGATATCAGAGAACAAAGAAAAATAGTTGATAAATATGAGAATGTACTAATCTAAACAAATGAGGTGAATTATTAAATGGCAAAGATAATAGGAATTGACCTGGGAACCAGCAATTCTGCAGCTGCAGCTCTTATTGGTGGTCGTCCCACAATTATACCCAGTGCAGAAGGCACAAGTGTTGGCGGAAAGGCATTTCCGTCAGTGGTGGCGTTCACAGAGGATGGCCAGAAACTGGTTGGAGAACCAGCCCGCAGACAGGCAGTAAGCAACCCTGATGGCACCATCATGGCCATCAAGCGGAAGATGGGAACTGGTGAAAAGGTTGATGTGAGGGGCAAGGAATTCACTCCACAGGATATTTCTGCTTTTATCCTGCAGAAAATTAAGCAGGATGCAGAAGCGCACCTTGGCGATAAAGTGGAGAAAGCGGTCATAACCGTCCCTGCATATTTCAATGATAACCAGAGACAGGCCACCAAGGATGCGGGTGAGATTGCAGGTCTTGAAGTAGTGCGAATTATCAATGAACCTACCGCTGCTTCACTGGCATTCGGACTTGATAAGAAGGGCGACCAGGAGATACTGGTGTACGATTTCGGTGGCGGTACCCTTGATGTTACTATTATGGAAATGGGGGGCGGTGTGTTCGAGGTAAAATCCACGTCAGGCGATACCCAGCTTGGCGGTACTGATATGGATAAAATACTTATAGATTACATTGCAGAGGATTTCAAATCAAAAGAAGGAATTGACCTTCGGAATGATAAGACCGCTGTACAACGCCTGCGAGAAGCTGCAGAGAAGGCCAAGATCGAACTTTCGACCACAATGCAGACTTCCATC
>JAMJFQ010000022.1 GCA_023544605.1 ANME-2 cluster archaeon | reverse complement strand
TGAAAGAGTACTGTTTGATAGAAAAGTACATATCCAATAATAAGATTAAGAAAGGTTATATTCTGACGATAATAAAATGGAGGATTCAATTTGGACATTCAAATTACAAAAGAGAGGGAAAACCCTCTGCTTGACAGAAAGGAGATCACATTCAATATCTCTAATACCGGTGCTACCCCTTCAAGGGATGATGTGAAAAACAAACTCGTTGCTATGCTCAATTCCCAGTATGAACTGTTGGTACTGGGCAAACTGACCACTGAATACGGTGCTCAGGGAACCATAGGATATGCTAAGGTATATTCTGATGCAGCACGGGCAGCCGAAGTGGAAAACAAATATATCATAGAGCGGAACAAACCCAAACCGGTGGAAGAAGTTAAAGAAGAAGAATCTTCAGATGAAGAAACTACAGAAGAGGCCGCACCTGATGAACCAGCTGCTAACGAAGCTTCAGAAGAAAGTCCTGAAGAAGCAGAGGATAAAGAGGAATAATGGTGACCATAATGGCTGCACACAAATACTACGAGGTCTCAGAAAACTCGATCAAGAAAATTCGGCAGACCTGCCCCCGCTGTGGTGAAGGTTTCTTCCTTGCTGAACATAAGGACAGACTGACCTGCGGCAAATGCAATTATACCGAGTTCAAGAAATAATTGCATTCACTCTTTTTTTAGGCGATACATTTTTAATCGGTATTAATTTTTATTCGCTCAATTTTAATTAATTGGTGTACTATACATTTCCAGTTAAAATAAAGGTGTTGTGAAGTTGATCACTTACCCAGCCGTTTTCGTATCTCTTCGGCTCCATACTTCAGTTTGATGATGCGACTTCGCCCCCTGGTGCCTTTCCCAGTGAAATCTGTATCTACCAGTTTAAGAGCTAACAGTTTTTCCAGGGTTTCGTAGTATCTGGTATATCCAAGACCTGTCTTTTCATGGAATGCTTTGTATAGTTCTCCAGCAGTGATGTCGGGAAGTCCTGAGATCAATTCCAGTAAGGTCGTTTCCTCATTTTTTAATGATTTTAACAGATACGTGAGGTGAACGAGTTTTGATGTTTCGTAGGAGGTTTTCACATCTTCCAATGAAATGGTTCGGGAAGCCTGTCTCTCGGCACTTAGACCCGACCGTTTGAGCAGGTCGATACCAACCCTCAGATCTCCCAGTAGTTCAGCATATTCTACTACTGCATCAAGCACAGAGGGGGCCACAACGTTAGGGAAAAAGCCCATTCTCACCCTGTTGTCCAGAATGTCACATATCTCGTCGGTAGTATACCGGGAGAATCTTATCTCTTCAGGAAGGAACACGGACTCCACTTTAGGGTCCAAATGAAATCCGGTGCCAGTATCGCTAAGAATGGATATCACACCTATTCGGGCACCTGGATTGGTCTCATGGGCACGGATCAATGAATACAATACATTATTATGTTCACCTTCATGGAACAGGTAGTTCACATCATCCAGAGCCGTCACAAGCACTTTCTCCTCGTCTGCAAGGTGTTGTGTAATTTTGTCATTAATTTTATGGAATGACACACCAGAGGATGGGGGGCTGTGATTGAACAGTTTTTTGAATATCTGGGAGAACACGGTATAGCGGGTGGAATTGGCCTGGCAATTGATGTAAACTGGTATCACTTTCGAGGTGACCTTTTCTATCTCCTCGAACAGTTTGTGCACTGCAGTGGTCTTTCCTGTACCCGGGGAACCGATGCATTGCACATTGACAGGTCTTCCACCACGAAGTGCAGGTTTTATGCAATACATAAGGGTCTGCATCTGGGTGTCACGGTGGGCGAAGTATTCGGGTATGTGGTCCAGTTCTAGCAGGTCCGGGTCCTTGAATATGGTTTCATCCCACATTAAGAGGTCTTTTTTCATATCATCCACTATTTTGGTTTGATCCTGAATGGTACTTTAGTTCATTTTTGATAGTACATAAAGTATAACTTTGTGTACTCAAGTTAATCCGACCGAAGGGAGGATTTCTTGATATTAAAAGGTTGTCAATAAGTCCGGTACGAAATGTATATATCATGATAGTATAATTAAGAGAAAGCCTCAGCCCGGGCTGGTAGCTTAGACAGGCAGAGCGATGGACTCTTAATCCATCGGCCAGGGGTTCAAATCCCTTCCAGCCCGCCATAATCTTTTCTTGACTATATCTGATTATATCAATAGATACGTTTAATTTACATAAATTCGAATTGGTATTAGGCACAATACCAAAATCCAGTTATACAGTGAATATATCTTAAATAGATACGACTACAAATCTGTGTTAATCAGTGAAATCCGTGTCTTTTTATATTTCCAGACACTGATTAACACCGATTCACACAGATTTTACCTAAAGTCGGTGTCAACAAAATAACTGATTTTTGGAACAGTGCCTTGGTATTATAATGAAAAATATTAATAGATAGAATTGCAGTGGGGTTGGCTGACATAAATACGAATAGCACTATAAACAAAAAGCCCAGAAAAAGTAAGAAGGATATTTCGGTTGCCATTTTAACTATCACAAAAGGCGGGGCCAACAAGACACGAATAGTGTATAAGGCGAACCTGGACTTTATTATGGCCGATAACTATCTTGATCTTCTTCAACAGAATGGACTTTTAGAAACAGCTCATAACTCCACATATTACCAGATTACTAAAAAGGGACGGGATTACCTGGATAAAATCCAGGATACCAACACCGAAGTTTAATTGTTGGATTTAACTGAATTTTCCCCTTCTTAAGCTGGAATAATAATTTCTCTTTGTCCTACTACCAGATTTAAGTATTATGGGATTTCAATCAAGTACATCCATATCAGGTATGTGATATAATTGGACCTGCGTGAAATCCTACAAAAACATAAAGAATCTTTCAAGAATAAACTGACTGAATCTCTCTCACAAAAACATTCCATGCCAATTGATGAGGTTATTAAGCAGTTTGGCAATAATATAGACACCCTGGTCACCTCAAAGTATCTTCAAATGGAACAGGTAGTGGATGACATTTGTGCTGCTCAAAAACCTGTGGTACTCAACATCAGGCGTGATAGGCAGCGCGAGGATGAGTGCAAGATATGTGAATCCAATGAACCCAACATCCGGGCCATGGATGAATTGTACGGTAGTGCTATTTCTATATTCGAGATAAGCGAGGACAGTGCTGCAGGTGCCCTGTACCACGTGCTTTTCCAGGGAGCTCCTGACGAAGATAAGAAACTGCCCCTGACCGCAGTCATACACAAATGCGATGTAAAACGGGTATGGGCAGGCAAGGCGGTGGACACATCAGTGTACTCAGGTCTGATACGAAAAATCCTGGCTTAAACTCCATGCCCTATTTTCTTTTTGAGACATAGTGTATCTACACCAGCCGCCCTGTGGTCTTTCAATGTTCGTGTGAAACGGTATCCAAGTCTCTTATACATCTCATACCCACCTGGGTTGGTGGACCAGGTGGTGACGTTGATGTATGAGATAGCTGTTACTTCCAGTTTTTGTATCAGAACCGAATCCAGACTTCTGGCAATGTCCTGTCCCCTGTAATCGGGATGTACAGCCAAAAATGAGATATAAGCTTCACCGGTACCATCCCAGTTTTTATGGTATCCAAGGGCAGCTATTAGTATGCTTTCATCTTCAGCGATCAGGTAATTCGAATCAGTCCCTGCCAGGCAACCGGATATCCTGCCGTGGATACCACCCGGGCGCAGGGATAACGGCGGAAAAAAATCATCATCCACCAGTTCCATAAATATCCGTAACTTTTCAAAATCGTATGCATTAGCCTCTTTTATTTCCATAGGAATTTACAATCGGGTCATATCTTTAAAATTAAGAATGCTTGAAATGGGATGTATGGATACCTCTATCCCACTCTCCTTCACTGCCACCATGCTGTTTATGCCTGCATACAGGGACACACCTATCTTCCCTGCACTTATTGGGGCCCTGAGCACTGGAGTGTTGGGTTCACCGACCTCTATAACTCCATCAATATCAATTTCCCTGGCCTGCTCCAGCACTTCAATGGCTTGATCCCTGGCTGATACCGGAATCTCCCTCACATTTGCCAGTAGTTTTCCACTCCCTGTTTTCAGGGCATCCGTGACCGAAGTCATTCCTTTGTCAATATAAATCTTCATGGGGTCAATGGTAGTGCCATTGTACAGGATAAGGTCAGAAAAAGCAACCGGAGTGCTATCATGCACCTGGACAAGGGCGCCGTATTTCGTGTTAACCGGTATGCCACTGCGTGCAAGTATTCCGTCAATGGTAATGCTGCACACCGTGGCAATACCCACCTCTCCTGGCGGTATTTTAATGTCCGGGCTGTCCTCTTCAAGTATTTTAATATAGGGGCTTATTGAATACGGAGTTTCACTTAGGGCTCCAACAATGTCGATGGCTTCGTCAAAGTCATCCTTATCTATCAGCGCGGTATTCACTATCACACTACCCTCACCGGTATTTACATTTAGGCTGGTATTGTACACCAGTTCATCGATTGATGTGATAACGAACCCAACCCTATGTCCTATCAGGCCGTCCTCCAATTCCTTGATGCCATTCCCAGTAATTACCCGACCTGAATACCCTTCCCTGGCTGTAAGGCCGCGCTCATCCAGTATTCTCAGATGGTACCTGACCCCTCTCTCCCCGATCTTGTATCCTCTCTCTCTCATCTTATCAGCAATAATACGTGCACCAATTGCAGTGTCATTTTCCCTGATTATCCGTAATATCTCGGTCAATTTTCTCTGTACCTGGGGATCAGTATTTGAAGATATCATTGTATATCCTTTTTACATCATTATTACATTCTATTAATATAATGCTGGATTTCCCAGTCATGTACCTGTACCCTGTATGCATCCCACTCGGCACGACCCAACCGTAAGAAGTCATTAAATACATGAGAGCCCAAGGCATTCATTATTACACTGTCCTGTTCCAGTTCGTTGAGGGCATCCCTGAGAGTACCTGGCAGTGACCCAATATCTCGGTCCTTTCGTTGTCCGGCATCCATCTCATAGATATTATCACTCACGGGTTGACCCGGATCAGTGTGGTTTTTTATGCCATCAATGCCTGCACAAAGAATGGCAGCAAAAGAGAGGTATGGATTGCATGAAGGGTCAGGACTGCGCAATTCTATCCGTGTACTGGAACCCCGGGCTGCAGGTATCCTGATGAGCGAACTTCGGTTTGCACCCGACCATGAGACATACACTGGTGCTTCATAGCCTGGTACTAATCGTTTATATGAATTGACCGTGGGATTAGTGACAGCCGTGATAGCATTGATATGTTCCAACACCCCGCCAATGAAATATCTCAAGGCGTCACTGATACCGTATTCATCATCCACATCATAGAAAGCATTTTTACCGTCCTTGAACAGGGAAATATTCGTATGCATACCACTACCGTTCTCACCGAACAGGGGTTTAGGCATAAATGTGGCATGAAGCCCCATATTATTGGCAATGGTCCTTGTTACATATTTGAATGTTACCACATTATCAGCCGTTTTAAGGGCATCCCCGTATCTGAAATCAATCTCATGCTGGCCCGATGCCACTTCATGATGGGATGCCTCGATCTCGAATCCCATCCCTTCCAGGGCTATGACGATCTCCCTACGGATATTCTCTGCCAGGTCAACGGGGCCAAAATCGAAATACCCAGCTGAATCGTGAGGCGTAGTAGTAGCACGTCCCTCATGTTTTTCAAACAGGAAAAATTCCAATTCAGGGCCGGTATTCATCTCAAAACCCATAGATGCAGCATCTTCAATGGCTCTTCTGAGTATATATCTTGGGTCCCCCTCAAAAGGCTTCCCGTTTGGCTGCTGCACATCGCATATCATCCGAGCTACGGACCCACCATTATGACGCCAGGGCAACAGCTGGAAGGTGTCCAGATCAGGTTTAAGCACCATATCAGACTCTTCGATGCGGACAAATCCTTCAATTGATGAACCGTCAAAGGATATCCCCTGTCCCATTGCTTTGTTGATCTGGGATATCGGAATGGCCACGTTCTTGACTATGCCCTGAATATCCACGAACTGCAACCTTACGAACCTGACATCTTTTTCCTTGATCTTTTTAAGAATATCCTCACTGGAATTCATTATTTCACCTATTTACGCTGGATGTTATAAAATTTTTTATATTATTTAATGTGTGACGTTATCTGATCAAGTAACTGCAAACGGAGTGCACAGTTTCTTGAAATGATGATGTATGACTGATAATTAAAGGTTTGTTTTTGTCTAAGGTGTAAGGTTTTTATACCCTGCGCAACACCCCTATCCTGGGTTCATAACACCGACCCTCAGACATCAATCCTTTCAAGGCATCATCTACCTGTTCCCTGGTAAGACCACTGCGCCCGGACTGTTCTGCAAGTTCAGCTACCGCTACACCATTTCCGTTATCCAGGTTGACCAGTAGTTCATAGAGTATCTCCTGGTGGTCAGGTTTCTCTTCTGCCGGCAGTGTATCATCATCAATGATTGATACCGTACTTTGTACATCTTGTTGATCGGCATCTATATCCTCCACGTCAGGTTTTGTCCCCACGTCCCCTGCAGATGCTGGGGAGCGGTTCTGGGTGTCGGCTGTCACGTTTACCGGACCCAGGGTATCTGCTGCCACATCCGGCGCTTTATCACCCGGCAGCAATGTCTTGAGGGAATCAACGATTGTTGCAGACAGGGTATCAAGGTATTCGCTCAGGTCAAGGTAGTGTTCAATGGCCTTACCAATGCCATCAGCAAGTTCGGTACTGGCACCTGATTGCAACAGCATGTCAGTCAGTTCCTCCCCCTTTAGTCCCAATTCCAGTGCGCTTTTAACAAGCCTGATACGCTCAAAGGTCAACCGGGCAGTTTCCACTACCCATCTGTCCCTTATCTGGCCGTCTGCAGTGTTCAATTCTTCTGGCCTGACCGACGTATAGATGGTCCCTTCCTCTGGTTCATAGGTCCGGGCCTTACCCACCACCGCTACAAATGACGGCACTTCAAGTCCAGATATGAACACTGCAGCTTCTGGCTGGTACTGTCCTGCATAGACCATGAAACCTCCGGTGTGGTCAGATACCCTTCCCCTCCACATATCTTCACCTACACCTATATTTTCAATTTCGGTCAGTACACCCACAAAGTATAACCGGTTTATCCTTGCGCCTGTTGGTGTGACAAGGTAGTTGGGTGACCGCTCGTCACCTTCATGGAAGAAATGGTGTGCATGGTTGAACTCATGGGCGAATACCCGCCAGGCCAATTCCCTTTCGATCATGGACTTTCCCCCTCACCTGAAAACACCTGAGGAACTGCACCCATTTCTTCTATAAGGGCTATGGCAGCGGCTGCAGTATCCATCTCAGTCAACTCTGCTTCGGCAGCCACCAGTGTAGTACCGTATTCACCTTTGGTCATATTACCCCGTGCACGCATGGTCCTCCCCAACAGTCTGCGGCGCATCTCATCTTCCACTGATGTTTGGTCCATGGCTAATGCGGCCACTTCCTTTGCTTTTTCAATGGAATACCCTGTGACCTTCTGTGTCAGGTCCGCATCCAGTACAACGGTCAGGGCCCCGGTACCGTCGTCCAGTATTGACTTTATCCGCATATCATACAAGCCCTCAACAACCCCGTGCACGCGGCAGGTGCTCTTCTGTATCACCCGACTGCACTGGGGACAGCGAATGATGAGACCAGACCCGGGCCTGATCGAGATCAGGCTGCCTTCAATGACCGCATCGAACACCCCCATCCGGCCGGATATACTATCCAGCCTGACAGGTGCCGTGTCCAGGATCGGGGCAAGGTCATCCTCGCTTATGTCAGTCTCGGACCGGGCTATTGCAGTGAACTCACCCATATTGATAGTGGGAATACCACGCCAGGATTTTATATAAGCATTCTTCACTTCAACGGTAGCCCCATCAGTAATTTCAGGATTGGGCTCCCATGACGTGAAGGGTAGTTTGGCAGTACTGTCTGCGGCAATACCGGTAAGGATGGTCCTGGAGCCATTCTTGGTATTGATCTCTTGCTGGTGGTATTCCATTACCCTGAATATGGTATGCACGGCAGCGGCGCCTTCCATTAATTCTGCCAGAGGCACCGGTTTATCCATGTCTGACGCTGTAAGGGAATCCAGGACACCGGAATTAATTTTTTCTACTTCTGAGCGGGGACCAAAGTTGATCTCGGGCATTCCCTGCCATAACCTGATATAAGCATTATTGACCTTGACCACATCACCGATCTCAAGCCCGAAATCCTCCCATGCCGTAAAACTCTTAGCTCCGGTCTCATCTGCCATGGTACCCATGAAAATGGTCCGCTCTTGCCCCTTTATGCCAACAACTTTGAGATTGATATCCAGTATCCTGGCTGTGATCTCTATATCACGCTCTCCCCCGTGCAGGTCTGTAAGTTTTTTTACTTCACTGACCCCGTATTTTTTGAGCAGGCTCCTTTTAGCCTCCTCGGGCGGCACCTTGAACTCAATGAGTCTTGTCAGTTCTTCCTTAATGATAGCATGATTTACTGTCGTGTTTGTTGTACCAAGCGCCCTAATTATTTCGTCCACATGGGGCGCAATTTTCTCATCCATAGGCTGCCTCCTGTATACTTGACAGTCTTATCATCATAGGGGCGCAAAGAATAAAAAAACATCGATACAGATTAAATAGAGTAATCCCATCAATGGTGCAATGTATCCTGATAGGGTCAAAACCTTTTCCAGACGTGCCCTGGACTGGCTTGAAGTTGCCCCCCTCACCAGCATCAAGGAAGCATCCCAGGCTGTTAGGGCGCTGTGCATGTGGGAGCATAATGCCAGCGATGCCCTTGCGTGGTTACAGCAAACAAGGTCGGGTGACCACTGGGAAGGGGATAATCATGTACGAAATACGGCCAGGGTATGTATTGCGCTATCCGAATGCGGCAGATCACGCAAGGACTCAGCTGCATGGTTGCATCATAAGCAGCTGGATGACGGTTCCTGGAACAATAATGTGTATGATACCTGTTATTGCCTGATAGCCCTGGGAGCATTGGGTGAAAAGAATCCCGCAGGGGTACAATGGCTGTTGGATAACTTTTCAAAGGACCGGGAGCATCCCGGCGTCATAGCGCTCATCAATTCCGCACTGATGCACCAGGACCCGGGGGTGGAAGCCGATACTATCAGCCGCAATTCTTCGTGGTTGCTGGCCCAGTGTACCGATAACCACTGGAAATATCCGGCCACATCATGCCTGGTGGTGCAGTCATTGATACTTGACGGACAATCCGAAAGCCTGGAGCGGTCAGTGTCCTGGCTGCTGGACAGGATGGAGGGTGCCATGGATGCTGAATGGAAGGTTTCTGAGGTCGCGCTTGTTTTGATCACACTCAGGATGTATTATATTCACCACAAGGACATGTTATGACAAATGCAGTAATGATTGCAGGGACCCACAGCGGTGTGGGCAAGACAACGGTGGCACTGGGACTTATGGCTCTGCTCAGTCGCAGGGGCATGTCGGTACAGCCTTACAAAGTGGGCCCGGATTTCATTGACCCATCCCATCACACTGCCATCTGCAACAGACCGTCCCGAAACCTGGATACCTATATCATGGGCACCGATGGGGTACGCAGGACCTACGCCCGGACCCAGGCAGATATTTCTGTGATCGAGGGCGTGATGGGACTCTATGACGGGCTGGATTCGACAGATACCGCCAGCAGCGCCCATGTGGCAAAAACCCTGGGCGTGCCAGTGGTGCTGGTGGTAAATGTCCATGGTATGTCCCGCAGTGCGGCCGCTGTGGTAAAAGGCTACCAGACCCTGGACCCTGATATCAATATAGCCGGGCTAATAGTGAACAAGGTGGGAAGCCTCCGCCACCGCACTTTGGTGGAAGACGGGCTGAAAGGTACAGGCATCGATATTCCCGTAGTTGGTACCCTGCCACCTAATAAGGAACTGACCCTGCCGTCCAGGCATTTGGGGCTTCATATGGCGCATGAGCAGGAATGGGATTACGGGAAACTGGCAGATTTTTTGGAGAATAATGTGGATGTTGATTCACTGTTGGACATATCATCAATGGCCCAAAGCCCTGACACCCCGTATGAGATTGTGGCACCTCAGGCCGATGTCAGGATAGGCGTGGCAATGGATAGTGCCTTTTGTTTCTATTACCAGGATATGTTCGACGAACTTCAACAATGCGGTGCTGAAGTCGTTAACTTCAGCCCGATGTCAGACCCCATGCCCGATATGGACGGCCTGATACTGGGCGGAGGCTATCCTGAACTGTTCCCGGCCCAACTCTCATCCTCGAACACACGGCAGGAGATCAGGGCGGCAGCCCAGGATGGCATGCCCGTGTATGCGGAGTGCGGCGGGCTGATGTACCTGGGTAAAAGCCTGGAAGTGGGCCAAAAGAAGTATGAGATGGCCGGGGTATTGGACAGTGAATCCCGCATGGTACAGCGGTTCCAGGCATTGGGATACACCGAAGCTGAGGTAATGAACGATACCCATTTATCCGGAAAGGGAAAGACCCTACGGGGGCATGAGTTCCATTATTCAGTAACGGAATGCGGACGTGATGCCAGGTTTGCCTACAGGATGCGCAGGGGTAAAGGTATTCTGGATGGACAGGACGGACTTATGGCCTACAATACCCTTGCGAGTTACATGCACACCCATCCGGCGGCGGTATCAATGGAGAGGTTTGTCAACTCCTGTAGGGAGTACAGCCGGAAATGACTCTGTAGATGAATGGATACAAGGTTATCATCACATAATCCTAATATCTCTATCACAACTATTACGGAAAATTATATGAGCATAGATAAAACAGAATCTGACCGATTTCTGATTGGGTTATTCGTAGCAGGAGTGATATCGGTCTCTATAATACTTTTCATTTTTCACCAGTTGGGACTTATACGTGAGTTCTCACTGGTATTCAGTACTCAGTTCCTGTCAGGCCGGGAGTTCGCCATGCTCAACGGGGCTTCCCTGGAAATGTCACTTTACGTGATGATACTTGTCAGTTTTATTTCAGATATCGGTTCCATGATGATAGGGCTGCCGATTTTTGTAATATTCCACGAAGAGTTGAAGCAGTTTCCGCTGATGGCACCGTTCATGAACTTCTCAGAGGTGATCACGTCCAATAAAAGCGGTTTAATGCACAAGTTCGGCCTTGTGGGGATCTTCATGATATGTTTCATCCCGTTCCAGATGACCGGGGGGCTGGCCACTGCATGTTTTGCAAAACTCCTGGGTTTTACGGTGCGGGAGATAATACCTGTAATTGCCATCGCATCCCTTATCGCTTCCGTGTTCTGGGCAGTGACCGCCGATACACTCATGCAGTATCTTGGGCCGGTCCAGCACTACATCCCCTACTTCATTGTGGTGGTAGTGGCATCTATTTTGATATACAATTTCATACATTACCGGAACCGGTGACCTCACCCTTCACGCAGGTAAAACAACCGGTTTGCCTCTCGCAGGTCTTCAGGCGTACCCACATCGATGTGGTATCCTGGTATGTCCTGGAACACAACCTTGCGGCCTCGCCCTATCATCACATTGAATGCATCGGCCAGCTGGTACTCGTTGTTCACGCCCGGCTCAATAAGGCTGATAGCATCGAACACCTCGGCACTCATAATATAGATACCTGCGGCCCCCTTCATGCTGGGTGCATCTTGAGGTAATGGTTTTTCTACGATATCAGTCACGTCTAATCCATGGTATGCTATGATGCCATGGCGGGTGGTGTCCTGAATATCTGTAACTCCCAAAGTCACATCGGCTCCTTGCTGCTGATGGAACTCCCGCAGGTCCCGCAGGAAGGTCTTTGGATAGAAGAAATTATCGCCCAGTATCACTGCAAAGGTGCTGTTTCCAATAACATGACGGCCAGCATAAATGGCATTAGCAAGCCCCAGTCTCTCATCCTGCACCACATAGGTCAGGTTCACACCCATTCGCTGCCCTGACCCCAGATAGTCCAGTATGGCGTTCTTTTTCCAGCCTACTACAATAGTAATATCTGTGATATCCGCCTCCCTGAAGGAATCAATGACATGCTCAATGACGGCCTTGCCGCCCACAGGGAGCAGTTCTTTCGGGATGGCGTTGGTGTATGGTTTCAGCCGGCTGCCCATGCCGGCGGCAGGGATGAGTCCTTTCATGGTCTTAACCTTTTTTCGGCATATCCTCGCCCTTGAGCAGACCCAACATCTTCATCATCCGGTTCATGGTCTTGCGCATGGAGCGGTGCCCCTCCTCATCCTCGGCCGCACCCTCTGCCATCCGGTCCTGCGACCAGAAGGTCCCGCCCAGGTTGGCACCGAAGGACCCGCCGCCGACCGGTATCATCTCGCTGATGATAAAGAAATGATGGATAGACTGGATGGCTATCTCCTGCCCCCCAATCCGGTCGCCGCCAACAGCCAGGGCCGCACCTACCTTGTTTCGCAGGATGTCGGGGTCTTTTGCTACCATTGCCCGGCAGCGGTCCAGCATGGTCTTGGTCTGGGCGCTGAGGTTACCTTGATACACCGGGGTACCGATTATGATGCCGTCCGCCCATTCCAGGCCTTCATAGAATTCGTGCATGTCGTCCTTGTGGACGCAGCCGCTACGCTCCCGCACGCAGTAGTCGCAGTGGATGCAAAAATTGAGCTGCTTGCCTTTGGCTGAGAAATACCTGGTATTCACGCCGTATTTTTCCTCCAGGTATTTGAGGGATGTGTTGACTATGTAATCGGTGGAGCCTTTTCGCGGGCTTCCTGATACTCCTAAGATGTTTATTATGATATGACCCCCTGAAAATGATGTGGTTTTATTATTTGTATGAGGGTTTATAAGTTTTGAGTGTGGGGAGTTTTCGATGGGTTTATAGATTGGGGGGTTTTAGGTTAGTTCAGGGAGAAATATGAATATCTATATTGACGGACAACAGGGAAAATCGGGCGCAGGTGGTATATACAGGCCTACGGTACTTAAGTCCGGGGTATAGTAACTGCACATACGGCTAACCCATGCTCGGATTTGAAAACAGAATTCAAAACATCATTATAAATATCAAATCCAGGCGCTAAAGATAGAATAATTGGTGTGGTCCAATTCCATCTGCCATAAAATTTAAAAAATTTACAGATATACCTTATCGTGATGTTCAATATCCAGAAAAAGTGCCAGTTTTTCTTCTTCAAACACCCTATATGTCAGAACGAATGAACCTCCAACATGCACCCTGAAACGATCTTCATATTTCAAGTGTTTGTAATGCATTGGATTCTGTATGATCTCACTAATCTTTTTGCGGCATGCCAAAAAGAGCACTTTATCCTTTTTTTGAAGTTTTTTGAATTTTCGAATGAGAGTCTCAGTAACTTCAAACTCATAAGACATGAAAAAATCGCCCTATAATCCAAACTGTTTATCGAATTCGTCCATATCTTCGAAATGAACTTTACTGTTTTCTTTTTCTATTTGGTTGAGTTTCTTTACATATTCAGGATTGGGTTTGCTGTGAAGGTCTTTGTCAATCTCGTTTACAGTAACCTCTATCCGAGCCATTTTTTCTTTAAGAAAATTCAAATCAGTTTTGATTTCATTCAACATTTGAGCTTCTGACATTATTCACACCTGGTATATTATTCTTGGTTTGGAAGTCTTAAAAACATTTGGGCATGATTTTCTAATTGATTGACGAGGTCACAGATATTCAGTTTAACGTTATACCTGCGCCTGAATCTTAGTTTATGTTAATTGATTCAAAATGGAGCTTAATTCTGAGCATCCATAAGATGCTCCGTTTTTCCAAAACGGAGTCCGTGACGATCTAACAATCCAAGATCAACCGCACCCCACCAAAAGTACTCGAAAATCAGGCGCAAGTACACAAAAATAATAGTCGCGAGAGGCACGCGCTATCGACCTATATTCAACATTCAAATGGGGGAATCATAAGTAAAGTTAGATTTTGTTCTGCCATGTAAACACTATAAGTGATATAACAGATATATAAGTTATAGGTAATTGACAATGACTGCTACAACAATAGCTGTATCTTCGGAAACAAAAGAAATATTACGCCAGTTTGGGGAAAAAGGTGAGAGCTATAACAATATAATCAGAAAGCTCATCAAAGAAGCGGGGTGGAAAAAATTGGATGAAAGATGGAACAAAATACTTGAAAATGAAGAGTTCATTTCGCTGGACGAACTCTAATGTATTCGGTAATTGTTTCCCGTACATTCCAAAAGCAATTCCACTCCCTGCAAAAACAATTGCAAAACAGGATTAGAAGTGCGCTAAAAGAGTTGGAAATAAACCCAAATCAATCAAGGTCTGGGGCAGATATAAAACCACTGACCAGCACCAAACCAGAAAAGCACAGGCTAAGAGTGGGAGAATACCGCATCATTTACATGATTGAAGAAAACACGGTGTATGTAATCGAAGTTTTCAGGCGAAACAGGGGTTATTGAGTGACTACCCATCCAAGATCGCGCCCATATACCGTGTAACAACACACACCGCGTCACACTTCCCGCACCTGTCACAACCATCATCCACCCTGATATGCCCGTCCTCAAAAGAAATAGCATTTTTCGGGCATGCCTTCTCGCATATCCTGCACCCAGTACACTTTACCGCCCTCATCAACTGCCGCGCCGCTACCTCAAAGAGCCTTTCGGTCGTCCCCCTGTCCCCCCCATTGACCTGAAACGTACCATCCGCGTACAACTTAACACTTCCCTCCCGGGTCCGGACCACCAGCACACCCAGGTCCTCAGAATAGCGGACCTCACCCAGCATCTTCATCATATCTATCGCATCCGGCGGCCTGACCCCCCTGGCACTCCCCTCGATACTGTACCCTCCCGCCTTGCAGGGAGATACACCTGAGACCACAGATATCTGGAAAGCTTCAGCCCCTGCATCCCGCGGTACAACATCAATACCCAGCTGCCTGGCAAGCAATTGCATCTTAGGCGGATGCTCCCGCCAGCGCCAGAACCCGTGGTCAATGTACCCGGCAGGGAGTCCCCGTTGGTCGGCCCACTCCCGCAGGCAGGTATCCCACCGGTGAAACAGGTCCGGATGCAGCTCAAGCATGCGCCGGTACTCTGCTCCCAGGGCCGCGGGGCACAGCCAGCAGCCAACCCGTTCGAACCCTTCATCGTACAGGGGATTATAGTCCAGCCCCCGCCAGTAGATGTACAGCCACACCTCAATGGCACGCCAGTCGCGGATAGGATACACATTCACCTGGCCCGGTACAAGTAGGTTCTCCTCCTTTGGCGGAATGCGGGCGCGGCTGAAGGATTCATACCTGCGCTTGCCGTCCATGGTCAAATATTTCCCTTCTTCTGTAATCCCACCTGCTGGGGATAGTTTGCAGACCTTGCAGCACCACCGGTAATCCTTGGCAGGAGGACCGAAATCGGGCAGATGCTCCCAGAATGCGTTCCCTGCATCCAGTTCATGCAGGTCAATGTTATTGTCACTGCAAAACGTTCTCGCATATTCCACTGTTTCAGGGAATTCCAGTCCCGTGTTAATGAAATATGCCTTTGGGCTGTGTTTTAAAGCACTGCGGGTCAGGTCCAGCACTACAAGGCTGTCCTTGCCACCACTGAAAGACACATAGACAGGCTGACCACGATATTCCTGCTGGTTGGCCAGGCCCTTTATGGTGTTCATAGCATTGAGGCCCAGTTGTTTGATGGCAGGAGCATTCGCCCTGACAACATCGTCCATTCCTGGCACTGCATCCTTCAACCGTGCCCGGCCCTTACCTATCTTCCTGACCCTGACCGCAGGTACATCACCCTGTCCCATATCTACTGCATCCAGCAGTGCCGTACCAACACCGGTCATTTTTCCATTCCTGATTATGACATCATCGCCCTTGGTGACATCATCCGAACACCACTGTATCATATCAGACTTCACGGTCTTACCGCTGAGATGCCCCTTCACGTCAGAGAGCTCCACAATCCGGGAGCGGGTATGCTGTGCCATGACTGCTGCACCATCCATTGAAAGGTCCAGACGCCAGTCCAGGTATTTCAGGTCGAACCGCAGTATACCCAGCACCAGCCCATCCACTATCACCTGGTCGGTCTTGTCCTCGCCTCCTATCTTGTTCAACAGGATAATACGCTCACCCAGCGGGTCGGTGCCATAGTTATTGGTAAGGACGTTATGCAGGACGCTCCGCTCATAGGGTGAGCCCAACCGCACATCTCCGGGCGGTCCCAGTTCTATTCGCTCACCTGTTGAATGGCATAGTGCACACTTGGTGTTGATGAGCGGGAGATTGCAATCCGGGCACCAATAGATATATGAGTCATGGCCAGGATGGAATTGTGTTCTTTTGTGCTGTCCTTTCATGATGTTCCTAAATTGTGATTTCGCTTATAAGTAGTCAACAACCCCGATAATCTCAAATCTTTCCACATCGAACAGTCCCATATCTGTCAACCGCAGCTCAGGGATAACGGGCAGGGGAATGAAAGAATGGGTGATGAAAGGGGAAGGCAATGTACATCCCATATCCCATATAACGCTATGCAGTCTCTCCAGTTTATTGGCTACCTCTTCCACGGGACGTACACTCAGAAACCCGGCAAAGGGCAGCATAAGGCTGTCAAGCACCTGCCCGTCCTGCACCAGCACAATACCACCCTTCATCTCATGGATAGTATTTGCAGCCAGTGCCATATCAGCATGGTTAGTCCCGGTCACAACCACATTATGGCTGTCATGCCCGATACTCTGTGCAAAAGCACCCGATCTCAGGCCAAAACCCCTCACAAATCCCAGACCGATATTGCCATTTTTACCATGGCGCTCAATTACTGCCGTGCTCAGGATATCCTTCTTCACATCAGACAGCAGGACACCAGTTCTGCCAGTGATAAGCGCTGAATTGTCCTTTTTGGTGAATATCTGGTCAGGAAATACCTTTATCACGTTCACCAAAACCCTGCTATCAGGGGCACCAATTATCTGCAGGTCTTCGGGTATTATCTCCCGGTACCTTATTGTGTCGAACACAAAATCGGGATAGTCAAATGCAGGCACTTGTGTCTCCACCCGTTCGCCGCCAGCCATCACGGAATGTATCCTGAAACTCTCCAGATCATCAAGAATGACCAGGTCGGCCCTGCGGCCAATGCTAATGGAACCCACCAGATGGTCGATATGGTAATGACGGGCCGTGTTCAAGGTGCACATGGATACAGCTACCAGGGGGTCAAGGCCGATCTGAATGGCTTTTCTTACAATTACATCCATATACCCTTCCAGCAGGTCCGCAGGGTGTTTATCATCCGTAACAAAAAATACATTCTCCAGCGACACTCCGTCTTCAAGCAAACGGGGTAGGAATATGTCCAGCGACTTTGCCGCCGAACCTTCCCTGAGCATCAGTTTCATCCCCATACGTAGTTTTTCCAGCGCCTCCTCGTAAGTAATGGATTCATGGTCTGTTGAAATCCCACCCGCCATATAACCCCACAGGTCACGGCCAGTGAGCCCTGGTGCATGCCCGTCCACGACCAGCCCCCGCTCCAGAGCTGCCTGTATCATGGCCAGTTTCCTATAATCTCCAAAGAGCACGCCAGGGAAGTCCATCACCTCTCCCAACCCCACCACCATTTCGTTATCCATCAGCGACCTGATATCTGCTTCGTCAATGGATGCACCCGCGGTCTCAAAAGGCGTTGCAGGTACACAGGAGGATATAACAGCGAAGATGTTCAACGGCAGGGTCTTTGCTTCCTCCAGCACCAGTTCAATGCCCCTCTTTCCAAGGACATTTGCAATTTCATGGGGGTCGATAACCACACAAGTTGTGCCGTGTTCCAGTGCTTTTCGGGCGAACTGGGACAGGGTGACCATACTGGATTCAAAATGGACATGCCCGTCGAGGAGACCCGGGGATACAAAACGAAGGTCAACTTCGATGATCTCAGTACTGACATCTATCAGGTCAGATACATCACCAATTCCGACAATATACCCTGACGTTATGGCAATATCAGCATCATTGACCTCTTTCGTGTTGACATTCACTATCCTGCAATGTTGCAGAACAGTATCTGCCTTGATTTCTCCCCTGCTTGCCAATATCTTATCCCTGTGATCCATAAAGCATGATACGGGATGATAATTAAAAAATGTTTATCTTTAACGTAACGCCAGTTTCTTTTAAAGGCCGTTCAATATTCCTCACACACCCTGAAGAAGTTCTCCAGCAACTCATCCCCTTTCTCGGTATGGCTAACCTCAGGATGCCACTGCACGCCGAACAGGGGCTTGCTCTTATGCCGCATAGCCTCGACCTCACATACATCGCTGCGGGCCAGCTGCTCAAAATCTGGTGGCATTTGAGTGACCTCATCGACGTGGGATGCCCATACACTGGTGGTGGGACCGATGCCTTTCAATATCTCATCCTCGTCCAGTATCTCCACCTCTATAGCAGCATATCCCCCCTTTTGCCCGGTAGCGATATCACCACCAAAAGCCCTGGCCATCAACTGGTGCCCCAGGCAGATGCCAAGTATGGGCAGCTCCAGTTCCCGGACCATCTCCTCGGCCCGGCCTATACGGTCTATTGTCGGGCCGCCGCTCAATATCAGGCCATCGGGCTCCATGGCCAATATTTCATCATTGGACAGGGTATTGGCAATGATGCCAGTCTCCACATCCAGGTCACGGACGGCACGGTGGATGAGGTGGCAGAACTGACCGTAATTGTTTATTACAAGGATCTTCAGGTCGGTCATGATTGCTCCATAGTAGTGAAGAATATTGATAAAACTATCTTCTTTGTTATTTCCGCCGCAGCAGCGCCCGGTACGCCCACAGCGCACTCGGCTTATGCCGCGCCACGAACAGCCCCGTCTTCATTCCCTGTACCAGCGGCGTTCCCCTGAGGGATGACAGGTCGCGCCCGGCGAACACCGACACCACGGTATCGATCTCTTTATCGGTCATCTTGCGCACCAGTTCAAGCCCTATCCTTCCCATCCAGTACTCGCTGGCAAACTCTCCCCTCCAGCGTTTCGGGTATTCCCGCAATCTCTTTTTTGAAACATCATCTGCTGCAACCGCCTCCGCAGCCACCTCACCACATATCTGCCCGGCACGCATACCATAACCGATACCACTCTGGCCTGCCGCTCCACCAGTGACCATGAACCCATCAGCCACCATCTGGTGCGGTACCGTTGCAATAGGGTCGCCGCCCGTGTATCTGGCAATGATCTCAATATCATTCGTCCCATAACCTTTCAGTTTAGCGAACCGCTCCACCCACCTGTCAAAGAAATCAGATACCTCCCTCCCGTGACGCCTCACATACACACCCAGTGTGGCAAGGTCGCCCCCGGCCGGCGAATAGGTAGATTTCCAGCCTGGCGAATGCTTCCCGATATAATATTCGAACATGTCAGGCTCACCTATACCCGGCGCCCGGACCTCAGCCTCCACTGCCCAGGCAATATCGCCAGGATAGCGGGTGGTCTTAAGCCCCATCCGCGCTGCGGTCTTTGATTCAATGCCGTCGGCTGCAATTACCAGCCTGGACACAAGTACGCCATCAGACGTGCTTATCCTGAACAGCTTACCTGCCCGTATCACTGACAGGACTTCAGTACCGGGCCTGATA
Source organism: ANME-2 cluster archaeon (assembly GCA_023544605.1). GTDB lineage: Archaea > Halobacteriota > Methanosarcinia > Methanosarcinales > Methanocomedenaceae > Methanocomedens_B. The sequence continues at coordinate 2,375 of JAMJFQ010000022.1, read as the reverse complement.
TCCACGCCGGCATTAACCAGTTCAGTCCTGTAATGAATGTCAAACATTGAGCGGTCAATGAAAAATCCTGGGGTTTCAATATCAACGACCATGCCGCCGGGCGAAATAATTTTCATACCACGCAACCGGTTCACCACATACGTATCCAGTATAGGTTCGCCACTGCGGTCCATCATGAACGTGAAAAAGGTGTTGGCAGGATGGGGGGGGTGTCCCATATTCTCCTTACGGTCCAGAAGTATCACATCAGCCCCTTGCATAGCTGCATTCCTGGCAGCCATTATGCCGGCAGGACTGGCCCCGATCACCACTACATCGGCATCGGTATTTACCTTCAAGCTGACAACCCCACTATTACCATATAAAAGGATATCCTGTAGACTTTATAAATATTAAGAGCAGCACATCGACTATCAGGGAGCCGAACATCACACCCCGGTACCTTGAACCCTGCAGGAACAGTTTGCCGCCCCGCTCAGGTTCCGGATTCCTGATAAAATCCATGGATTGCCACAATATCCAGCCCCCACCGAGCAGGGCACCCGCAAAATAGACCGGACCCAGACGAGCAGTATATCCAATTGCCAGGGAAGCAATAACCCCGAGTATCCAGCAAAAGAACACGAACCTGGAAGTGACCGGCACTCCATAGGTCACAGGTGTGGTGGGTGCACCCTTTGCCCTGTCCCCTTCTACATCCCGTGCCACACCGCTCAAGGTAAAACCCCAGTCGGTAACGCACATCATTATCCCGAGGAATAGAGCAGGCAGGGGCAGTATCTGGTCATCAATACCCGGTTTTAGTATGCCGGCAGGGTCAAATGCAAGCCATACACCTATGGGTACCAGCCCGTATGATATCCCCACAGGCACAAAGCTCAGGAATGTTGAACGTTTTGCCAGGGCCGAGTAGAAGGTTATGATGGCGGCCGCAACAATAAATACCACCAGTGACTCCGGGTTCAAAAACGCAGCAACGGTTCCCGCAACTACTGCAAGGGCTATTGCGTAAAGAAGGGCACTTTTTTGGTTTACCCGTGATGATGGGAGCGGCCGCTGGGGAAGATTTATCAAATCAATATCCACATCACAGTAATCATTGAGCACATATGAACTGGTAATAGCAAAATATGCTCCAACCACTGCTACCAGGAAAAGAACTATATCAGGCAGGCCCCCGCTGAGGTAATAGGTTGCCAGTAATGCACTGGCTGCCGGGAGTGCCAGGTCCATATCGGCAATTTCAGGCCTTAGCATCTCGATATACGGCCGCATTTTATTTAAAAACCCTTTTTCAGTTGAAGTTTCCATAAGTATCACGTTATTCAAGGACTATACACTATATCTGTATGACAAATCATCTTTATGATATATTATATTTCTGAAAATTTTTCATTTAACCTGTGTAACAATATACTGCAAAAACATAGTACCATCGCCGTTGAGATTATCTGGAATCCTGGTATGCTCATTCCGCCTGTGGCTGTAGGTGTCCCATTTGAATTATTTAGATCATCAGGACGTGCTGTCGGTGTGGGGGTCGGGTCTGGCAATGCAGGGTCATAGTACTGATATACTGGCGAAAAGGTGACAAGATATGCATTTTCTCCAGAATACAAGCCGGACACCTTCAGGCTGAACTGCACGGTCTCAATTGAATAGTTCGACATATTGTAATGTTTGGTCATGTTATAGTAGAATACTTCATTCAAAGACAATATAGCCGACTTGACCACTGTATCATTGAGCTTTAGCTGCACCCATGCCCTATCTTTGTTGTTACTAACACTCTTCAATGTGAGCGAATACCCCTGGTAGAAGGTCCATGTCTGGCCAGAGGATAAGTACAGACCTGTGCCGTTGATGAGCGGCTCGGTAACCTCAAGGGCCGCAACCGGTTGGAGTGCCCCCAGGATAAATATCCACATAATGATGCATATGATACCGATGTTAACTATCTTCATGATCGAAACCGAATATTGACAAATACGTATTATCAATGTAAATCCCTAAGCTTAAAATATATCCCTGGACACACACACCCTTTCAGCCACATACTTATCTATTTATAGGTACTAAAGGTCGGTCAGTGTCCAGGAAAATGACAGTCAGTCTGTGTTCCGGTAAAACTGCATTCGAAGTTAATGCATTTACAGAGATAGACCTTATGACCGCAGCAAAAGTGCTCAACGCAAGGGTGACGACTCCTCATATACTGATAGTGGACATTGACGATACCGAGATATCCCTGTACCCCACAGGCAGGATGCTGGTCAAACGTGTCAGGACCGAAGAGGAAGCTTTGAAGGCTGCCAGGGGTCTGCTTGAACTATTAGAATAACAAGAAAATCCTCCCTGCGGTCGGATTAACTTGA
>JAMJFQ010000116.1 GCA_023544605.1 ANME-2 cluster archaeon | reverse complement strand
TTTCTATTAATTTTAATAACTCTTACCTGATATATTATTCATATAGACAACATTATTATATTTGTTTGTACAATTAACCTTAATATTTATTAGTATATAGGTTGGATATATGTGAATGAAACAATTGCAGTTGCAGAAGATACTATTGAAATTGATAATCCGCAAATACTTTATGGTAAGTTATCCGTAGGTATTGGAATAACGGTCATTTTAATAGGCCTGATTTCATTTGTTTTGAGTCTTAATGACGAGAATTATATTCTACTATTTTTAAGCTTAATAACAATAGTATTAGGTTTTTCAAAGTTGGTTAGCGGAGGTTTTGCATTAAAAAAACTTTGGGTTCCTTTACATGCACCGAAAGAATATATTGATACTAATATGCTTATTAATTCAGTCAAAGCAGGTGAGATAGATATCTATAAAGTGAATAGATCGTTGTCAACTGAGCTATTGAGATTGTTCGGCTCCAAGAATATTTATTATATGCGAGGAGATGTCAAAAATATTGCAGGAAAAGCAAGTGATAGGAGCGTAAAATATTCGCTTCTCATCATACTTTTAATTATATTATTATCAATAGAAATTGTTGATATAAGCACATCATTTTACATATTTACGATTATCGTATTACTTTCAGGGATTATTGCAAACTTTATTTTCAGCCTTGGATTAATACCAAAAAAAACACCATCCGCATACCGCGCTCACAAGACTGAAGACATTCAAGGTGGACATCCTAAAAAAGCCTTCAGAATTCTAATTGATGGTCTAAAGCATTTGAAATATGATTATCCAAAAAGGTTCATCGCAACCGAGCCAGATTCGACCATTGAAGGTGTGCAAAACACTGGTATTACAAATGGGTTTGCACTAATTGAAACCCAACCTTTACCCATAGAAAATGAAAATATACCATCTGCCCAGATTGCATTGTATGCAGGATATGCGTTATGGATTTTGGGAATATTATTCATGTTAACAAAAAGCACACTATCTTCTATATATTTGGGTGCTTTTGCATTGCCGATCACTGGTATTTTAATGGTGGTCATGGGAGACGGCTTAATAAAGGATTCTCATGTGCTATTTAATCAATTCTACTTTAAATCAAATGTTATTTCAACTGAAATTAAGGGTGAATTTTATCAATCAGCTGTAGGTGTCGGAAAAGGTATACAAGATTCGCTGCAATCCGAAAGGAAAGGCGTCCTTAGCGATATTAGATTTAACCACTATATTGCAACAGTGATCAGCGTTTGTCATACTCTTGAGAATAATAGGAATTTCATATCATTTGAAAAAAATGCACACATTGAAGACGAATTGAATGAGTTAATCAATTATGTTCAGTCACAAAAGAAACCAGACCTTGAAGTACATGGTATTAATTTTGCAGAACAATCAGCTTCGAATCTTGTCCAACAAAATCTTGTATTGTCAAATGTTAATAAAGAGGATTTACCAAAGCTCGGGTCTGATCTAAACAGTCAGAATTTAATAACTGAAGAAGACCAAGATGAATCAATGGATGAATGAGATTACCATAATAAGCAATTTCGAGAGATGATGAATTACAGGTTCCAGTCGGGCCAATCGAATATAGACCATTGATTGAACCGGTCACTTTTGTCGTTTTGTATAATTTGTTTATTATTTTTTCACAATAGTGCTGTTTTTCTCCATTAATGGGAAAGTGTTATATCATTAATAGGTCAAGCCTCGTGTATGCAAGACATACATGAACTGACAATCATATGCGGAATAGACAAGTCCGGGGACAGGGAAGATGTGGAAAAGATACGCATTTGTCCAGGGGAAATCGTTGGGATTGTAGGACCAACCGGTTCGGGCAAGAGCACATTGATTTCAGATATTGAACAGCTTGCACAGGGAGATACCCCAACCAGGCGCAAAATACTGATCAACCAGGAGGCACCAGGCAGGGATATTCGGACTGACCCCAGAAAAAAACGTATCGCTCAGCTCTCACAGAACATGCATTTCCTTGCTGATATGACGGTGGAAGACTTCCTGGGGATGCACGCCAAGAGCAGGAACCGTAACTCTGACACAGTAGAAAGAGTAATCAGTATTGCAAATACCCTGACCGGGGAACCCATACATCCGGGACACCAGCTTACAATATTGAGCGGCGGGCAGTCCAGGGCACTTATGGCGGCAGATATTGCAGTCATAAGCGACTCGCCCATAGTGCTTATTGATGAGATCGAAAATGCGGGTATAAAGAAACAGGAGGCCCTTAAACTCCTGGCTGCCGAAGGGAAGATTGTGCTGGTAGTGACCCATGACCCGGTATTGGCGCTCATGACCAAACGACGCATCGTGATGCGAAACGGAGGAGTGAGGCAAGTCATCACCACCAGTCCGGGTGAGATGAATGTCTGCAGCGAACTTGTCAGGCTTGACAATTACATGATGTCGCTTCGCAATACTATCAGGCTTGGTGGAATTGTCGAAGAAGGTGGTATAGTATGAAACTTGTTGTGGTGGCTGGAACGCCCGGTTCGGGCAAGACTTCAGTGCTGATGCATACTATCAGGTCGCTTAAACAGGATGGTACATCTCCCGCAGTGGTAAAGATTGACTGCCTGTGGACGGATGATGATAAAAGGTTTGAAAGGCTGGATATACCGGTGCGTACGGGTTTGTCCAGGGATATGTGCCCTGACCATTTTGCGATATACAATACAGATGAGATGGTAAAATGGGCGAGGAGTCAGGATGCAGATATACTGCTCAATGAGACTGCAGGATTGTGCCTGAGATGTGCACCCTATCCTGACGGTTGCCTTGCAATATGCGTTATTGATGTGACAACAGGTCCCAATACACCGCTTAAGGTTGGGCCAATGCTGACAACAGCAGATGTGGTAGTAGCTACCAAAGGGGACATCGTATCCCAGGCCGAGAGGGAGGTGTTCAGGGAACGTGTCAATGAAGCGAACCCCGACTGTCGGATAATTGAAGCCAATGGGCTGAGCGGTCAGGGCGCTGCAGAACTTGCAGAGGTCATTAGCGAGATACCTGATGTGGGGTCAGAATTATCCTTGCGGCATAACGCGCCCCTGGCTATATGCACGCTGTGCACCGGTGAGATGCGGGTGGCAAAGGAACACCACATGGGTGTGCTGCGGCATATTGATGGTTTTACTGAGTACAGGGGGGAATGATGCAGGATATTGCAGGTCTGCTGCCTGGATACAATTGCGGGGAATGCGGTTACAGGAAGTGCAGGGATT
>JAMJFQ010000115.1 GCA_023544605.1 ANME-2 cluster archaeon | reverse complement strand
ATAAATCTTGTTCTATTTACTTATATCCACCAATGCAACCCTCTCCAGTACCAATTCGGGTATATGTTCCTCATCCACAGCATCCAGTTCATCAGAGGTGATGCTGAAAAATTCCAGAATTTCTTTTTTCTTGGCATCAGAATACTCCATCACAGTAGGGTCAACAGTATCCAGCAGTCCTGATACATAGACAGCTACCTCATCTGTGCCATTATCGCCCGCAAGGACCAGCGCGATCCTGTTATCTCCCAACCTTACACCCAGCTCAAGTGCCCTTTCTATCTGGCGTGAGCCAGCTGCATACAGCATTATCTCCATCCCCAGGTTATTGGCAATATTCTTACCAGATCCAAATGACCTGATGGCCTTTTCAACAGCGAACATCAGGTGCCTGCTGCCCGTTAACAGGTCTGCGTTTACTGCCTGGACTGTGATGTGATGCTGCTCACCGATGTCTGCCAGTTGTTTGAGAAAGCCGGGCAGGTTGTTGATATTGATGGTACCGCTGATTATCTGGATATTCATAGTTGTGGTAGTGACCTTTGAAACAAAAAGAATGTTAGCCTTAAATTGGATTTACTACTGTAAGCCCTGGTATTTTATTAAAATCCTTAACATTTTCTGTATAAATGCAATTTATTCCGTTTTCCAGCATCGTTGCACAGATGAGAGCATCCAAGTAGTGGATATTATACTTGCTGTTCAGTTTAATTGCAGATATCAAGGTGCCGGAATTGAAGTCAAGAACTTTCCAGTTTGAAAATTCAATAATATCCTGGATGATTTGTCTGGCAATAATGGACGATATCGGTTTTGGTATTTTTTTGGTAACTATTACATAAAATTCAGATAAATTTTGGATTGATATGGCATATTCTTCTGTGCCGTTCCAAGACATTTCTATGAGACACTTGCAAGCATCCCTTTTTTCTCTCTCATCACAGTCAAATGCATAAACGAGGATATTTGTATCCACTAAAAATATGTCATCGCTCATGTACTTCGTCTCTGGTAAATGTAACTTTGCCCATACTAAAGCCAGTATTCAGCAGTTTCAATTCATTTTTTGCTATTTCTTTTTGATGAACGTCATCTAACCATTTTTGCATGGCATCGCTAATGGCACGTCCCAATGAACCTTTTTTCTTACCGTAAACGGATGCTGCTACTTTCCGGAACATTTTTTCCACATCATCATTAACATTAATTGTCATTGTTCCCATGATAACCACAATATATATTTATAAGTTGAATTGATTTAAATGTATTGTTTATTTAAATCTATTATTGTTTAGAATTGATGGATTTCATATAACAATTTATTTGATAAATACTATCTAATCATTGCAAACGAATCTAACATCGATAACCATGAATCTGCAACTACCATTCGGAAGAACCACAGTATCTTTAGATATTCCAAAAACGCATCCAGTGGAAACTGTAATTCCAAATGAAACACCCATCACTTCAGACCCCAAAACGATCATCCTAAAAGCACTTCAAAATCCAATACACAGGGAGCACCTGAGTAAAATAGTCCAGCCGGGAGATAAAGTATCCATCATCGTGAGCGATACCACCCGCCCGGTACCGACAGCGTTGATGTTGCCCCCGCTTCTCAATAAACTGCTCGCTGCCAATGTGGAAAAAGAGGACATCATTATAGTCTTTGCCCTGGGTATCCACCGGTATCATACAGAAAAAGAAAAACGCAGCATAGTAGGCCAGGACATCTATCAGGAGTATCAATGCATTGACCACACTATCGAACAGTGCGACAATCTTGGCACCACCAGTCGCGGTACACCTGTTGAAGTGTTCAGGCCCGTAGCTGAGTCGGACATAGTCATCTGTACCGGGAATATCGAACATCACTACTTTGCAGGATATACCGGCGGGCTAAAGGCGGTACTGCCAGGAGTCAGTTCCCGCCGCTCCATCGAAACCAACCATGCCCTCATGACCGAGCAGGGAACGGCCCCCGGTAATCCTGACTGCCCGGTGAGGGCCGACCTGGAAGAAGCAGGAAAAATAGTTGGCGTGGATTTCATATGTAATGTAATACTGAACACGAACAAGGACATTGTTGGTGCGGTGGCAGGTCATCCAGTAAAGGCACACAGGGCAGGAGCCGCTATGGTAGATGCTATGTACAAACAGGAGGTCGAACCGGCCGATATAGTGGTGGTATCCCAGGGGGGCTGGCCTAAAGATATCAACCTGTTCCAGTCCCATAAGGCACTTGAGCATGTTAAGGCTGCGGTGAAACCGGGCGGGACCATCATACTTGTAGCCCGGTGCAATGAGGGACTGGGGGATGCTGTGTATGAGCAGTGGCTCTATACCACATCGGGTCCGCTGGATGCCATTGGGCGGCTCAACAAGAGCTTCATCCAGGGTGGACATAAAGCAGCGTTGATAGGTAAGCTGGCAGGGGAGTTCGATATGTACCTGGTGTCTGAATTGACGCCTGAGGTTGCCAGTAAAGCATATTTTAAGCCAGCGTTAAGTATTCAGGAAGCATTTGAATCTGCTGCATTACAATACGGTCCGGATGCACGGGTCGTAGTTGTACCATACGGGGGATCGACGCTGGTTGTGGGAAAATCCAAATAGATCAGTCAAAATAGATCACAACCAGGAAATGATACACTATCACATAAAGTACCAGTAATAAAAAGGTAAATACCAGGCTTTTTTTCCATTCCTTGTTCCAGTTTGCTCCAAAAAAAAGTCCTGTAATAAAGCCTATAGCATGTGATATATATGCAACGTTACCTGATTGTATGGAATTAACTGCAACCAGATTAAAAATAAAGAACAAAATTGCAAGGGGTCCGATGGGTGAAAGGAACCTTCCTGAAATGCTGGCTTCCCTGACAAGTAATACTACAGCCATTAAGGTAAATATGGCAGCAGATGCTCCCACCATATTTGAATGTGGATAAAAGGGAATGCTTATTATGAAGGTAAGAATTCCTCCTGTAAAAAATGCAATTCCTGTGCGTAGCGGTCCTATTTCGTCTTCGAGGAACGTACCGAACAGGTACAGGAATACCATATTCCCTGCAAGATGAAGAAAATCCGCATGGACAAAAATGGCGGTAACTAATGTATAATAATTCCCTCTCATCAGGGTCATTAAACTAAAAGCAAGGTTCAGGTCGGGATTTATCCATGCGTACAGGCTTATGCTGGTACACAAAAATATGAGAAAATAGGTAAGTTTCATTTTTTTATTGTATATAATCTATAATATTATGTACTCAAGT
>JAMJFQ010000114.1 GCA_023544605.1 ANME-2 cluster archaeon | reverse complement strand
CGAAAATGCGCAGGCTTTTCACTATGAGAGGAGCGAGCTGGTCATCCAGTTTGCTATCGGTCTTTCCTGTAACCATGAAAATGAAATGACCCACCAGATCAATGAGCTTGAAAAGGTAATACAGCAGGATGAATGACAGGGTCAGGATGTATACATTCTTGATAATAACTCCGACATCGACAACTCCGATGGTTTCCGGGAGTTGCAGGGTGACAATGGCAATGTAAAAACCATGTAGCAATATTAAATAACCTATGGGAGCTTTTGAAGCGTGAACCAACAGGTCATCAAATTCGTTACTTGTCTTTTGTGTGAGGTGGATTAATTTCTTCTCAACAATATACAGGAACACAAATCTTACAATGTAAGTCAATAATATGATGATAAAGAATAGCCCCAGCTTTTCCAGTGAGAGATCAAGCATTTCTATATTTAAGATGTCGGGGATTGTTATCATGAGGATATTGAGATAAGCGTGCTATCGATATTTAAAAGTTGCCGCGTGGAGTTCAATTTTGAGCGATACTAATTTCCAGAATGAACAAAATTCATATTATTACTCCCCAGTAAGTTACTATATGGTAAGATTCTTCAACCGTGTACATGACATGTCTGTATGCAAATCATTTTTAACCTTCGACCAGTAATTACCCATCATGACAGGCGCAGTAACATTACTCTCATCGGGTCTGGACTCCACAGTAGCCTTCAAGCAGGCCCTGGACACCTTCGATAACGTGATATGCCTTACCTTTGACTATGGACAGCAGGCAGCATCTATTGAAATAGAGAATGCCGCAGCCATCTGTAAAAAGTACGGTTGTGAGCACCATATTATTCCCCTGCCCTGGTACAGAAACTTCGGCGGTGCCCTGACCGGAACTGAAGAACTCCCCACCCCGTCCATGACCGAACTGGACAGCCTTGAAAAATCTGACGAGACTGCCCGCAGTGTATGGGTCCCGGCGCGCAACATGGTATTCTTATCTATTGCCGCCGCATTTGCCGAGGAGCACGAACTGGAACATATCGTTGTGGGATTCGATGCCGAGGAAGCAGCTACTTTCCCTGATAACACTCCTGAGTTCATCGGACTGTTCAACAGGGTCATGGAATACGGCACCCTTAACCATCCAAGAGTATTCGCGCCCCTTGTAGACCTGGACAAGGAGGGTATTGTCAGGCTTGGGCTTGAGATACAGGCACCCCTGGAATATTCATGGTCATGCTACACGGCAGGTCCCTTACCCTGCGGCATTTGCGAATCGTGCATGCGCCGGAAACGCGCTTTTTCAAATGTCGGTGTTCCTGACCCCCTCATAGACCGACTGGGAAAATCTTAATGCTTACACCAGCGGTTATAGAATCGAAATGAGCCTGGACGAAGAAATTACAGCCATAGAGGACGAGATACGCAAAACCTCTTACAATAAGGCAACCTCACACCATATAGGCAGATTGAAAGCGAAACTTGCCCGCCTGAAAGAAGATATGGTAAAACGTGCCTCATCAAAAGGCGGAGGAGACGGTTATTCGGTTCGTAAATCAGGAGATGCGACCGTGGTACTGGTGGGATACCCTTCAGTGGGCAAATCTACACTATTAAACCGGCTGACCGGTGCCCAGTCCAAGATAGGGGCGTACGAGTTCACTACACTGGACGTGGTTCCAGGCACCATGTTCCATAACGATGCCACTATCCAGATACTGGACGTACCTGGCCTGGTGCGCGGGGCCGCTTCAGGGCGAGGGCGTGGGAAAGAGGTCATATCAGTGGTCCGCAACGCTGACCTTATCGTGTTCCTTACCGACGTGTTCCAGACCGGGCATCGGCAAGTACTTGAAAAAGAACTCTATGATGCCGGTATCAGGGTCAATACCCACAGGCCTGATGTGAAGGTTATGCGCAAGTTCAGGGGCGGTGTCAACATCAATTCAACCGTGGACTCAGAACTGGACCGGGATACCATCATGTCGATACTCAAGGAATATAAGATGCACAATGCCGACGTGCTGATACGGGACAAAGTAAACATAGACGAGTTCATTGATGCGCTGATGGGAAACCGCAAGTACATCAATGCAGTTACCGTTATCAACAAGGCTGACCTGGTGGACGAAGAGTTCAAAACCGATATCAGGACCAAATTTCCAGACGCAATGCTGATCTCGGCGGACATGGATAAAAACCTGGACCCACTTAAGGACCTTATATTCAACCATCTGAAATTTATCCGGCTGTACATGAAACCCCAGGGAGAGCCAGCGGATATGGAAGAGCCCATGATAGTCCAGGAAGGGCTCAGTGTGGGTGATATCTGTGATAAACTGCACCGTGATTTCAGAAAGAGGTTCAGGTATGCCCAGGTGTGGGGTGCCTCTGCCAAACATGCGGGTCAGCGCGCCGGCCTGGAACACATATTAATGGACGGCGACATATTGACCATTGTAACCCAGAAGTGATCCTACAATGGAACTGCAAATCACACCCCGAAAATTCAATATCCTATCGACCGTTTTAATATACCTGTCATTAGTAGGAGTTGTCATCTCCCTGTACATGAACTGGATGGTGCTCGTCTGGATATTCCTTACTCTTGGCCTGGTATTCTTTATAGCACGCAATGCCTCGTACCTATTGGATAAAATAGGAAAAATGAACTACGATAAGTGATGACCTATCAAAAGTCTCCCTTGGGCCTAAATCTCCTTAAATAAATCGAATCGTATAGTGCAAACTCCTGTTTCATCATATTTGCTGGGATCTTTCTTTCCGCCCAGAACATGAATTCCCAGTACATACTCGATAAAACAAGTGCCAATGATACCTACAGGACATACCCGGGGTTTATCCAATCCAAATTTTTCTTCAATGGCTATGGCTGTATGGTGATTACAACCTTTGGTGGTCAGGGTAACTTTACTGTCACTGATCTTAACATTAATGTCGTTCGCACTTATTCCAGCCCTGAATAGAAATTCCAGTTTATCGGTATCGTTTTCACATTCTATCGTCTGGTTTTCCAAAAGATGTTCCACTATAGTCTTGCCATATTTAATAGGGATATTCCTGATTATGGCTTTATACGAATCTCCAAACATACTTTGGCTGGACGCCAAAAAACTCCGGCTGATTAACATTTCAGCATTAATTAGTTTTTGGTCTACTCCCATGAAGGCCACAACAATAGTAGTTCTATTATTAATTTCTTTAGTGAATGGGCACAATACCAAAATCCAGTTATACAGTGAATATATCTTAAATAGATACGACTA
>JAMJFQ010000021.1 GCA_023544605.1 ANME-2 cluster archaeon | reverse complement strand
GGTTGATTTAGTTTGCAAAAAATTCAAGAAATCACTAGATTATGGGATAGTGCCGTACAGAGCCAATAAGTTTAATGTCCTTACCGGATATACTAGTTAATAGTATTAATGACTTGATTTAGGGTGAAATTTCATGAGTGAAAGGAAATATTTAATCGAATCCAGGCGTTACAACGGTGATGATGGGAAAGTATCATTTGACAGCTGGATTACTTCTGCTAACGTAATTGAAGTGAAACATGAAGAGCAGTACATTGTTTTTTACCCCCTTGAAGGAGAAAATGCGGGTAAGAAACACTATATTCCATTCTCAAATGTCTACATCGTGCGCGAATTATAGTACCCAGGATGGAATGGAGTCAGTAAAAACAACACATTCCAGTGACCCATAAATTCACTCAGTCACTTCTATAATTACCGACTGGTCGGGTCGGTCATACCAGGGCAGGGCAGCCAGAGCTCCTATGATACCATTGCCATCTAACCATACCTGGACCTGTTTTAACCGGGCAGTCTCAAGAGCATATTCTTTTGTAAGTATCTTGCTCCTGCATTCCCTACTATAATCTTCCAGTGGGAGAGCATTGAAATCATCCAGTACCACCATACCGGTCTCGCTGGAAACACTATACTGCTCCAGGGCCGATTTGATGCCCTCCAGCAGGCCCATTTTAGCATTATTGTTCAAACAGGCGAATTCCAGTACGGTTGATACACAGTTCTGGGTCTTTGCCGGGGCCGGGAATAATTGTACCAGGGCATGTGACAGGTATCTGGCATCATCATGGTCCAGTGCTGATGCAATGTTATGGGCCAGGGACCAGGTGGCACCCTTTTCCTTGTTGTCTGTGTCGTCTATACCCACCAGCACCCGTTCGTATCTTGGCACTATGATGGTGCCCCTTGCGGCCATGCCTCCGCCAGACTCGGATATTTCTGAGCGTAGCACGCCCCGGCTATTAGCACGGCACACGGTAGCACCTACACCCCCGCCGCCCAGTCCCGCGTATGTGATCGCGACCTCACTACCCGATACTTCCACCGATTCTATACCGGCAGCGGCTACTGAGGCTTCAAGTTTGAGCGGTTCGACCCCGGTCCTTGTACGATAGCGGATCGTATTGCCCACAGACCGTACATCCTCTATCAGGGGACTGCTGGCATAGTGGTGCATTGTCCAGGCCGAGCCACCATAGCAGTTTGATCGCTCAACGATGTCTACATATCTGTTCTCGCGGTCGCATACAGCATATATTCCTGCGTAGGTTACCGTATAGGGGTCATTGAGGTTCATTTACGATGCTCCGGATGTTAACTTGAGATATTCCTTGATATTTAAAAGAGTATGTATAACAGATTCTTCCTGTCTTAGTACATAAAGTATAACTTTGTGTACTCAAGTTAATCTGACCGAAGGGAGGATTTTCTTGTGTAAAAACTGTTTTGTATCAACCGTTCTAATATACGTACACATTGAACAAAATTGACAGACCCTACAGACCAGAACATGGAGAATGGACACCCATCACGGTCCTGAATCTTGAAAATCGCACCTTAGGCTGGTCCCCCAAGCTTAAAAAAAATGTACACATCGATGATTCCACCAATCCCACTATCATAGAAGAACTCAAAAGGGTAAGGGAAGCGGACACATTGATTGTGTATGACCAGATGCGTGACCGCACAGTGCACCTCGAACTCAAGGAGCCAGAGCGTGAGGAATTTGACAGCATTTATTCCCAGTATCTTGAAACGGGGGGGCAGATATTATATACCCGGGAAAAGGAAGGACGAAAGACAATTACCCTTTTTATGCTTGAAGAGGAGTATGGGGATTTTGTTGTCCGGGAAGTACCTGAGAAAAAGTATCTTTTTAAATAGTACAAAGCACTTAAGTCCCGGTATCAGAACTCATCATCCTGCACAAAACTGCGCCCCAACTTAAGCGCCAGTTCCGCCCGCATCAATTCCTTACCCAGATATGCTGCATGGTCCAGCCTTGAGACCAGCCCCATATCAATGGCAGTGTCAAGTATTTCTTTTGCACTGTCCCCCACAATGGTATATTTAGTATGCCGTGCAATTATCCTGCCATTCTCCACAACCCCGTCCTTTACCGTACTTCTACTGATATTTATGCTAAAACTGCCTGCAGGGTCCCGGGTCCACTGGTAGCTGTCCTCGGCCTGTATGAACTCCTCCGGAACCATATCAAATAACCTGAACCTCTTTTCCTTGAGCAACAACAGGTCAATCCCCAGGTCCTTCGGCGGACTGGCACGCTGTTCGGCCAGCGCCATCATCTGGGCTGCACTTTTCAGTTCAGATATGCTTCCCCTGGCCTTGTCGCTATATTCCGGAGTGAACAGTACGTCTGCACCAACTTCCCAGCTAATGGCGGCGAGCAGTGCATTCACACCCACCGAATCAGCATCCATTAGCTCGGTGACGTTGCCCACGCCAAAGAACAGAGGGATTTCTGGCAGCATATCCCTGCATTGCTTATACCGTACCAAGGAATCAACCATTCCCTGACCGGGCGGGTCCAATACCGGGTCAGCAAGTATCCTGGATATGCCCAATTCCTGTGCCCATTTGATATTTGCCGTAAGGCTGTCAAACCCCTTGCCGCTGTCCGGGATCACCACTGCCGCCAGCCCCTCCCGTGCGATTGCGGGCCCCACGCCCTCCATATTGCTGGAGTTCAGACTGAGCACCATATCCACGCCCGAACCCACTGCTGCCATTATTAACTGTGGGTCCAGGGTGTCAATACTCAATGGGACCACCGCTGCTCTCCTGGCCATCTCGACTGTGTGCTCTACCTCCGTGGGGGTGGCAGCCATTCCAACCCCCAGGTCAATGATGTCTGCACCTTTAGCCTGGAAAAGGACAATCCTTTCAATAAGTGCATCCCCAGGCAAGGACGTGGCATCAACCACCTCTGCCATCACTTTCATGATAGACCCTCCGCCAATTTTCAGGTTTTTGAGCAAGAATGCAGACGTTGCAGTCTCCTCGATATCATTGAGTGCCGATATGGCGGCCTCATGCTGCATCAGGTGGAGCATTTCACAGGCAGGCACGGAAGTAGATAGTTCGATATCATCCAATGATGACAATACCAATCCCAAATCAACAGCATTTTTCGGACCCAACCGGATGGGAGTGTCCAACTGTTCTTCAAGGTGGGAAAAATC
This sequence comes from ANME-2 cluster archaeon, assembly GCA_023544605.1. Taxonomy (GTDB): domain Archaea; phylum Halobacteriota; class Methanosarcinia; order Methanosarcinales; family Methanocomedenaceae; genus Methanocomedens_B. The sequence goes on along the minus strand of JAMJFQ010000021.1, from coordinate 19,589 downwards.
AGCCGAAACCAGTCCGGGGATGATTATCAGGTCAAAATTCTTGTATGGTATGGATCTTTCCAGGCGTGAAGGGGTAGTGAACGCAGCAACATCAATGTCCAGCACCAGGATATCTGCCATATCGCCAATAGCAAGATTGACAATATCAGCCGCCTTTCTACCCGTCACTACCAATATTTGCATGTTTACATGATTTGTATTACATGCAAAAAAGTTTGTTATATTGTTTTTACCAGCTGCCGTCAATAACCTTGATTTCAAGGCTTAATGCTTTCTTTAGTAGTTCTGCATTCTTTAGTTCAGGCATTCGGCCACAGTCAAAAGAACGGCCTTTTTCGGGTATACTGAGCCTGTAACCGGTCTCGTGGTTATTGCTGGTCTTGATCCGTTGCATCTTTACCCGTTTGTATCTCAGGTTATTACTTTTGATATCTATCTCATAACCATTGGGTTTTGGAATGATTTCGTATTCCGGGAAGATCTGGCCCAGCCTGCCTGCAAGACGCTTCATGTGGGTATAGTCCTTTAAGGGTTGGGTATCTTTAAACCTTTTTTTTGTCAACATTGCATTATCACTTCCGCTATATGTATGGTTTGACGCTAGTAATACGTGCTTACCATTAGCTCTAAGAAATCCCCTATAAAAACATTACCATCCTGGGTAAATTCACCAACATAATATCATTATTAATAGAAATTAATGCCTGTTTTGAAAAACATATTTTTCCTAAATGAGACGAAATTGAAATAATACTTAAGCTATTTCGCCAAATGTTAGTCAATCGTTTGCCGAGATGTCAGACATAAGTCTGGATTGGGGGCTGTAGGGCGTTATTCTATAAAAAATATATTTCCTATTGTATGCTTTTTTAAAATAAAATGTTCATAAAAATTTTCGCATTATTTATGTTGTTCGATTGATATCATCAATTTTTTCCCTCAAGCGCATAATAAATGACTCTATCTCATTCATGAAATCCATGGCCTCATCTGTGGCCACTGCACCATGTGTAGAGGGGGCGATCAACCTTTCTTGCTCAAGTACACGAAGAGAATAGCGGACCCTGTGGTTGGGTATACCGGTCTCCTCTGATAGTTTCATGATCCCTATAGGACCCTTTTGGATGACAGTATTCAATATGATGATATGCCGCTCCAATAATTCCAATTCAGTTTCTACTCTATCGGTCAACATGAATTAACCCCAGATTCAGCACTGATCTTATTAACACAAAGTTATACGTTATGTAATACAAGAAAAAATGAAAGTATTTAGTTATTTTGATATTGATTGAGTTATTTTAAATATAAGCAAACATATATTGTATCTCATATGGTTTTAAGTTGTAATCGGCTACATTAGTAAAGACCATAGTAATATTTATATATAAAAAATATTTATTGAACTATAAAGGGATGAGGTTGATGGTGAAGGTCGAACCTTTCATAGAAAAAACAGTGAATACATTAAAAGATACACTAAAAGGACCTACCATTATAGCACTTTCGGGTGGTGTGGACAGTTCAGTATGTGCAGTTCTTGCAAACAAGGCAATTGATGATTTGCTCATCCCAATATACATTGACACCGGGCTGATGCGAAAAGGTGAGTCCAAGCGTATCAAGGAAGTGTTCGGATATATGAACCTGCAGACCATCGAAGCGGGTGACAGGTTCCTGGGCGCCCTGAAAGGTCTTACCGATCCGGAAGAAAAGCGCAAAGCTGTAGGTGAAACTTTTATCAGGGTATTTGAAGAAAGTGCTAAAAAAATTAATGCACGATACCTTATCCAGGGTACGATCTACCCTGACAGGATAGAATCAGAAGGTGGCATCAAATCACACCATAATGTGGGTGGTCTGCCTTTAGTAATAGACTTTGACGATATAATCGAACCCATATCTGACCTGTATAAAGATGAAGTCAGAGAGGTTGCGCGTGCCCTTGAACTGCCTGAGGAGATATCAGAACGAATGCCGTTCCCGGGGCCGGGTCTGTCTGTGAGGATAATTGGTGAGGTCACTCAAGAAAAAGTCGACGCTGTAAGAGCTGCAAATGCCATAGTCGAAGAAGAATTACTTGAGCAGTTCGGGCCATGGCAAACATTTGCCGCTCTGCTGGGAAAAGGAACAGGGGTCAAAGGTGACCAGAGGATACATGGGTGGATCATTGCAGTGCGGGCAGTAGAATCCAGGGACGGGATGACCGCCGGACCTGTTGAACTGCCCTGGGATACCCTTAAAAAGATAGAGAGACGAATTACAGGTGAAATTCCTGGTGTGGCCAGGGTATTGTACGATATCACACCCAAACCCCCGGCAACAATAGAATTCGAATAACAATAAACGAACATGTGACCATGCTTGTAAAAGATCAAAAAGCACTGGATATACTTTCATTGAATGAAAGTGAAGCTTCGGAATTAATTGAAATGGCAGATATGTATCGAAAGAATTTTGCCAGTAGAGTAAAGGAAAACGAGGTCAATACTTTCATACAAAACCTGAAAGACCCCACTGACGAAGATATTGGAAAGCTCTCAGAAATGTTGACAAATATGGGGGTTGAACAGGATGAGTCAGAACTCAAGCAAAATATCCATTTTATTATTGACCAGCAAAAAAATCGTAAAGAACAGCTGGACGAATTACAGGAAAGTCTGGAGAATGTTTCGCATTATCCCACACCAGAGGTTGAAGAGCTGAATTTATTTATCCTGGACATTCAGAATAAATACCTGAAACTTGCTGACATCTCGGTTGATTTAAAGACTGCACAAAAGAAACTTAAAAAGATTGAAAGCCAGAAACTTAAATTCAGTAAACAAGAAATGCAAAACGAAATGGATGCATTCCTGAAAAACTTTATCAATCCCTCTGAAGGGGATATTATTGATTTCATAGATTCACTTGATGACCGGTACGAAATTGCTGATAAGAACAAACTTATCGAATTGATGATGGAAAGGGATAAACAAATTCAGCATGATCAGGGTTTCATATCAAAAATGATCCTGTTTGAGAGAGCATCTGACAACATTGACAGCAATAATGTAATGTTAAAGTATAGATCCATCAGGAATATCTACGGAATGATCACAGATAATAAAAACCTGCTTACATGGATACATGATAATCACTATAACGTCCTGGAGAAGACTGCAGACAAACTCCGGCAGAATACTTCTCCGGATACAGACGCTACCATCGCCATTGAAGCCAGACTATTACTTGACGTTTTAGAACCCATTCTTAAGTCGGTTGACGGGGCAGCAGCAGATAATACGACATGTCCAGCCTGCAAAAAAGTTGTTAAACCTAATTGGAAACTCTGCCCCGAATGTGGAAAGAGTTTAGTCCATGATCAATGTTCAAAATGTGAGGCAGAACTGGAATCGTCTTGGAAACTCTGTCCATATTGCGGTACCAATATCAAGTAATACCCATCTGATAAAACTCTTCTATTTCACTGAACCTTACCCAAATGACCCTTACCCAAAATACTGCATCAAGAAAAAAAAAAGCACGCCCTGTTGATAGACCCACGGCTGTATGGCCCGGGAGCGACCTGCTGGATGGTAAACCTGTTGATTCACTGACCATTATTTTTTGCACTACTGGATGTTACTGGGGTATGGGAGATGGCTGTACAATGTGCGGCTATATCAATGACAGCGCAGATTCACCTCCTTTAGATGATGACCTGCTGGCCCAGCTTGATCATGCAGCAGCTAAAAGCAGCCCGAAAACGTCACTTATCAAGATATTCACCTCAGGTAGTTTCTTTGATCAAAAGGAGATATCCCAACCAGCAAGGAAACGGATACTTGAGACCATAGGCGAGATGGGTACTGTGAAAAAGGTGGTGGCAGAGACACGGCCTGAATTTGTAACTGACGAAAGGCTTATCGATACCCTGAATGTGCTTGATAGGTACGACATCAGGTTCGAGATTGCTATGGGACTTGAGACCAGCAGTGATACCATACGAAAGGACTGCATTAATAAGGGGTTCACCTTTGATGATTTTACCAGGGCATCAAAAATGGCTGCTGATGTGGGAGTTACAACCAAAGCATACCTCCTGTTAAAGCCTCCATTTTTGTCAGAGAAGACATCAGTGGATGATATGCTATCATCGATATCAGATACTGTACCATATGCTTCTACTATCTCCCTGAACCTGTGCAATGTCCAAAATGGGACACTGGTTGAAGAACTTCATAACCGCAAGGACTACCGGCCTCCCTGGCTCTGGAGCGCTGTATCTGTCCTGAAGAAGGCAAAAGATATGTTTCCCTATATTATATTCATGTCTGATCCGGTGGCGGCAGGCTCAAAACGGGGGCCACATAATTGCGGGGAGTGTGATAAGGAAGTGGCCCAGGTACTGCGGGATTTCTCAATAAGCCAGGACCTGGCCATACTCTCAGATGTGGATTGCCAGTGCTATTCGCTCTGGGAAAAAGTGATGGAACTGGAAGACAATGCCTACGGCTCCTATTTAATAAAATGAAAAACAGAATAAGACAACTCCGGTAAAGACCGGATTGTCTTTTTGATAGTACAAAAAGTAACCTTTGTGTACTCAAGTTAATCCGACCGAAGGAAGGATTATCTTGTTATTTTCGTTGCACTTTTATATCAGAAACTTGAGCAGGTCTTTGCTGAGCCTGGTTTCCATGCCCATGCGGTTGAGGATCTGGTCACTGTTTTGACCATCGCTCTTCAGATCATCTATCCTGTCAAATATATGAGGTTTGATCTCGTAGTACTCGTTGATATCCTTCCTATGACCCCAAACATCACCTTCAAGGAGTGCGATGTTCTGCATTTCAAGGAACATCTGGGTTGACTTGGAAATGGTCTTGTTGTAAGAACTTGGAATGTGAATCGCTTTAAGATTTGAACAGGTCTGTACCAGAACAAAAATGTCCTTGTTCGATGGTCTGAAAGCAAGATGCACTATTTCTTCCGAGTTTCCAAGGGTACTTATCTCATCTTTTGAACTTACTACTCTGATCTTCATGATTTATTCCTCGTGTTGAATATATATGAATCTAATTAAATTTATTAAGACATATAATTTCTATATGTACAAATATATTCTCAAAGACTTAAATATTTTCCCCCTATATACAAATAATCGCCATATTATTTAATGACTAATTATTGATGTCACATTGCCGAATGTTCATACAATAATCCGTATTACTACAAGTTCACTCGCACTTACAGATAAACCTTTATGATGTTATTTACAGATATGAACATATACTATACAACATCAGTAACATTTGTGGGCCATATGTATAACGATATTGAAAAAATTTCCAGAAGATTTCGCCGGTATAGGCTGTATTATAAAATTACCGATTTTATCATGTTCTTCTTCCTGGTCTACGTGATTTCGTATTACCTGAACATAATCACTCTCTTCCCTGGATATAGGGAATATTATGTAGTCAATACCGTTTCCCTTGACCGTATCATCATGATAGGACTCTCAATCTTTACCTCTGTCCTGCTGGTCATCATACTATACCTGACAAAGAACCCAGTAGATACTATTGCTATTATCGAGTCCAGATATGATTGGCTAAAAGAAAGGCTCCAGACTGCATGGGACTACAGGGATGAAGATAATGTGGTAGTGTTGGACCTTATTGCACAGGTTACCACCAGGCTAAAGGAGGTGGACGTGGGCTCTTTCCTGGACCGCAGGTACCTGGGCGTTAGGTTGATCGTATCTGTTGTATTGGTGGCAGCCTTAATGGGACTTACCACCACTGATACCCGTTCGGATTTTACTCCTAAGGACATCACCAATATATTGGAAGAACTTGGCACAGAGATACCTGAGACCATAACTGATCCTGAAAAATTACAGGGAGACGGGCTGGATGAGGAAATATACGGGGAAACGTCAGTTGCCAGCATTGAAGGTGAAAAAGTTGAACTGGTCATAGTCCCGGGTCTGGGTACGGCCGTGACCATTCGACATGCAGGTGAAGATGAAGAAGTCCAGTTCGTACCTTCCCAGACCTATCCTGTTGATGTGGTAGCCTCCACTGCTGCAGATGAGAGTTATAGGGCCATGCAACAGATGTCAGTACTGGATAGGGACCTGATAATGGAATATGCTGTGCTGCGTAGCAAACTTTTAACTAATGAGAACAAATGAAAGCCAAATATAACTTGGTGAGGTATTACATGATAAAAGACACCAAAAACCTTTCAGAGGCATATGGACACTCAAGTGAGACATTTAAGTCCATTTTTGATGAGATAGGGAAAGTAGTGGTGGGACAGAAAGAGGCCGTAACCCAGATATTGATAGCCATCCTTTGTGACGGCCATGCCCTCATCGAGAGCAATCCGGGACTGGGGAAGACACTTACCGTTAACACCCTCTCCCAGATACTTGACCTCAAATTCAACAGGATACAATGCACACCCGATCTGATGCCCTCAGATATTACCGGAACCTACGTGGTAGAGGAAAGGGGCGGGAGCAAAGAATTCAGGTTCGAACCAGGACCGGTATTTTCCAATATCGTACTGGCCGATGAGATAAACCGTGCGTCTCCCAAGACCCAGAGCGCACTGCTTGAGAGCATGCAGGAAAAGCAGGTCACTGTGGGCAACAAGACCTATGCGCTTGAGAGACCTTTCATGGTCCTGGGCACCCAGAATCCCATAGAGATGGAGGGGACATTCCCCCTGCCTGAAGCCCAGCTTGATAGGTTCCTGCTAAAGATCAATCTTGACTATCCCTCCTATGAAGAGGAAAGCCAGATCGTGGAAAGGTACACCGGCAATGTGAAGCCTAGCGTGAACAGGGTCATGACCCGCGATACTCTGTTAGAACTTCAGACCCTTGTGCGTGATGTGCCCATTTCAGATGATCTGAAAAGTCGGGCCATCAAGATCGTGAAGCGCACGCGGGAAGATAAAGAGTTCATTGAATATGGAGCATCCCCCAGGGCCAGCATCGGGCTTATCCTGGCAGCCAAGGCAAGGGCACTGATACATGGGCGAAATTTTGTCAGTGAGGAGGACATACAGGAAATGGCATATCCTGTACTGCGGCACCGGATAATGCTGAATTTCGAATCCCAGCGCAAAGGAGTTACCCATGACCGTGTAATTGAGGGGATACTCAAGCACGCCAAGCATCTCTCATAGATCAGGGTCAATCCTGCCGGCTCAATATGATATCTACTGAATTCCTCCGTGAACTGGACCGTTTCACTTTTGCAGCACGAAAGAGGATATCAGGCCAATATACGGGAGAGCGTCGGTCCACGAAAGTAGGTAAAGGTACAGATGCATATGGTTTCCGTGAATACGAACGGGGAGATGATTTCAGGACAATTGACTGGAAGGTGTATGCACGTACCGAAAAACTGTACATCAGGCAGTACGAGGAATACAAGGACCTGATCACTCATATCCTGCTGGACATTAGCGGGAGTATGGACTATCCGGATGAGGGGATCAAAAAATTCGATTATGCTGCCATGCTGGCCGTGGGTTTCGCTTACCTGGTCATGCGGGAGAACGAGAAGTTCGCTATATCCACATTCAGTGATGGTATCGACATAGCAAAACCAGATAGGGGAAGAGGTAATCTACTGCTTGGTATTGACCTGCTCAACGCCACTGTACCCCATGGTATGACGGGTTTCGGGAGTGCAGTGGAGCAGTACAGCAAGATGATACACTCCAGGTCAAGGGTGATCATCATTTCTGACCTTCTTATGCCGCTTGATGAGGTCAGGCAGGCCCTCTCACGCATGGGAAACCATGACCTGATCGTAATACAGGTGCTTGACCCGGCAGAGATAGAGCTGTCAGAAGTGGGCGCAGTGAAACTGCGCGATATTGAGACCTCTGAGCGACTGTTCACTGACATCAATTCAAGATATGTCTCTGACTACCGTAATGAACTGGACTCGCACACAGAATCCATTAAGACCGAGTGCAACCGGATGAATGCCGATTTCTTTTCATTCAGGACCGACCTGCCTGTTTTTGAGGCAATATACAGGACCATCCACGGGAGATGAAGTGATTGGCTGCACCTGATATCTTATTATCCAACCCGCTGGGACTATTGGCTCTGGCCAGTATCATTCCGCTGATAATACTCTACCTGCTGCGCCCCAGGACCATGGATCTCAGTGTATCTTCACTGCTCTTTTTCCTGAAGCGCCAACAGCAGCGAAACAAGATATCTCTGCTGCTGCAAAAGATCATCCGGGACCCCATGTTCCTTCTACAGCTACTGATACTGGTATTGCTCAGTACTGCCATTGCCGCCCCCTATATCATGGAAGAGAAGGTGTCGGGTAAGCATACGGTGATAGTCATCGATAATTCGGCCAGCATGCAGGCAGGGGACAGGCTGGATATGGCAAAGGAGCAGGCAGTACAGCGGCTGTCTGAGGTGAACACTGTGGTGTGGGCCCAGAACGTGCCGGTTATGGCACAAAAGGAAGCCGACCGCACCATTGCTGCCAGGATCATAGAATTGACACCCCAGCGGGCAGTAACCTCTGACCTGGCCGCTGCCATCACGTATGCCCAGCGGCTGGCCGGACCGGGAGGAACTATCCTGGTGTTCTCTGACTTTGCCAGCTGGACCGGGGACGACCCGTTAGTGGCAAAAGGGCTGGCAGAACATGATGGGGTGCGTGTGGAGTTCGTACAGGTGGGTGAAACCAGCGGCAATATAGGGATAGTAAACGGTTGGCTGGATGTGGAGGACCAAGCGTACACGTTGAACCTTGCGATCAAGAACTTCAATGATAATGATAAGACCATCACCCTTGACATAGTAACTGGTAATGAAAAAAGAAACGGTGAGCTGTCCATCCCTGCGCACAGCACCCGTGCATATAGTGTACGTGACCTGAATCCAGGGGTTACTGAAGTATCCATCAATGACGGAGGTGCACTTACTCTGGATGATACTGCTTATGTATATATCCCCTCCACCACAGCCGGACATGTTCTGTTTTTGGATTCCCGAGACGAGTCGCCGACCCTTACTGCACTGGGCCTCCTGAGTGTATCAGTCCAGCACACCACTTCCCTGCCTGTCAATCTCTCCAATTATGGTATAGTGATACTGGGAAGTGTGGATAATGAATCCCTTGGCCCGAATGCTATCGGAATTCTTGGTGATTTTGTTAAGGGCGGTGGCAAGCTCATTGCCACAGCATCCGGGGGATTGTTCAATATGGAGGGTGGTCTGCTGCCTATAGATATCACAGGCACCTCCAGCGAGACTGACCTGAAATTGGTCACTGACAATGCCCTCACCAGCGGCATCCCCCTGGCCGATATTGAAGTGTTGCGGCATATCCGGGGTAGTGCACCTGATACCGCCACTGTGCTATTGAAAGGAACAGACGGTTCGCCTATGCTCTCTCACTGGCGGTTGGGTGAGGGGACCGTTATTTACCTGGGATTGAACGACATTACCGGTGATGATGCCTGGTCAGGTTTCAATACCATACCCCAGTTCCCGCTATTCTGGAAGCACATGCTGGACTGGACAGGAGGTACCCAACAGGACGAATCTAATGTCAGGACCGGGAGCGTGATAAGGCTGCCTTCAAAGCAGACCATTACGTATCCTGATGGCAGCACCATGACCACTGCTAATGTGTGGGTTGACCAGACGGGGCTGTATTACATCGAAGAGCAGGTGTTTGTGGCGGCAAACCTGTATGATGCAGAGGAATCTGATGTGGGTCGTATCTCTATTGACGCTTCATCCATCACAAGCCGGTACATCGAAAGACCTGAGGAGGTCCGCATCGAGGTTAAAAAAGAGCTGGGTCCCTATCTTATCTGGGGGGTCCTGGGACTGTTATTGCTTGAACTTATCATCATCCAGCGCAGGAGGGAACTGTTCTGATAGCCTTTGAACACCTGGATTACCTGCTTGCCATAATTCCTGTTGCAGCTGCCGGCTTACTGCTCATATACAAAGGGGCCCGTAACGGGCTGGTCATAAGCCGAATCATTATCGTGGCATTGCTGATAACGGCCCTGGCGGGTCCCTACAATCCCATTACTATGACAGAAATAGATGATACTCCTTCCATCACTGTGCTGTCAGATGAAACACGCAGTATGGACATATTCAATGGGGGAGCAGCTAAGGATATCTATGACCTTTTGCAGCAAAAGACACCTGCCGGGATGGAGACGATGCGGGGACTGCGCTCGGACATCGGTGATGAGATCGTTGCATCATCCATTGGCGGCGACCACATTGTTGTGGTGTCGGACGGGAACAACAATTTCGGCAGGGAACTGGGCGAGACCATTGATTTTGTCTCAGATACAGGCACAAAGGTGTATGCGGTGATCCAGCAGCCTAAGGATAACGACCTGAGCGTCCAGATTACCGGTGCCAGGACGGCTGTGCTGGGCAACGAAAATTCTTTGGGGATAGAGATAAGGCAGGCAGGTGGGCAGGCAGACTATACGCTCAATGTCATGGTGGATGGTGAACTGAAAGACAGTAAAACTATAACTCAGACGAATGTTATGTACACACACCCTTTTTCAATTACGTTCTACTCACTTGGCCCCCATATGGTAACAGCCGAGTTAATATCGAGTGACGATATGCGGCTTGATAACAATATATTCAACAAGACCATTTACGTGGTGCCCAGACCCAACATATTACTGGTGACATTAGATACTCATTCACCTCTGCAGAAGGTACTTAAGGGGCTGTATGACCTGGATACCGTGTCTACACCGGACGGCATAACCCTGTCAGATTACAAGGCTGTGGTGCTGGATAACCTCAATGAAGGGCGCATATCAGGTACTGCTGTGGATAACCTGAGGGATTATGCGGCCAGTGGTGGCGGGGTAGTGGTGGTTGGCGGAGATAACAGTTATGATAAAGGGGATTACCTGGACAGTGAACTGGAGAGCTTTCTGCCTGTTGAGTCCTACGCGAGTGCCTATGCAGGTAGCGTGAATGTTGTGCTGGTGCTGGACATCAGCGGCAGCATCGATGCTCATGGGGCACTGGACGATGAGAAGGCCATGGCCATTAACCTGCTGAAGGATATGGGCCGGGATACAAATGTGGGTGTGGTGGCTTTCGGAGGAAATGCCGTGGAGATCAGTAACGGGCTGCTGCCCATGTCCAGGCCTTCCAACCGAGATGCCCTGATAGATAGAGTATCAAAATTGAAGACCGGCTATGGCGGCACATCCATTGATGAAGGTATTACCACGGCAGCCGGAATGCTGGACAATACCAGCGGCCAGAAATACATGCTGGTGTTCTCTGACGGAGCTGTGAAGGATAGTTTTGAGGACGCCAGCATTGTACTTTCAGGTATGGATACTACTGAAACTAAAATGGTATTCGTGATGATAAAGACCAATGTGGTGAAAGAACGTGATGTGAAGACTGAGAATAACAGGGGTGAATATTTCTTAAAGGTACTGGCCGACCAGACTGGCGGGGATTTCATGCAGCTTGAAACGTACCAGAGGCTTGACCTGACATTCGGACGTGAAACCCCTGACCTGCCCGACGGCGGCCCCGATGCTTATGCCATTGTCCGGCTGGATGAGGACCACTTCATCACCCGTTACCTGAACATCTCGGGCAGCATCTCTGGTTACAACGACGTGACCCAGAAAGTGGGTGCGCGCCGGCTGGTCACTACCAGTATGGGCAAGCCTGTGGTCACATCATGGCAGTTCGGGCTGGGCAGAGTGGTGGCTCTGAGCACAGACAACGGCAATTCGTGGGGAGGTTCACTGTACTCTGGCGAGAACGCCCGGCTGCTGCCCAGTATGATCAACTGGGCAGTGGGCGACCCCCGACCTGATGATGGGGTTGTGGTCTATTTCAGTGACATGGCACTTGGCTCTCCAGGCACCATAACCATCCACAGCGATGATATGCCTGAGGTAACCTTCAACGGGGAGGACATAGCCATTATCCAGACCGAAGAGCGGACATTCGAGGGTGTGATCGACCCAGAAGAAACAGGCGTTTTGCCGCTAACGGTCTCATTGGACGGGGTTGTCATACTGGAGGATAAGGCAGCTGTCAATTATCCACTGGAATACCGGGATGTTGGCAATAATCCCCAATTCATGGAGGCAGTAAAACGAAACGGGGGTGGGGTCTATACTATGGAGCAGGTAGGTTCTATGCTCTTTAATGATATCAAAGAAAATTCGGTTATAACCAGAGTGGAACATGCTAGCCTGGGCTGGATTCCCCTGGTAGTCGCGCTTCTTGTCTTCCTGGCAGAGATCACTATGAGGCGTGCCAGGGGGATAATAAAAATAAAGATGAAAAGAAAAGGCAGGGTACGGCAATATTAACGTGTAAAGGGGAATAAAATGGTGAAATATTCGCCAATATTATCTCCCCCTTTGACACTCAAATGGGTGGTCTTGATACTCCCGTCCCTACCAGTTTCTATTTAGCCTTTGTGGTACATCGTTGGAAATTTGCTCATACAAGAAAATCCTCCCTTCGGTCGGATTAACTTGAGTACAAAAAGTTATACTTTATGTACAAAAATAAAACGCTTTGCTTTATTTTCTTCCAATGATGCAGAATAATCAGATTTAAATCAAAGACATATATAATTTACCCCGTATATATCAGGGATTTCTGTTACAGGATATTGGAGATATTATCTTGAATTTCTTCAATAGAAAGTCAACAAATAGATGATAAGGTAAGAAATGGGATTGTGAATAGGGGGAGAAAAACAGTGAGATACTCACCAAAAAGGGGACTCCTCCTTACCACTCGGGTTGGTTACTTTAACACTCCCACCCCCCAACCCGTCTTCTTGTATATATTGGGCTCCTTGAGAAAATTTTCAATAAATTACAGCATTATGGCTGATTTATTCAAAATGACTCTGTTTAATACAATCCTTCAATTACGGATATTTTTTTTTCCCCGCATATATCCGGGGCTTTTGTTAGATGTTTTGGGACTGTTTACGGGCAAAGTGGCAAAGTGGCAACGTTTCAGCGGTGGGTTTGATGTATAGATGAATGTACCCTTATTAAATAAATTTCAATGCCCACATAAGCACTATACCGGCAATAAATGAACCAAAGGAGAACGTAGTCTTCCACTTATCTGTCTCCTTATGTAACTCAGGTAAAAGGTCCACTGCTGCAATATACAGGAATCCTCCAGCCGCAAATGGCAGGAGGAATATCATTGTATTATCCATATATGAGGACAGGTAATATCCAAATACTCCTCCCAGCAGTGCGGTCAGTGCTGTCACAAGATTCAGGACCAGTGCCTTTTTTTTCCCAAAACCGCCATATACCAGTACCCCGAAGTCCCCTATCTCCTGAGGAATCTCATGGGCCGCCACTGCCAGCGTGGTGGCTATACCCAACTGGATATTGGTGAGGAACGCCGCAGCCAGGATGAGCCCGTCAATAAAATTATGAACCGCATCCCCGAACAGGTTTAAAAAAGCAAAGGAATGTATTTCGCAATGATCCTTGTGGCAATGTCGCCACAGGATCTTTTCCAGCAGGAAGAACACTATAAAACCAAGTATCAAGATGCTGAATATGGTGTCGGGAGAGGAAAACTCCAGTGATTCTGGAACCAGATGCAAGAAGGCCCCACCCATAAGGGTGCCGGCTGAGAATCCCACTAACACCAGCAGTATCTTCTTCAGTGACCTCGCACTGAGCGATAAGGTAAAAATCCCTATTAATGATATCAAACTGACAAACAATGTGGCAGCAATAATCCAATATAATGAACTCATTTTGTTGTACCCTGCCATCCATAATGTTGATATACCATATAAGCTAACACTGCCAAGACCATATTTTTTTAATAATTTATGTATGGAGTATATCTATTTTTTCCATAGGTAAGCAAAGGGGGATATGAAAAGGTAAATTTACTATTCAGTTCTCCTGTGTAGAACTGGAATAACATTCATATCCTGATTTGAAAATGTTCCTTCATAATTTTCTTCTCGCCCCTCTGGACGATCTCACCTATAGTAGAAGGAGAAGCGTTAAACATCGTGGCAAGTTCTTTGATCGTTGTCTTCTTGGGATAATCATAATAACCCTTTGTAAGTGCTATGCGTACGATCTCTTCCTGTCGTGAAGTAAGGATATTTTTTTTGGTCAATACACTTGAGTTTTCAAGTTCCACTTCACATCCGCGTTCCTCAAGACATTTTCTCAAATGTTGGAGGGAACCTTCACCGCCAGTTATCAATCTCCACTCTACTCTGCCATCTCCAAGACAGTGTGCTGATATCAAGAAACAATCCGAAGTGGCTAAAGCCCTGCATGCAGAACATTTGTTGGTCACAACAGAGCCGTACACACCACCACTCTTATATCCAGAAATATCAACTTTCTTAACATCTGGATGAGCTTTGATATCGGCCGTGATGGAATGAATAACATCCTCGTCACCCTCTATCTCAATAAGGCCCCTCCCCCCTGATTCACCGTACGGCATGCATTCTATGAACTTTATATTAGCCGAATATTTCTTGCTGACGTCTTTCACCCAGTTATCTGGCATTGTTATTCTCAGTACGGTTTCTCTCATACATCTCCACCCGATACAATTTATTCCTTTAGTAAAAGTATATCGGTTATGTGTATTTTTCCCGATATATGTCTTTCTTTTTTTGTTGTATATAATCTATAAGATTATGTACTCAAGTTAATCCGACTGAAGGGAGGATTTTCTTGTTGTATATAATCTATAAGATTATGTACTCAAGTTAATCCGACCGAAAGGGCGATTTTCTTGCCTGCACTGGTATGAAGGTATCTGTGACCTGATATCAGGTGCTCAACGTAAGGCTTAAATGTAATGAATCGCATTCAGAAGTACCCGAAACATCGTGTGGTTACACGAATTTCACAGCGTCCGGATAGTGTAGGGGACTATCATGAAGCCCTGTCGAGGCTTCGACCCGGGTTCGAATCCCGGTCCGGGCGTTTTTTCTATTATTTCTCCAAGATAAACTAAAACTCCTTTTCTTCTCCCGGTTTGAGTATCTCGACTTCAACAGGGCAATCCTGCATGAAATCTTCAGGATTGACCGATATTGCAGGGGTTGTGCCATAATGCATTGGAATCACACGTTCAGGTCTTATCAAATCAACCGCACGAAGTGCATCTTTTATGCCCATTGTATATCGGTCCCCAATGGGCAACAGGGCGATATCAATCCCCTCATCCCCTATCAATCTCATATCACTGAACAGCGCCGTATCCCCGGCATGGTATATGGTCGTGTTGAACTTCCTGTGCTTCAGGATGAATCCTGCAGGATGACCCCTGTTTGAAGAATGAAGTGCTTCCACCATCTTGATATCCCAGTCTCCAATCGTTATCGTGCCGCCGATGTTCATTCCTTCAGTCCTTGCCCCTTTAGAAGAAACATCCTTAGCAAGGTCATATATCGCTACAATCACAGCATTGTTGCTCTTCCCGATCTCAATGGCATCTCCCACATGATCGTCGTGGTCATGGGTCAGGCAGATAATACTGCATTCAATGTCCTCAGGTGCCGTCATGCATTTAGGATTACCACTTAAATACGGGTCTATAAGTAAGTCCTCGATTATAAAAGCCGAATGCCCCAGGTATCTTACATTCATACCTGAGAATAATTGAATATATTACTTATAATTTTTGAAGTATCAGCTCAATACAACAATACAACTGAATAGCAATTAAAGTAATTTAAAAGTCCTGAGAGATTATTTGAGATATAAATATTCTTTCGTTAACGGGTCTAAAGCAATTTTATCTCCTTCAAGATTTGCATCATATCCGGGATAGCCGTATTTACCGGCCGTGGCATCAAGGACAATGCATTTCTTACCATCTATTTCATAATAGGATATCTGCTGGTCCTTGAAAAGTTCAACAGGAGAATAAGAGAAATAAAATCTCAAATCCAGGTCAACAATAGCCTCGTTCTTGTTATCATTCTTCAGAACCAGGCCCCCATACGTCGTAAGACCATCACATGAATCACTCGTCCATACGACATCCAGATTCTTACATGATGGATAATATTCAAATGGCTTATTCCTGGAAAACAGTTCATAATCTTCCCTAGATGGAACTATATAAGTTGTCAATGGCTGAGATGAAGAAATGTCATACTTAATGTTCATATACTCAATAGGTGACGAAAATCCGGAACCGTTCCCACCATAATAAAATAAATACCCGGGTTTGAGCGTAAAAGTCTGCTTTTTTTGTTCTACGATATAGAGTTTGCCACCTTCCATAACCACTTTCATATTTCCATTTTGACTCATGTCCTGTGAAACCTGTATTAGAAGAGGTTCTTCTAAATACTGCATGAGATTCTCAGTATCAACATCATATGCCAGACAATATGCATGGTCATCAGTTATAACAAAATATGTTTTAATTCCCAGATTCTCTAACAGCGACATGAGTAATATTGTCAGGTCTTCACAATCTCCTCCCTGCACATCTATTGTATCATATGGAGACTGGATGAATTCCTGATTTCTCGGGTCGCTGTAATATGAATAATTTTCAACAACATATCGATAAATTTCAGTTATCTGGCATTCCTTATCTCCTGAAGGACAGTTCCCTACGATATTGGCAGCTTCTTTTCTCAAATTTATATCATCAAAAACAACTTGGCTGATGTAAGGTTGGGCTCTTTTAACTACAGGGTCACCGGTAATATCGGGAAGGCTTCCCCCATCAATACAACCAGATATTAATACCGTACTGATTACTATGATAACCGTTATCCAGATCGTAAATTGGGTGGCAGTTTTCAAATTCATATATACTGTCATTACAGGACCGCCTTAACTAACTTCCTACTCCCATCTGCGATACAAACCATGCTCCATACCCAACAGGTCAAGCACCCTGCCCACTACAAAATCAACCATTTCAGCTACATTCTGCGGTTTTGGGTAAAGTCCCGGACATGCAGGAAGCACAGCAGCCCCGGCCCGTTTCACCCGAACCATATTCTCAAGGTCAATAAGGCTCAGCGGTGTTTCCCTGGGAACAAGAATCAACCGGCGGTCCTCTTTCAGGCAGATATCAGCTGCACGTCCCATGAGTGTATCTGAAAAACCATTTGCAATACCTGAAAGGGTCTTCATACTGCATGGCATTATAATCATACCGCCAGTCCTGTGTGAACCGCTGGCAATAGGAGCCGTGAATTCACGCTCACCCCATACATGGTCAGCCAGTGCTTCGATATCGGCTACAGAATATTCAGTCTCTATCCCAATAACCTGTTTGCCGGGTTCAGAGATTACCAGATGGACAACAATATCGTCCATATTTTTCAGCACTTCCAGCAGCCTAATACCGTATATTACCCCTGACGCACCTGATATACCAATAACAATCTCACTGCTCATGAAAGGTAATATTGTCCCTGATGCTTGAATAGTTTTTGTTAAGCCAATGGACTTTAACTTAATTGAAGGAACTTGTTATCCACTCAATACGTGGAAACAAAAAAAGGAAAAGTTGTAGGTGTGGAGTCCACACCTACAGTGAAATTTTGTCTATTTATTTTGCTGGAATAACGAAGGCTCGCTCACCAGCGCACCTGTCGAATTCTCTCATTGCGCCTTTACCGAAGCACTCTCTGACTTCGACGAAGTCGAAGTTCATGAGGTCATCGGCGAAGCAGGTCTTGACCAGTGGGTTGGTTGAGAATGCATCTCCCCTACCAGTATAGGCACCGGTGATAACGGTTGTATAACCGCCCTGGTGGCCTACGTTCATGGCGTAGTTGGGGTAGTTTGCTCCTCTGAGTTCACCAAGCAGACCCTCATCGGACTGATAAGAGAACACGTTGGTTGCACCGCACTGATCCTGCAGGTCATATCCGAAGAAGCCGAGTCTACCGTGTGCCTCTTTGTGCAGGTACATGGACAGATACCAGGCTGACAGACCAGCATTGGAGTTACCAGTTGCGATTGAGGTTGCAGATGCAGAAGCAACTGAAACTACAGTAGCTCTCTGTGAACCACCGAAGTGATCTTCCAGAGCTGTCGGGTAATTCTCGTACAGTTCAAGACCATACAGTGTGCCCCAGGTACCGATGTCCCTTATGACATCAATGCTTGGTGCAACATTCTTACCGATGCCGGCACCGTATTTATCCCATCCGTATTCGGTGGATGCATAGAGGTCGTCATCAACGATGTTGTTGGTGTATGCGGCTGTTGCATACATTGTGAAACCGACACCACCGCTCATGTAACCGCCGAGCCAGATCTGATCGTACAGCATTGAAGCTGCTGCACAGGTTTCCAGAGCGATCTTACATGGATCATCTCTGAACTTCCTTGAGGTCTGGACGATATCGGCCATATGACCGAAGGACAGACCACCAGGCTCGTTGGGTCCTCTTGCTCGCCTTGCAGGAAGCATCTCGGACATCTCAACCAGGCCAGCGTGCTTGGCTGTGAATGCCAGATCAGCGACTGCTGCTTCACCAGCGCACATGTGATATGCACTGATGAATGACATACCGACCTGCATTGCCATCCATCTGGATGTCTGACCACCATCAGCAGTCCTTGAGACCACTGTTGGGATATGCACTGCCTGGAATGAAGACTTGCCTATGGAGGCCTTTATCTGGGCTGCATGCTCTTTGGTGAACATCTTGTCGATGTCAATTACGAACTGGGAATCCAACTCGTCCTTCAGGGCATCGTCGCCAGTGAATACCTTCACATAGCAGTCATCTACCATTGCGGGATGGGTTTCAACCATATGTTCCTGGACGATAGCTGCACCAGGCATTGCGTGGTTCAGTACTTCCAGATAGTAGTTGATGGTCTCAGGTGTGACTTCTTTGCCGAGTCTCTTTTCCAGAGTCTCGTGAGCCAGGTCCAGACCTACAACGCAGGTTCTCCTGATGTCATCCCATTCCTGCTGCATGGCAGCATTGTTGACGTAGTGGAGATCGTCGCCATCGCATACGATATCTGTTCCACTGAGGGTATATGGGGTCAACTGTCTCTGACCCAGGGGTATACCAGCCAGGTGGAGCATAGGATCATATGCCTGGAGGCCTCGTTTCTTGGTGATTGCTGCGCCAGCCGCAGCCATCTCCATCTTCCTGGGGTTCTGCGCTGTACCCAGTCTCAGGTACTTTGCAGTGGTTGCCTGAATGTCGTCAGACTGCTGGTTGGAACCCCATTCCTTACCGTACTTTACTTCCATTGCCTTAACGAATTCCTTCTTGGCAGTTGCTTCATTTTGGAAATTTGCCATTCTTATCACCTCTATTATTTGGGCTGGTACCCATAAACGGACCTCAGTTCCCAAATTCTCTGTGTCCATTCAACAACTTCTGCATCGTCCCTGAATGCCACATTGCCCACTCTATAGAAGGTGGTTCTCTTGGATGCTTCGTCAGAAGACATGGGTTTGCCCATATTGACCTTACGATCAATGGGTACACCGACCTGGTCCTTGTCCTGTACGATGTTACCGCCTTCGAGTCGGCGCC
>JAMJFQ010000020.1 GCA_023544605.1 ANME-2 cluster archaeon | reverse complement strand
CGCAGGGAAGATTTTCTTGTTGTACATAAAGTATAACTTTTTGTACTCAAGTTAATCCGACCGCAGGGAGGATTTTCTTGTAAAAGAATCCCCTGCGCGGTCCATAACTTCACCGAACAGGTCAGTTCCCAGTGCATCCACTCCCACAATAAGCGGCCCGAATTCCTCTACTTCCAGCACCCACACAGCCTCAGGCATTCCCAGGTCAAACCAGTGCACATCCCTCACATCCTTGATCATATCCACAGCCAGAGCCGCACACCCGCCGGTATATGCGAGGTACACGCACCTATCCTTCAACACCGGGGCAATATCCTTCATGCCGCCCTTGCCGATAATGGCCCTGACAGTATAGTTATCCAGCAATGCAGGTGTCATGTCAATCATTCTGGCACTGGTGGTGGGTCCTGCCGCCACTGCCCGCCATCCCTCACCTTCTTGCTGCATCAGGGGCCCACAGTGATAAATGGCGGCACCCTCAAGGTTAAAAGGCAGGGCTTTTCCCTCATCGTTCAACTCAAGTATTCGTAAATGAGCCTCATCTCTTGCTGTATAGATGATGCCTGAGAGGTAGACTATATCCCCTGCCCGCAATTCCATACTATCATCCCTGTTCAAAGGTGTGGTTAGGTGGTATTCAGTCATGTCCCATCTCCAGGGTCACAGATGCGTGCCGGTTGGCCCAGCACTGGATATTCACGGCAACGGGCAGCGAGGCTGTATGACAATGTGCTTTTTCCACATGCACAGCCAGCGCAGTCGTCCTGCCGCCCAGTCCCATGGGACCGATACCTAATGAATTAATAGCATCCAGCAGGTTGTGCTCATAATCGTCCATATCATCAAGGTCACGCAGCAGCGAGCGCTTGGCCAGCCTGGCAGACTTATCGAAACTGCCGCCAATTCCCACGCCTACTATGATAGGCGGGCAGGGCATACCTCCGGCCTGAAACACAGTCTCGACCACGAATTGTCTTATCTGGTCTACCTGTGACGGCTTTAACATCCTGATGGCACTCATATTCTCTGAACCGGCCCCTTTTGGTGCCACCGTGATGGTGATAGCCTTGCCATCCACAAAGGAATAATTGATATCCGGAAGCCCGTCTCCCGTATTATCCCCTGAGTTATGCCTGGTCAAGGGCTCAACTGCATTAGGTCGCAGTGGAATACTTTTTGTTGCCTGCCTTACACCCTGCCGTATAGCCCCATCCAGGTCAAGATCAATGCAGATATCCCTACCTATCTCAACAAAGAACACCAGGATACCGGTATCCTGGCACATGGGGATAGTCCTGTTATCTGCTATGGATATGTTCTCAAGTATAGCATCAAGTTGTGCTACCGCTAAAGTTTCAGTCTCTGAATCTCTGGCCCTTTCCAATGCCACGATAACATCTTGTGTCAGGCCGGTCTCTGCCTGCCTGATAATCCCTTCTACAGCATCTGCCACCAAGCGGCTGTTCAACTGATTCATATCTCCAGTGTTGAAATACCCTTTTTCACGGCGTCCGCCGATCTTTCAAGCATAGCCTGTTCGGATTCTGTCAGATCCAGTTCTACTATTGCTTCCACACCCATGCGCCCAAGTTTCACGGGCACGCCCAGGTATATCCCCTCATGCCCGTACTGACCGTGCAGATAGACTGCGGCAGGCAGGATTCGCTTTTGGTCCCGCACTATAGATGCTACCATGGTGGTAATGGCAGCAGAGGGAGCATAAAAAGCACTACCGGTCTTAAGCAATTCCACGATCTCAGCACCGCCGTTGATGGTGCGCTGCACCAGCCTATCAATGGTCTCATCATCCATCAGTTCAGTGATCGGAACCCCGGATACCGTGGTGAGTCTTGGCAGAGGCACCATGGAATCTCCATGCCCGCCCAATACCATAGCGTCCACGTCCCGGGCCGAGCAGCCCAGTTCCTTGGCAACAAAGGTAGCAAA
Organism: ANME-2 cluster archaeon; assembly: GCA_023544605.1. Lineage (GTDB taxonomy): Archaea > Halobacteriota > Methanosarcinia > Methanosarcinales > Methanocomedenaceae > Methanocomedens_B. The sequence goes on along the minus strand of JAMJFQ010000020.1, from coordinate 20,984 downwards.
CCTGGCAGAATCCAGTACTCCGCTCATGCCAATGACCCTGCTGGGATGGAACTCCGTCATCTTCAGTGCCACATGGGTCATTATATCCAGGGGATTGGTGACCACGATAACAATAGATTCTGGTGCGTATTTTTTGATATTCTCGCAGACTTCACTTACAATAGTACTGTTGATCTTGACCAGGTCATCGCGGGACATGCCGGGTTTGCGGGCAATCCCTGCGGTAATGACCACGACATCGGAACCTTCAATGTCCTTATAGTCGTTGGTGCCCATCACTTCCACATCAAAGCCCTCGATGGGGGCCGATTCCATCAGATCAAGTGCTTTACCCTGGGGCATACCCTCGATGACATCTATCATCACGACATCGCCCAATTCCTTTTCTACGATACGCTGGACCGCCGTTGCCCCGACAAACCCTGCCCCTACTACGGTGATTTTTTTCACGTTTGAATCCTCCAGATAGAAATATTAATATTGATCAATATTTTGCACTGTTATACAATCTCAATCAAGTTATATCTTATGCGTGACCCCGGAGTCATTTATGGTGATTATTACTATGCAGTATAAGCTCTTTTGCGTGTCTTGCCACTTCGTCAGGGTGCGGGTTAACTCTTGCCGCCCCGCTCAGTATTGAGGCCTTGGCCACTGCTGCTGCCACTACAGGCACCACCCTTTTATCAAGAGGTCCGGGCAGGATATAGTTCGCGTCAAGCTCCGAATCCTTAATAATGCCTGCCAGTGCTAAGGCTGCAGCCATTTTCATCTCGATATTAATATCAGTAGCCCTGGTATCCAGAGCACCCCTGAATATACCCGGGAAACCCAGCACATTATTCACCTGGTTTGGATAATCTGAACGGCCAGTGGCCACCACGCGTGCCCCTGCCTCAACAGCATCTTCAGGCATGATCTCGGGTTCAGGATTTGCCATGGCAAATACAATAGGGTCCGGGGCCATGCTGCGTACCATATCCTTTGACACAATACCGGCCACAGATACACCGATGAACACGTCGGCACCCTGCATGGCACGGTCCAGCTCTCCAATAATACTGCGGCTGTTGGTCAGGCCGGCAAGCAGGAACTTCATAGAGTTCATACCTTCCCTGCGGGATTGATGGATTATACCCCTGCTGTCACAGATTATAATATCCCTTACCCCTGCTCTTATCAAAATAAGAGCAATTGCAATACCAGCAGCTCCAGCACCACTTAGTACTACTTTGATGGTGTTGATATCCTTCTTCACGAACTTCAGTGCATTGATCAGTCCTGCATAGACCACTACTGCAGTACCATGCTGGTCATCATGGAACACAGGAATGTCAAGTTCCCGCCTCAGTCTATCCTCTATCTCAAAACAGCGGGGAGCACTGATATCTTCCAGGTTGATACCGCCAAAGGTGGGCGCTATATGTTTAACGGTTTTTATTATCTCTTCGGTATCCTTTGTGTTCAGGCAGATGGGAAAAGCGTCAATGCCACCAAGCTGCTTGAATAATATTGCCTTCCCTTCCATGACAGGCAATGCGGCTGCAGGCCCGATATCCCCCAGCCCCAGTACAGCAGTGCCATCTGTGACCACTGCTACAAAATTTCCTTTGCTTGTATACTTATAGACCTCATCAGGTTCTGCCCGGATGACCCTGCAGGGTTCAGCCACACCCGGGGTATAATCGACGCTCAGGTCATGTAAATCATCCAGTGATACCTTACTGGCAACTTCAAGCACACCGCGATGTAGTTCGTGTACTTTTAAAGATTCTTCATATATTGAATCATTATTTTCCATATCATATCCCCTTTCTTTTATAGTATTTATTTATTTTTTATCGCATCTTCAACCGCTTGCTTATGCAGTTGAGCTGAGCGATGTATCCCGCCACTACTCCCCCGAACTGCCCTGCACGGGTATTGCTGTATGAGCAAACCGGCCCTGGCCGGTGCTTCCATAACCGACACGCCCTTTAATTGTTCTGCCATCCACCAGGTGGAACCGCATGGTGCTCCCCTGATAACCCGCACATTATCTATGGTATCATCCTTTATATCAACTTCCAGCAGGGGTCGGCCGAGCACAGAGGTAAATTCATTCACCGTATCGTCTGTATTGCCCTCTATTGAGCAGCAGATATCTTCAACCAATACCCTGATACCGTATTGATCTGAAATGTTTTGCAGTAGCCTGGAGTCTCCGGCACGGGACCAGCCGCCAGGTATGATGATCGCCTTTGCTCCCAACATCCCAGCCCGCCTGACGATCTCAGGAGTGATATCGGGATGCAGGCTATAGGTTATTACGAGGTCAGATGAGAGCACCTTTTCGTCCAGTGCCAATTCATCTACAAAGGATCCGGGATCTTCAATAAAATCCGGTAATATCTGTGGTATCGGTATGGACAAATACGAAAAATCGGTATAATGCGAAAGTGTATCCTGCAACCGCTTGCCATACTTACCACGGGTGATAACGCCAATTGCGAGCATGAGCCTATATTGTTCTGATAGATGTATAAGATTTGGCGTAAATTATTTATAGTATTAATGTCAGACATATAGCATACAGATGTCATATTTTTGTCAGACATATATCAGACAATTAGCAGACATGCGTCATACATTTGTCAGACATCTGGCTGACAGGAAATGATAACGGGAGTAAAAATATGCAAAGAGTAACATTAAGGCTCCCCGAGCAGCAATTAAAAATGATCGACGTGATGGTTGACCAAGGAGAATTTCCGTCCGCATCCGAAGCAATCAGGACGGCTATACGGGACCTAATAGATCAGCGCAGCGACAAACTACTCCGTAACATACAGTTGATGGAACGGATAGGCGCCACCTCAAGCGCATGAGCTAACAAATTAGAGGGGATGAAAGATAGATGGAATCTATTGTACAACAAGCATTAAAGAACAGTGAAAAGGAAAAACTCCTTCGCGAGAACATCAAATTCGATGAAATGTGTGAGGAGTTCGGGCAGCCCCAGATCGTTATCGTGGGTTGCGGCGGAGCAGGTAATAACACCATAAACAGACTCTACAATCTCGGGGTCAGTGGTGCTGAAACAATTGCAATAAATACAGACAAACAGCATTTGGATATGATCCAGGCTGACAAGAAAATTCTGGTAGGGAAATCCCTCACCAGAGGTCTTGGAGCAGGCGGTTTCCCCGAGGTGGGCCGAAAAGCAGCTGAACTGGCGCGCAGTACACTTGAAGAAGTGTTGAAGGATGCAGACCTTGTTTTTGTCACAGCTGGTATGGGCGGCGGAACTGGTACCGGATGCGCACCTGTGGTAGCTGAGATCGCCAAGCAGCAGGATGCCATAGTAGTTGGCATGGTATCAAGTCCTTTCAGGGTCGAGCGTGCAAGAGCACTGAAAGCTGAGGAAGGTCTGGAACAGTTAAGGGCAGCAGCTGATACAGTACTTGTACTGGATAATAACAGGCTGCTGGACTATGTGCCAAATCTCCCCATCGAGCAGGCATTTTCGGTCATGGACCAGTTGATCTCAGAGACCGTCAAAGGTATCAGTGAGACAATTACCCAGCCATCCTTGATAAACCTTGATTATGCAGATGTCAAGACCATCATGGGCTGTGGCGGTGTAGCAGTTATGCTCGTAGGCGAAGCCAGGAACCAGGATAAAGGCGATGCTGTAGTACGTGCAGCTCTGAACCATCCACTGCTTGATGTGGATTATAGAGGTGCAACGGGTTGTCTCGTCCATATCACTGGCGGACCTGACCTGACACTATCTGAAGCAGAAGAGGTCGCAGAAGCCCTCACCTACGAACTGGACGGACGTGCGAACGTCATCTGGGGTGCCAGGATCCATAAAGAATATGAAGGCAGGGTGCGTGTCATGGCTATCATGACCGGTGTTCAGTCAGCCCAGATATTAGGTCCACAATCACATACTGTCAATCTTGGTGAACATGCAGGGATGACAGCAAATACTGTGATGGGTTCAAGGAATAACGGCGGTTCTATAATCGACGTTATTCCAATGCACTAAAGATGTAAACTCTTGATGTGGCAGACAGTAATGTCTGCCACTTTTTTTCTTCGATACTTTTTTATAGGTTAACATTATTTGATTGCCTACCATAAAAGGTGATATCAGATGACAAGAAGGGATCGTTTTATTTGTCAATAGAGACATTCGATTTTTAGACACCACCCTACGGGATGGTGAACAAACACCAGGTGTATCCCTTTCAACTGAGGATAAAGTTTTAATCTCACATAAATTGGATACCCTTGGTGTTGACATTATTGAAGCAGGTTCTGCTATAACTTCCCAGGGTGAAAGGGAAGCCATCCATGCCGTGGCCAGGGAAGGACTGAATGCTGAGATCTGCAGTTATTGCCGGGTGCGCAAAGAGGATATTGATCTTGCACTTGACTGCGAGGTAGATTCCATACACCTGGTTGTACCTGTTTCAGACCTGCATATCCAGAGCAAACTTAAAAAGGACCGAAAAACCGTTACACAGATGGCAGTGGATACCACACAATATGCAAAAGACCACGGTCTTATCGTGGAACTGAGCGGTGAGGATGCGTCACGCGCTGATATGCATTTCCTGAAGTCCCTGTACAATGCCGGGATCGACGCCGGAGCGGACAGGATTGCTTTTTGTGATACTGTTGGCCTGCTGGTACCAGAGAATACCTATGAGATATTTACCGATCTGTCAACCCTGAGCAGGCCGATTTCCATACATTGCCATAATGATTTCGGGCTGGCAACAGCCAACACGCTTGCAGCACTTCGAGCTGGAGCCTCGCAGGCCCATGTTACCATAAACGGTATTGGCGAGAGGGCAGGAAATACTTCACTTGAAGAGGTCGTCATGGGACTTGAGACCTTATACGGCCACGATACGCACATCAATTTGAAGGAACTGTATACCACCTCAAGGCTTGTGAGTAGGGCGACCGGTCTTTTGGTCGCTCCCAATAAGGCCATTGTGGGTGGAAATGCCTTTACTCATGAGGCAGGTATCCATGTCCATGGCCTGCTGGCAGATACATCTACATATGAATCCATAAAACCGGAAGATATCGGTCGTCAACGGAAGATCGTACTGGGCAAACATGCAGGCAGAAGTTCTGTAGAACTGGCATTGAAGGAACTGGGGCTGGACATTAGCCCACTGCAGCTGGATGAGATAGTCTCAAGGATAAAGGAGCTCGGTGATAAAGGCAAGCATGTGACCGATGCCGACCTGGAGACAATAGCCGAGACAGTACTGAACATCAGCCATGAAGCAAAAGTAAAACTGGAAGAACTTACTGTTGTTTCCGGGAATACTGTTACTCCAACAGCATCTATCAAGCTGAAGGTCAATGGGAATGAAGTGGTAGAGGCAGGTGTGGGAGATGGACCTGTTGATGCAGCCATTGCGGCCCTGCGTAAAGGTATAGCAGGAGTGGCAGATATCAGGTTAGACGAGTACCATGTGGATTCCATCACCGGAGGCACCGACGCCCTGGTAGAGGTAAGGGTAAAGCTCAGTCGCGAGGGCAGGGTCATCACTGCACGGGGTGCTAGAACAGATATTATCATGGCCTCTGTAGAAGCTGTTTTGGAAGGGATCAACCGCCTTATCAAATAGCAGCATGATGACAACATTAATGTAGTAAAACCACTACCTCAATACAGGTTATGAAGGGTTGATAAACATAATTGATAACAATAATTGGAGGAATAATATAGATGGGTAAAAAGACGAGAATGACCGGGGCCAAAGCCCTTATCGAATCTCTGTATGCCGAAAAAGTGGACGTTCTGTTCGGATATCCCGGCGGTGTACTACTACCTATTTATGATGAAATGTTCGATGCCGACATAAACCATATACTTGTCAGGCATGAACAGGCAGCAGCACATGCTGCAGACGGGTATGCACGTGCCACTGGTAAGGTGGGCGTCTGCCTGGCAACTTCAGGACCCGGAGCTACGAACCTGGTCACAGGCATTGCTACCGCCTACATGGACTCAGTACCCATGGTCGCCATTACAGGACAGGTACCAAGTAGCATGATAGGGAATGATGCCTTCCAGGAGGCAAATATCACTGGTATTACCCTTCCTATTACCAAGCATAACTATCTGGTAACTGATGTCAACGACCTGCCACGTATCATAAAAGAGGCTTTCCATATCGCTTCAACTGGCAGGCCAGGTCCGGTGCTTGTCGATATACCAAAAGACATTACTACTGATGAACTGGATTTTGAGTATCCTGAAAGCGTTGAACTGCGGGGATACAAACCTACCAAAATTGGACACAAGAAACAGGTAAAAAGGGCCGCAGATGTCATTTCTAAGGCCAAGCAGCCAGTGTTATATGTGGGAGGCGGGATAATCATAGCCGGGGCCACTGATGAACTGATGGAACTGGCCCAGACCATTAATGCACCTGTGACCACCACTCTCATGGGCAAAGGCGCATTTCCGGATGACCATCCATTGTGTATCGGGATGCCTGGCATGCATGGTACAAAATATGCCAATTATTCTATCCAGGAATCCGATGTGCTGATATCTGTAGGTGTCAGGTTCGATGACAGGGTGACTGGCAAGATCGAGTCCTTTGCTCCCAATGCAAAGATAATTCATATCGACATCGACCCGGCAGAGATAAGTAAGAACGTACGGGTGGATATACCTATAGTGGGCGATGCAAGATCAATCTTGAATATGCTTGTGGAATTTATCAAGGAGGACCTGAAAGGTCAGACCCGGACCGCCAGCTGGATCAAGAAGGTCAATAAATGGAAAAAACAATATCCATTGCATTATAAACAGGATGGGACGTTGAAGCCCCAATACATCATGGAGCAGATATGTGATATGTATCCTGACAGCATCATTGTGACCGAGGTTGGACAAAACCAGATGTGGGCGGCACAATATTTCAAGTATAAGGAGCCGAGGACTTTCATATCCTCAGGGGGCTTGGGTACTATGGGTTATGGTTTCCCTGCTGCCATGGGTGTCAAGATGGGACGGCCTGATAAGGTCGTATTCGATATTGCCGGTGACGGTTCGTTCCAGATGAACAGCCAGGAGCTTGCTACAGTGGTACAGAACGATATTCCGGTTATCGTGGCAATCTTCAACAATGGATTTTTAGGCATGGTCCGACAGTGGCAGGAGTTGTTCTTTGAACAGAGGTATTCCTTTACCTGCATAGATGACAGTGTTGACTTTGTCAAACTGGCAGAGGCTTATGGTGCGTTGGGTCTCAGGGTCACGAAACCTGAAGAGGTAAGACCTGCACTGAAAGAAGCCGTGGAATCGGGGCGGCCAACTGTTATTGACTTTGTGGTAGAGCGGGAAGAAAATGTGTACCCAATGGTCCCTGCAGGTGCGGCCATTAATGAGATACTTGACCTGGAGGATCAGTTATGAAACATACGCTGGCAGTGCTGGTTGAGAACAGGCCGGGTGTACTGGCAAGGGTGGCTGGACTGTTCAGCCGCAGGGGATTCAATATAGAGAGCCTTGCTGTTGGCATCACCGATAACCCCGATATATCAAGAATGACCATTGTAGTGTCGGGTGACGACCGTGTGCTGGACCAGGTAACCAAACAGTTGAACAAGCTCATCGATGTAATAAAGGTCAGTGACCTGAGTCCGGCTGATGCAATTGGGCGTGAACTTGCCCTCTTCAAGGTGAAGGTAGATAAAGGTAATCGTTCTGAGGTCATACAGATAGTGGACGTTTTCAGGGCACAGATCGTGGATGTAGGGATCAAGACCATGATCGTATCTATAACCGGTACCGGAGACAAGATCGATGCTATTGAGAAGCTTTTGCGCAATTTCGGTATTATAGAAGTGGTACGTACCGGTAAAGTCTCTATGAACCGGGGTGCTAAGACGGTGAAATTAGAAAAATAGTAAGTGGTTATAGTTAAGTGACAGAATTAATTTAATTTCAAGTACAGGAGAGATAATAAATGGTAAAGATGTATTATGATTCAGATGCCGACCTTGGTGTACTGAACGGTAAGACCATAGCAGTGATTGGATACGGAAGCCAGGGTCATGCCCAGGCACAGAACCTGCATGATTCAGGGCTAAACGTAGTGGTTGGCCTCAGGGAAGGCAGCAGTTCATGGGCAAAGGCCCAAGCTGATGGCTTGAATGTCAAGACAGTAGCCGAAGCAGCGGCAAGCGCTGATATCATTCAGATGCTGGTGCCTGATGAGATAGCTGCGAGCATATATGACAAGGATATTTCCCCCAATCTTAAGTCAGGGAATGCGCTGTCTTTTTCCCATGGATTCAATATCCATTTTAACCAGATCGTACCACCAGAAGATGTAGATGTGTTCATGGTAGCTCCTAAGAGTCCCGGGCACCTGGTCAGGCGAACCTATGTGGAAGGGAATGGTGTACCAGGACTGTTGGCAGTTCAGCAGGATGCTACCGGGAAAGCCAGGGAGATCGGATTAGCATATGCAAGGGGTATTGGCTGCACCAGGGCCGGTGTTATTGAGACCACGTTTTTGGAGGAGACCGAGACCGACCTGTTCGGTGAGCAGGTGGACCTGTGTGGTGGTGTGGTCAGCTTGATCAAGGCTTCATTCGAGACACTGGTTGATGCTGGATACCAGCCCGAGATAGCTTATTTTGAGACCCTGCATGAATTGAAGCTTATCGTTGACCTCATACACGAGGGCGGGCTTGCCAAGATGTGGGATTCCGTGTCGAACACTGCAGAATATGGCGGTATGACCGTAGGGCCACAGATCATAAACGAAGAGTCAAGGATCGCAATGGAAGAGGCCCTGTACAGGATCCAGAGCGGTGAGTTTGCCAGGGAGTTCGTGCTTGAGGGGAAGGTTAACAGCCCGGTGCTAAAGGCCATGGAACGCATGGAGAACGAGCATCCTATTGAAGTCGTTGGCAGGAAATTGCGCGCAATGATGCCCTGGCTCAATCCTGATTGAACCAGGTTTTTTTACTTTTTTATCACCATGAAAGGTGCTCTTATCTTCACTCAGAACGTATGAGAAAATCTCCAGACTTATTTAGGAAAGATGGGACGGACTGGATGAGTTAATAGGCGGAGGATTTAGGAAGAATATCGTTAATATTGTACATGGCGGTAGAGGAGTTATACCCCTATAAGATAGAGCGTGGTATGGGAATACTAATTCTTGCTTCAGACCATGATATCGAAAAAGTCACACCGACTCATGAATTTGACGGACAGTTCATTGCTGCCATTGAAAAAGCGGCCAAGATTGATGTAGTGGGAGAAAAGTTGGCGAGAAGAATTGAACTTCTAAGAAAAGACGGGAACCATAGCGAAAGTCCAGAATATGTTCTCGAACTGATAACAAGGGATGTTACCAAATTCTCTTAACACCATCTTCCAGGTCAACGGTCCTGGTCACAATAATAGACATTCAGGCCCATCAACAACGTATTTCAATAGAGATTGCACGAGCAAAATCTATTATCCATACTTGTGTTTCATAGCATAAAGAGTTCTTTGATACTGGTTATTTCATCATTTGATCCTGTGATCTTTACTTCAATGTCCTTAAACTCTGGTATCCCGTTGAGCATCTCATCCGAGACCAATGCATTGGACCAGGGACTATTGACCATAAAACCCAAACCTTTTTGCTCTTCCCGGGGTGATTTTTTGATCATGACAACTACACTGCCCCATTTTGATGTCAGCCTGACATTTTTTCCTTCATGGAACCCCATTCGCTTCATCTCTGCCGCATCCAGCACTATCACCGCTGACATTTCCCGGCATTCATCACCAGTATAGTCCTCTTCACAGGCGACAGCCTGGAACACGTCCCTGTACGTAATAACCTTAATGTCATAATCAGGGGCCTTAATGAATTTTCCAACATCCACTGGCATCACCCCACCTCCTCTATGATACGTTTTATTACCATCTCATCTGACATGTTCACTCCCTGAACAAGAGGTGAGATCTCCATGCTTTTACCATCCATGCGTACCGCGGTACCTCCTACCTCTATACCAGAAGTACTGCAGGGAATAGTGACATCAGCTACCTGGGATGTCAGGTTCATGCATGGGTCGATCAGGATAACAGGAATATCTTTCAATCGTCTTGATATCGAAGCAGGAAGGCTTGCCAGCGGGTCTGACCCCACTACAAGCACCGCATCAGCACCATGTTTTATCTGCTCCACAACAGAAAACTCAACACCAGATGCTGCCTTTCCATCAACGAACTTCACCCGGTAAATATACCCGGTCTCATCATACAGATTTTGATTAAAACCACGCATGTTGAAATGACCTGCCATGGGTATCAGTGAATAATTGGAGAAACGGTTCAATGTATCCATAAACTCTGATAAAAGACCAAAGTCTTCTTTCATGGAATAAACCAGTCCAAGCCCTGCAAATATGACGCCAAACTCAGCTTTCTTCAAAACGGCTGCCAGTTCAAGTATGCGTTTAACATCAAAGTCAAAGGATAATTTTGGTACACGACCAGATAATCCGTCCATCAGCCCCCTCATAAATTCTGCATCACCCCCGGGGGGTATCCGGTAAAACTTATCTTTGCATATCTTGGCGGTCCTTGACTGCCAGACATCTATTGAAATGGCTGTCCTGTCTTCTTCATATCCTCGCTGCCTCAATTCACCCCTCGGAAAATATGAGTACCTTGAAAGGTGGCGAGGGTGGGAGCTCATGGGGTTGGCACCCCAGAAGATCATAACATCAGCTTGCTCCCGGACTTCCTCCAGTGTACACGATGGAATTGTCCCCTTTATTATTTCGTTTATGGTAATACCCTGGCAGAATGAAGATGTGGAATCCAGAACACCCCCTAATGTACGGGCCAGTTCAATACCTGCCATCTGTGCTTCGGATGTGGAATTGCTCCACCCATAGAGCAGCGGGTTTTTTGCTCCTTTTAGTATCCGGGCAGCTTCGTTTATAGCATCGTCAATACTGACACCAGCGCCATTGACTGCAGGAACAGCAACATGTTTACACCCGAAAATCCGTGCCTTACCTTTAAGGCAGGCATGCTCAACCTGCTCAATTCGGTTATTATCTACCCGTACTTGAATATCCTCACACAGCAGTGCGCATCCGGTACAGGTCCATGTCACCATTTCTGTCATATTCAGCCTCACACGAACTCGATAGCTTCCGTTGGACAGGGGTCGATACATGCTCTGCAAAGTATTTTATCCTTGCCAAACCGCCTGCATTCTTTGATATTAGCAGCTTTCACCTTGCCGTCAACCACCCTGAAAATAACCTTATCATTGGAAGGACCGAATCCCCTGCCAGAACTGTGGGGGTCATTGGCTACATCCACTGGACAGGCTACTACGCAGTTCCCGCACCCTGAACAGAGTTCATCGTGTATGATGAGTCCCGTCTCATGCGCTCCTTCCAATGGTTTTAGTATCTCTTCGAGTTTCTGCTTTGAATCAATGTACTTCTCTTCTTTCATCAGGGGTGGGCATTCGGTAAACTTCCTGCTACCAGAGAGCAGTGCCACACCAAATGCCATGCAAGTGGACTCGCCACATTCTTTGCAGTTGGTTTTGGGAAGTAATTGATATATTTCCATCGCACTTGTCATTGTATAACCCCTCAGTAAGGATGCAACTGTTACAAATGGGCCGTAAATTGAATGGAGTTATAGATGGTATAGAGTATAATAAAAACTTCCTGTAGGCAATAGCCAGTCAGGAAAAAAAAATAAAAAAAAAAAAAAAAATAAACCGGTGTTTTCACACCAGTTTATTGATAGGATGGTTTGGATCCAGTGTATCGATACCCAACTCGTGAGCAGTTTCAGCCAGCATGATATCTACCAGCGCAACTGCCGGGAACACGGACCTGACATTCTCGATGGGACCGTACAGTAAGCAGTCTGCACCTACGATCTGAGCCACGAGATTAGTTCCGATATCTGTGGGCATATAGGCTTCCTTATGTTCTTTCTTGAACTTCTTGAGCCAATCCCATGCAGATGCCATGTTATGGAAACCGCCGCCTGTTGGCAGTCCCAGATGTCCCTTAACAGCCATGATCGACCGTATGGTGGCACCAGAACCTGCACCAGGAGGCATAGCAGCTACATCAATGATCGGTCGGGTTATACCGCAATCCTTGGCTACATCGAGCATTCCTTTAGCCTGGCCTGTTCCGCCAACCTCAAGGATGTCCATCTTGCCTTTCACTGTAGGGTCAGTGGCATTGAATGCCAGCACAATAGCTGCGTCCAGGTCACTTTCCCTGACCGCTGTTATCTCTTCCTCATTGACACTGGCGTTGATAGAATTGTGTATGGCCCTATCTGCCACGCCTATCTCTGTACAGTACGCTGCAGCTGCTGCTCTCACATCACCTGCTGAGGAATCAATAAGGAATGCTGTTGCATCATCCACTTCGATGAACCAGTCTATAAATTTCTTAATAGCCTCTGGTGTTTCGCCTACGATCTGGTTAATATAAGGTATACCTGTCTGGTCTCCCATCTCTTCCTGGGTTTTCCATAATTCTTCAGCCTTATCTTTATCAAATATACCTTTATCTTCGTCACTCACAATTTTGTGCTTGCCGTAGAACATGGTACTTATCAGGACAGTAGGATACTCTCCCGGCTGTCCTCCCATCTTTACGCCGCCAAAATTAAAGACTTCCTGTTCTTTATCATATCTGAACATCTATTATCACCTCAAAACAATATTCTTATTACTGCTGCCAAAAGGTTTTCACCCTCCTGTAATTGAACCGAAGTTGTGGGAGATAATCCCAGTGTGGTCACTACTAACAGATACATTACCACAAGTATTAGTCCAATACAGATACCGTACAGTATTCCGATATCTCGGCCCAGTCGTTTACCCATTCTTTGCTGCATCTCACTGTTAGTGAATTCAATTTTCTGATCAATGAGGTCAAGTTTCTTTATGACCTCCTGATAATCTATTGGATCCACTATGATCTCAGGAACGGTATTTTCAGGCATATTACATACCTCCCCTGAGAACAATGGGCAGTCCTATCATAATTACGGCAAATAGAAATCCAATGACAAGACCCTCGAAGCCAGCAGCAACACCAGAATCCAGTTTTTGGTTCCTGGCGATAAGCTGTCCCTTGTACCTGATATTCTCAACAAGTTTATCGAAAACTCCAGATGCAGGCGGTTTAACCACCATGGGAACTCCACGGCCGTAGACATATTCCTCTTCAACCATTTCACATACCTCCCATGATGAGTAGTCCAAGAATTCCAAGTGTCAGGGTAAGTCCCATCATAACACCTTCGATCTTCCCTGAATAGACACCTGATGCAAATTTGTTCAGGTTACCTATATCAGTGGTCATTGCTTCGACAGAGCGTATTCTGGACTGGATAAGGGCGACCTCTGCTGCCATTGGTCTGACACCCTCGAATTCCTCTTCCCCTTCCCCTTCTTCAGCGATCTCAATTATCATTGGCTCGCCATCGAAAGCGCCGGGGTCTCTATCTGACAGTTCTTTGATCTTGGCAGTTATCTGGCCCTGGTCCTCTGTATCCAGCATGTTGATGCATTCGACCTGTTCCTGCAAACGTGCAATGACCTCTTCAGTCAGGTTCTCGATATAGGGAATGGCACCTACTGCACCAACAATCCTATTCTCCTGAGTGCCATTAGCATGGAACTTCATAATGGCATCACCTGTGAGATGACCCTTAACCTCAGAACCGGTAACCAAGAGGAACCTGATATTAGGATTTGAGATGATATTGGCAACAAGCTTTTCGATGCCTATATTCTCTGTCTTACAGGGACCTGAAATTGCAGCACCGGCTTCAATATGTGGTCCAGCAGGCAGATGGGATCCGCATGTGGCTACTGCAACCGGGTTTTTAGGGTCACCAACCTCATACTCACCTTTATTAACAGGCCATCCTATTGCTGGTTCTTTCTTATCAGCCATTTACAAGCCTCCTAATTTCATTAATACGGCAATCAGGGTCATCAGTATAAGACCACCGATGAAGCCGTAGAATATGTTCGTCCATATACCTGCGGTAACTGCAGCTTTCTCTCGACCAGGGAATGTTGCCAGCAAAGGTTTGTCAGGACCCAGTGAGTTCATCATATCCTCTGCGATCCGGTCAAGTTCGTCCACTACTGTCGATATATGGTCAAGTGAATACTCCAGTATATCTTCCCTTTCTTCTGCCAATATACCTGACATTGGTTCCAGGATCAGGTGGAATTCAGGTGCAACTCTTACGTGGCTCATTCTAATTCCTCCTCAGTTGGCAGTAAACCCGTACCGGTTACCAGATATGCATCATGGTGGGTATCTTTCATGAACTTCTTGAAATATACCACCCAGATTACCAAAGCTATTATTGTGGTCAGGGTAGCGGATATACCGTCAATTACGGTCAGGGAAGCAAATCCGGCAATTGCCATGATAAGCGCTCCCTTTTCAACTCCAACTTTAAGTGTTCTGTATTGTTTCTCGTCAGGACCGAGGCATGCATTGAATGGATGTAATATCGTCATAGCACCACCAATAAAGACCAGTGCAATGAACCCCGTCTCAACTACTGCCGGCATTATGTCAACAATATCAAAACTTCCTGCAATGGCTGCTGACAAGCCGATCATGACAAGAGCCCCTGCCCCTGCAATCTCAACCATTGATTTCTCCATTATCGGGATATTCATCATCAGTATCTTGTTAGACATAACACCAATAATAAGTCCAATTATGGCTGCTACAATGAACGCTATGATCGGGCCTGCAACGGTTGGAATTCCTGCAACTTTTGGCAAGATAAGTCCAAACATTGATGCCACAATACCCATTCCAAGAGCAAGCATACCTATTGATGGAACACCGGTACCCAGACCGTAACTGCACACACGGCGTACCGCATCCGCACCCCAGACTGCTGCAAGTATTGCACCGATGCCGCCCAGGAATGAAAATATGGTAGTATCCATAGCCTGGTTAAGCATCGTAAGGTATATTCCGGCAAGTCCGCCAACTGCACCGAGAATTATGACCTGATTCGGGTTAAGTCCCCCTCCTGCGGGTCCTCCTGCTGCTGTTGACATTATACAACACCTCCCATGATCGGTACTGCGATAATAGCGCACAACAGTGAAGCTATCAGGCAGGAAACAACTGCTTTTGGTACTCTCTTGAACTTAGGATCATGGAATCCTTCAATAGTACCGCCGATATTATATGAGGCCAGCACAGAGTTCACATAGAATACACCAGTTGCAAATATGCCTGCAAGAGCTACAGCACCCGAATTTGATGGGTCACCAACTATTTCCATTAACTGGACATAGATCATTGAACCACCTACACCTCCAAGCAGACCACCGATAGTCCCGCTCACAAAACTGACTGTAGGAACTCCATGTCCTTCCGTACCTTTTGATATATATATATCCTGCACATCACCAGTGATCGGGTCTGTCTTAACTTTTGCAGATACTGGTGGTACACCTACTCCATAGACATACACTAACTGACCAATGAACATGGTCACGGTTATCATAATCATTGCGCCTACAGCTCCTGACGCCATCACCATCATGAAATCCGAATTAGTGAATGCACCGGAAATAGCCAGGTGGTGATACATGAATCCAGCACTAATAAGTCCTGTCAGACCGGCACCGGCAGCCAATTGTACCGTACCTGTACCTACACCGGTTGCCTGCGCCATGGCTGCAGGAGCACCGCCTACAGGTATAAAGTGCACACCTAAACCAATGAGAACTCCTCCCAAGGTAATAAGTATGATTGTTATTGGGTCAATCATGCCGCTACGCCTCCATCCTCATCTTTGTATGGTCCGTATGCCTTCCTTGCTTTGACCTCAACCATCCTATTGGCAAGGATCAGGATCAGGACGATTATCAGACCGGCAATTATTGCGTTCAATCCTTCGAACACTGTCGTTCTCCAGTTATCAAAGAACACTGTCCAGCCAAGGGCCAATCCTGTTAAAGGACCGCCATATTTTGCACAGGCCCAGACATTGTCCATACCGTTTCGCAGACCTGATTCAGCTTTTCTCACGATATTTCCTGAGAATGCTGCATTTAATCCGCATCCGAAAGGCTGGTTCTGGAACTCACGTTCTGCACCATAGTGTACATCACCTGTAGATGAACCAATAGCACCAGCGGTAACTCCCCACAGGAATGCCAAAAGCGGCAGTGGGAAGGGATGCCCCATAAAGTGGTCCATTATATATGAAAATGTCACT
Organism: ANME-2 cluster archaeon; assembly: GCA_023544605.1. Taxonomy (GTDB): domain Archaea; phylum Halobacteriota; class Methanosarcinia; order Methanosarcinales; family Methanocomedenaceae; genus Methanocomedens_B. Next base: position 4,672 of record JAMJFQ010000020.1, on the reverse strand, counting down.
ATACAGAATACGGCGATGTATCCGTGTCCCATTATTACTGGTACATGCCCGATAACCAGGTCCATGTAGACAGGTTGTTTAAATCGTTTCTGACTTGCTGAGCGCCCCATGTGGGCGGTGACAGAGAATATTCCAAGAATTATTGCAGCTACAAATGAGCCGATAGCGATGGCGAAAAACACTGACATGTCCTTTGCCATTAAAACGCTTGCCACTGTTGCTCCGGATGCACACCAAAGCCCGTAGGCTGGTGGTTCACCAGAGATGGCCTTATTAAAGATCCTGTGTGGAAAATTCATCTGTGGGGCCAGTTGCACCTGCGAGTTAGGATTACTCTGGGAGCCGACATCAGACTCGAGGTCTTCAGCCGCACCGGCAATAGTAGCCAGTGCCCCGGTTAGTGCAACAATGCCCATATCCATTACTATTGGATCAACCATTGTTCTATCCATCCTCCTATACTTTAAATAAATATTAATAATGAAATCAAATTACGCACTACTTGATAACATCACCATATATGTCCTAAAACTAGTCTGGACTAGTTTATACTGGATTACCAGATACCCCATATAAAGTTTTCTAAATTAACATGCAGTGAACGAGTTGAGGGTAAGTGTTTCAATTCCTCTTTGTCGAGATACGATGGGGTGTATTTCGATAAATATTACTAAGTCCCTGTTTCCCATGCTTCCATATACTTGAACTGGTCGGGGTTTATTTTATCGATTTTAATGCCAAGGGATTCAAGTTTAAGGTTTGCGATCTTTATATCGATTATCTCTGGAACAGGATGTACTCCAGGTTTAAGTTTGTTCTTTGCAATGAACTTGACACATAAAGCCTGGTTGGCAAAACTCATATCCATGACCTCAGCAGGATGCCCATCCGCAGCAGCGAGATTTACCAGCCGCCCATCTGCCAGTACATTTATCCTCCGGCTGCCCAGGTCATATTCCTTAATATTATTACGTACGGTTTTTACAGATAAGGCCATCTCTTCCAACTGTTCTAAATTTATTTCCACATTGAAATGTCCTGAGTTTGCAAGTATGGCACCATCCTTCATGACCTTGAAGTGTTCCTTAGTTAAAATATCAATATTTCCTGTAGTAGTGACAAAAATATCCCCTATTACTGCTGCCTCTATCATAGGCATGACACGGTAACCATCCATCTTTGCTTCCAGAGCGCGTATAGCATCCACTTCAGTCACGATAATGTTGGCACCAAGCCCATTTCCACGCATGGCAGCACCGCGACCGCACCATCCGTAACCGGCTATCACAACATTCTTACCTGCTACAAGCAGGTTGGTAGTGCGGATAATACCATCCCAGCTGGATTGCCCGGTACCGTAACGGTTATCAAAAAGGTACTTGGTCAGTGCATCGTTCACCGCAACTACCGGCACCTTAAGTGCCCCATCCTGTTCCATGGCTTTGAGTCGATGTACACCTGTTGTAGTCTCCTCGCAGGAACCAAGAATACCGGCAATAAGGTCTTTACGGTCAGTATGGAGTTTGAATATCAGGTCTCCGCCATCGTCAATGGTAATGTCTGGATTACTGTCAAGTACTGCATCAATGGCATCATAATATTCTTTATCAGAACACCCATATCTGGCAAAACACGAAATGTTCTCCCTGGTATCCAGTGCTATTGCCACATCATCCTGTGTACTTAAGGGATTACATCCGCAAATTGACACTTCAGCTCCGCCAGCGGCCAGGGTCTCAACCAGTACCGCGGTCTTTGCTTCAACATGGAGTGCCATTCCAACCCTATGTCCGGCAAGTGGCTGTTCATTTTCGAATTCTTCCCGTATCTTTGCCAGCACAGGCATATGGTTACGTGCCCATGCTATCTTCATGTTCCCTGATCCTATCATATCTGTTTTCATTGTCAGTCACCTAAATGATCTATCTATTGTTCATTGACCCTCTGGATAAGTTTTAATGCGCTGTCAGCAGCCTGTTCCATTACTTTTTCCTGGTTCAGAGACACCACCACTCCGTCTTCCATCAGCACTCTTCCATTCACGATGGTCGTCCTGACATCCGAGCCCTTTGCAGCATACACAAGATGGGATTCCAGGTCGTGATTAGGCAGTAGATGGGGTCTTTGCATGTCCACTATGATTATGTCGGCAAGCGCACCCGCTTTTATCTGTCCGGCAGGGATCTTGAGGGCCTTTGCACCATTTACCGTAGCCATCTTCAATATCTGGTTGGCAGGCAGGGCCGTAGGATCCATGGAATTGACCTTATGCAAAAGGGCGGCAGTTTTCATCTCTTCGAACATGTCCAGGCTGTTGTTGGATGCACATCCATCCGTACCCAGTGCAACATTTGCACCTCGGTTTAACAGTTCGGGTACAGGTGCAATGCCGGATGCCAGTTTCATGTTACTTACCGGGCAATGCACTATATTCACCCTTTTTTCGGCCAAAATATCAATGTCACCTGAAGATAGCCATACACAATGGGCTGCCAGTACGTTATGATCAAGGAATCCAATTTCATCGAGTAAATGTATACTGCACATTGAATATTTCTCTTTCATCTCAAGCAGTTCTGCCTTTGTCTCAAGGATGTGAATGTGCATGCCAATGTTATCGGACCTCGCCTGCGTTGTAACCCTAGCAAGGAACTCCTTGCTGCAGGTATTTGGTGCATGTGGGCCGTACATAGTAGTTATTCGGCCGTCTGCTGCATTGTTCCATTTTTTCGCAAAGCGTATTCCTTCTTTGAGGTCTGCATCTCCTTTTGCTTTATCAAATAATTCGATCATCCCGTGCGAAAGGGATGCCCTCATGCCTGATTCTTCCACTGCTCTGGCTGCCTGGTCCATAAAAAAATACATGTCTGCAAAAGCTGTGGTCCCGGAGCGTATCATCTCAAGACAGGCAAGCAGGGTGCCGTGATATACATCCTCGTCCTTAAGTTGTGCCTCAGCGGGCCAGATGTGTTCTTCCAGCCACTCTTTCAGCGGCAGGTCATCTGAATAACCCCTAAATAGTGTCATTGCAGCATGGTTGTGGACATTTACCAGACCAGGCATAACCACACACCCCTTTGCATCGATGATGTGCTGTGCCTGTTGCACTTCTGTTCCCACGTACGTGATCTTGCTGTCCTCTATCAGGACAACACCATTCCTTATGGGCGGACCGTCCATGGTTATTACGTAGCCGTTCTGAATAAGAATGTGAGACATGCGAACAATAGTTACTATTTCAATGTTCTATAAGGTTTGCGTTATGAAAAGTGAAAAACGGATAACTGATGCCTGAAAACGAGAATGGTGCGCCGATCGGGATTCGAACCCGAGTTCATGGCTTGGCAAGCCACGGTGATAACCACTACACTATCGGCGCACAGTGTATTAGGATGGAATTCCCATACGAGAATATAGTATATAGGTTTTTGGTTTGCACAATTCTTATTGAAAAAAAATGGCATTCAGACCAAATGCTTTATGCCAAATAAATTACTAACAAAGTTATGGAGTGTATTGTTATGAGTGAAATAAATGTAAAATCAATAGATAGTGTAGCTTTTGCAGTGCTGGTAGTGTTCCTGATTGCAAGTGGGACATCAGGTATATTAGGATTTGTAGTCTTTGTCCACACCCCATATTTGGTACTGTTCACTATACTTTTGGCAGTATTCCTGATTATGGCTATCGTTCTTTCTTTTATCAAAAAATGAACCAGCAGTAATTAATGAATGATATATTCTATAGTACGTTAGGTCTCACCAGCTTGTCGCAGTGGATTGACAAAAATCTCTGTAGCAGCGTGACAGTATAGTTGAAAATCAGATGGTTTATGTAATACCAACCTCACCTCTTCCAGAGGTAAATCCGTACCAAGATACTCCTTTAATGTGAACAGCACAATATTGACAGCTTCTTTAAGAGGATAACAGTATGCCCCTGTGCTGATCGAAGGGAAAGATATACTTTTCAGGTCATTTTTTACCGCTAAATCCAGTGAACTGGTATAGGCATCCCTGAGCAGTTGAGGCTCACCATGCTTCCCGCCGTTCCATACCGGCCCTACAGTATGTATTATATAGTGGGCTTTCAAGTTCCCTCCGGAAGTGATGACGGCCATACCTGTGGGAAGGCCATCTGGATACTGGTTTTGCCGTATCTGCTTACATTCTTCAAGAATCCCGGGCCCACCCTTTGCATGGATGGCACCATCTACGCCACCACCTCCCATCAAGCTTTTATTAGCAGCGTTGACCACTGCATCGGTATCCTGGTCTGTTATATCCCCTATGATCAAGCTGATGATCGTATTCCCAATAGTAAAGATGAGGGGCGTCTCTGTCATACAGAGAGGATTGTGGATCTGGCCACATTAATGTTTTGTAACGTTGAAGGGTACATTGTGTAATTATGAGATTTGTACATCTAATCTCCCTGAACATAAACTATTAAACCAACAATGACTATTTACACACTTTACTGAGGTATGCTACCATGAAAAAGGCAATCATTGAAACTAATAAAGGCAATATCATCCTGGAACTGTTTGAAGCGGACGCACCAAATACGGTTGTGAATTTTGTAAAACTCATTAATGAAGGATTCTATAATGGGCTTAAATTCCACAGGGTCATTCCAAATTTCATGATCCAGGGCGGCTGCCCCGTAGGTA
>JAMJFQ010000019.1 GCA_023544605.1 ANME-2 cluster archaeon | reverse complement strand
ATGGATGCTTGGGGGGTGGATATATGCCTTGTGTGGGTTGGGGAAGTTGTATTCAGTTGTTGTGTGTGGAGTGTCGCCATGGCTGTTAAAATATATAAATTATTAAATATATAACATCTAATCTGTGTAAATCCGTGAAATCTGCGTCTAATATAATTATTGAAATCACTGGATTTTGGAACTGTGCCGATTTTTGTGACTATGGAAAGCCAACTAATCCTTCCCCAGCGACCTGGCGAAGCGTATACTATCGCAAACCTTCCCCTCAAAGTTCACAATAACCATCGACACCTCTCCACCCTCAACCCTCACTTCGGCCGCACTGGGCTCGGACTGCCTGGGCGAGGTGGGACTGCCCGGGCACAGCAAGGTAATATCCCCGCTCCTATGCAGTTTGGGCCTGTGGATATGCCCGAAAATAAGCAGGTCAACCTCCAGTTCCCTCGCAAAATAACCCAGTCCGGTCAGGTCGGTAACCGAAAGCTGGCCCTGGTGGGTCACACCTATACGCACGCCTTCGACCTCGAAAATGGTATGCTGGGGCAGTATCTGCCTGAGTTCAGGCGGGTCCATGTTGCCTGCTACGCCCACCAGCCGGTTGATATCCTGCAATTCATTGTAACACTGCATGGATACGAAATCCCCTGCATGGACTATCATATCAGAGGACGCCAGCATATCCAGCAGGGGGGCTGGGAGCATCTCTACCGGCTGGCCCGGTTTTAAGTGGGTGTCAGAGACGATTGTCATCTTCATACGGTATAATTGAAGGATAGGGGGATAATATTTTCGCGGACAGACCAGAACAGATGTTCCATTCCAAAGATTTTATTATATGGTGCAAACATTATTATATTGAGGGACTATGGGAGAATAACTGTGTCAAAAATGGAGTATGCCAGGGAGTTAGCCAGAGAATCAATAATCGAGATACAATCCGTATCTAAGACCTTTAGGGATTTCAAAGCGTTGAATGACGTTTCTCTGAATATTGAAAAGGGAACCATTTTTGGACTACTTGGACCTAATGGAGCTGGTAAGTCAACCCTGATACATATACTTTCATGTCAGACCCGGCCTTCATCCGGTTCTGTCTATATTTCAGGTCTGGATGTTGTATCTGATAAAAAAGACGTGCTCTCAATTATTGGCGTGGTACCGCAGGAGAACAGTTTCTATGACGAACTCACCGTTGCTGAGAACCTCAGGTATTTCGGGTCTTTGTACGGCGTTGCTGTCATTGACATAAAGAAGAGGACCCATCGTATCCTGGATATGCTTCAGATTACCGAGAAGAAAGACAGCCGTGCCAGCACCCTGTCCGGCGGCATGAAGACCAGGCTGAACATAGCCTGTGCACTGATACACAAACCAGAGGTACTCATACTGGACGAGCCCAGTGTTGGACTTGACCCCGTATCCAGGAGGGCGCTATGGGATACCATCAGGGAAGTGAATAGTGAGGGTACCACTATACTTATCACGACACATTATATGGAAGAAGCCGACCTGCTCAGCGACCGGATATTGATAATGCATAGAGGCAATATCGTTGTGGAAGGGACACCCGAAGATCTGAAGAAAACAGTTGGGGAGCGGATTATCCAGATAACATGCACACCAGGGAATTACTCCCCCATCACTTCACAACTGGAGGCGCTGGAAGGGGTGGGGTCCTGTGAAGTGAACGAAGAAAGGTTGAAGATAACGCTTACGGACGAACAGGCACTGGAGCATGTCATAGAAACAGTTGAAGCGTCTGGTAATCACATAACCAACATTGAATCCAACCGTCCCAGCCTGGAGAATGTGTTCATTCATTTTGCCCGGGAGGAGTGGCATTGACCATTGCTTCTGTCATCAAAAAGGACCTTAAGATCTATACCCGCCACACCAAGACAGTACTGCTGATATTCCTGGCACCTATACTAATCACAATATTGATAGGGTCGGTCTTTTCAGGTGGTGCAGACCATGGTCTGAAGGATGTCAGGCTTGGCGTGGGCGGCGGGTCACAACTGGGCAGGGAAATTATCCAGGAACTCAACAACACCCAGATGTTCCTTATCACTGAAGAGAATACAACCGACCATGCTGTCATCGAAGAGGGCGTAAAGAGCGGGAGATACAGTGCAGGTATCTTCATACCGGTAGATGAGACCCAGGCTATGAAATTATATATTGACAATTCCAGGGTCCAGATCGCGCCGGTCATATCAACAGTGTTCATAACTACGACTGAGAAGATGTCCTACGAACTCACCCTCGGCTTTCTCAGCCGGCTCTGGGAGGAACTGGACCAGATGGAAGCAAAACTGGAACCCTTGCAGGATGGGATTATTGAAATTAACCGTAGCATCAGTTCCCTGAACAGCAGTACTGCAGACGTGATATCTGCACTGGATGAACTCAATGCAACCCGCCTGAATGCTTCGGTTGATGAAATGAAACGCACCCTGGAGCAAATGAAGCTTGACCTGAACCGGACAGCTGCAGATGTTAATGTTACACGGCAGGAGATACAGCAGCTGAATGAGAATGTGGAATACATCTACGATGATGCAGTCCTGTTAAGGGATGAACTGGAAGTGGTGGTGGATGATATCGGTGCTGCTGAATCCGCACTGCTGGACCTTCAGACCAGTTTGCAGCAGACCTATGACCTCGCCTGTACTGCAGACCCTTCACGGGGGCAATGCATAACACTAAACGCCACCATCCAGCAAGTGCAGGACACAAGAGACTTACTGCAGGAGCGCACTGCTCCCGTGATCTCGCTCTACAATAGCCTGGATAACCTGGTTCACACCAGTGAACAACTACACAGAAAACTGGAAATGACAGACGCTCGTCTGCAGGAAATGCAGGCATCCATTGACAACTATACTCTCGAAATATCCAACATCAGTGAGAATATCGCTGATATCGAGAATGTAGTGATCACCCTGGGGGATGTGAAAGAACAATCGGCAAACACTTCGCAACAGCTTGGGAACCTTTCAACAGGTATGGCCAACAGCACGGCTTCACTTGCATTAGAGATAGAGAAGACCAAAGGTGTCATCAATGAGGTGACAACGAAATCGCCTACTGATATTGCTGCTCCGGTAACAATGGAAATGGAACAGGTGTTCAAGGATAAGTCCCAGCTTGAGTTCCTGATGCCAGGTATTATATCCATTGTGCTGATGTTCATATCGTTCATGCTGGCATCCATTACCATCATACAGGAGAGGTCCCAAAAGACCCTGATACGCACACTGCTCACGCCCCTGAGCCTTGAGGAGTTCCTCTTTGCAAAGACCTTTGCACTGATACTCATCGCCCTGCTGCAGGGTATCATCATGGTGATTGTGGCATTTTTGCTCTACGGGGTACTCATCCCGGTATCCCAGTGGGGAGCGCTGTTCCTGGTGATACTGGTGTATTCTGCATCCTTTATCGGTATCGGGATGGCACTGGCCACACTGGCCGATTCCGAGAACACCGCAATGCTGCTGTCCCTGGTGCTGAGTATACCCATGCTGTTCTTGTGTGGTATGTTCTTCCCCTTCGAGACAATGCCCCCGCTGATGGCATGGCTGGGTAATGCACTTCCCATCACCATGGGTATCAGGGCGCTGGATTCTGTGCTGATATACCAGCAGGGGTCTGACGTGCTGCTTGGTTACCTGATGCCTCTGCTGGGTTACGGTGTGGCAGGGCTGGGGCTGGCGTATCTGCTTTTGAAGCGGGAAGTGGCTGGGTGAGGTTTTGAAAAAATACCATTGACCTTTCTTGACAAAGGAATATTTTACATCAGATGACACCAAAAAGGGAGTATACACCCCAATAAGGGGTGAAGGTCCTGAACAATATGGAAATACGATTTCACAGTAAACCGAAAATGGAAAAGCCCAGGATGCTGGTAGGGCTTCCCGGGATGGGAATGGTAGCCAAGAATACTGTCACAACTTTCATAGAACTCCTGAAACCCGAGTTGTTCGCTGATATCTATGTGCCCCATCTATCGCCCTCCCTTGCTTTATTTGAAAAAGGCCTGGTCGTACCGATGGAAAGGGATGTGAGCCTATTCAAGTTCTATTATTCAAAGGAGAAAAATATCATCCTATTTTCAGGTGATATGCAGTTCGGTTTCATTGCAATGGATAATGAACTGGCCGAGAAGATAGTTGAAACTGCAAAAATGTGCGGTGTGGATACCATCTATACTGTGATAGCAACACATGTAGAGAGATTTACCGAAGAGCCAAAAGTCTTTGGTGTGGCAACTTCCCAGGAGCTTTTGGATTACCTTAAAAGCGAGTCCGTGGAAATAGCTGACAGCAGTATGCAAATATCGGGGGTCAACGGCCTGGTTATCGAATATGCACAGCGGATGGGAATTAACGGGATAGCCTTGATGAGCGAGACTGCTTTTCCTGAAACACTGGATATTAAAGCATGCTTTGCAGGACTGAAAAAAGCTTCTGAACTGCTTGATATTGACATTGACCTGAGCGGTATCGAGAAGGAAGCAAAGAAATTCGAGGAAGGGTTCAAGAAGTACCTCAAAGAGATGCAGGATAAAAAGAGTAAAGATGAGGATTTGAGCTATTTTGGATGAAATCCCCCAATCTTAAATACTTCCTCACACAATTATGTTTAATGGCACAAACAAACAACTCAATAATGAGTCCTACAATCTCGAAAATCCTTTCAGGATACGACCGGGACCACCTTACCATAGCCACCGTTACCAGCCACACCAGCCTGCAAATATTCGACGGTGCACGCAAGGAAGGCTTAAAGACCATTGGCATCTGCATCGGCAAACCTCCAAAATTCTATGACGCTTTTCCCCTTGCCAAACCCGATGAGTTCCTGGTCGTGGACAATTATGCCGATATCCTTGATGTGGCCCCGGAACTGGCAGCAAAGAACGCAATCATCATCCCCCACGGCTCATTCGTGGAATATATGGGTCATAAGAACTTCATGGACATGGAAGTGCCTACCTTCGGCAACCGCCATGTACTGGAATGGGAGTCGGACCGGAACAAAGAGCGCCAGTGGCTGGAAGGCGCCGGCATCTCAATGCCAAAAAAGATAGAGGACCCCAAGGACATCAACTCCCCAGTAATGGTCAAGTACCACGGTGCCAAGGGCGGGCGGGGTTTCTTTGTGGCCAAGAACAAAGCCGAGTTCTACCAGCGTCTGGATGAGTCCCAGCCTTATACCATACAGGAGTTCATAGTGGGCACCCGCTATTACCTGCACTACTTCTACTCACCCTTACCCACACAGGGATATGCCCTGAGCAAGGGCACCCTTGAACTAATGAGCATGGACAGGCGCGTGGAATCAAATGCAGACGAAATATTCAGGCTGGGCTCGCCCCGTGAACTTGTGGATGCGGGCGTATACCCCACCTTCGTCGTAACCGGCAATGCACCACTGGTAGCCCGCGAATCCCTGCTGCCAAAGATATTTGAGCTGGGCGAGCAGGTGGTTGAAAGTTCCCTTGACCTGTTCGGCGGTATGATAGGCCCATTCTGCCTTGAGACCGTATGCACTGATAAACTGGAGTTTCGCATCTTCGAGATATCGGCGCGCATCGTAGCAGGTACTAACCTGTACATGTCAGGTTCACCCTACTCTGAACTGATAGGACCCAACTTCTCCACAGGTCGCAGGATAGCCAGGGAGATCAAGAAGGCAGTGAAGTATGATAAACTTGAAGAGGTACTGTCTTGAATGAATCGTATGACGTAGTAATAGTGGGAGCAGGCCCTGCCGGATTGTTCGCAGCACACGAACTGCTGAATAAGGGTCTTTCAATACTGATCATCGAACAGGGGAGGGATATATCCAGCCGTAAATGTGATCTGCCCCTGGTGAGCAGATGTACGCACTGCGAACCCTGTGATATCATGTGCGGTGTGGGCGGTGCTGGTACTTACAGTGACGGTACCCTGAACCTGCGCCCCGATATTGGCGGCGACCTGGGAGAGTTCACCCATAATCCCGATGCGGCCTGGGTACTGGTGGATCATGTTGATAGTATCTTTTTGCAATACGGTGCCCCTGAAGCACTGAACAGACCGGACAATACCGAGATAGAGGCCCTGAAACGCAGGGCTGCTTCTGCCGGTGCCAGGTTCATAGATATCCCGCAACGGCATATAGGCTCTGACAGGACACCCGAACTTATCGGACGGTTCAAGGACCACCTGATGGGGTCTGGTATCCAATTCATGCTTGAGACGGCCGTAACCGATCTGGTTGCAGGGAACGGACGTTGCACAGGTGTAGTGCTAAAAGACGGCAGTACTGTTGAGGCAAAGGCTGTCCTGCTGGCCCCTGGACGTGTGGGTGCTTCCTGGGTGAACGAAATGGTGGAGGGTCACAATATAGCTGCCAGATATGCTGGTATTGACATCGGGGTAAGGGTGGAAGTGCCGGCTATCATAATGGAACCGGTGACCGCCATAAACCGCGACCCCAAGTTCCATATAAGGACGCGAAAATATGACGACTTTGTAAGGACCTTCTGCACCAACCATCATGGCTTCGTGGTCAAAGAGGAATACGAGGGATTCATAGCCACCAACGGCCACTCTATGAAAGATGACCTGTCTGATAACACCAATTTCGCATTTCTGGTACGAATTGAACTCACCCACCCTATAGAGAACACTACCAGATACGGCCGTTCAGTAGCCAAACTTGCCACCACCATAGGCGGGGGCAAGCCTGTGCTGCAGCGCATGGGTGACCTGCGCAGGGGCCGCCGCTCCACTGTCGAGCGCATTACACGCAACTCCGTCACCAATACCCTCAAAGATGTGACTCCCGGTGATATCAGCATGGCAATGCCGCACCGTATCGTAATGGATATCATCGAGGGACTTGAAGTATTGAACCAGATCATACCGGGCGTTGCCTCGGATTCCACGCTCCTGTACGCTCCTGAGATCAAGTTCTATGCCATGCGCCTGGATGTAGATAGCAGTATGATGACCAGTGTTAACGGTTTATATGCTGCCGGGGACGGGGCCGGACTGTCCAGGGATATTATCAATGCAGCTGCCACAGGTGTACTGGCTGGTCGCGGGATAATTGGCAACATGTAGGGTGGGTCAGAATGAATCTTAAGCAGTTCCTTAAACGGCAATGGGCAGATGCCTACCTGATGCACGCAAACAGCACCCACAATTCTGATATGTATTACGCTACCCGGTTTTTGGCAGGCGATGCATTCACCTACCTCAATTCAGGCCAAGAGGTAATGATGGTATCAAGCATGGAAAAGGGGCGGGCCAAAAAGGAATCCAGGGTAGTGGATGTCAGGTCTTCCTCGGATTACGGCCTTAAAGAAGAATCAAAAGCGCATAAAGATGGGGGAGAAGCATACTGCAGAGTGCTCGCACGGCTTCTGAAGAATGTGGGATGCCGTAAAGTGGCCGTGCCCAGGGATTTTCCGGTATTCTTTGCAGACTGCCTCCAGCAAGCCGGGTTGCAGGTAACCTGTGTAAAAAGCCCGATAATGAAAAAGAGAGAAAAAAAGACCGCCCCCGAGATACAGGCAATAACCACTGCCCAGCGCGCCTGCGAGCAGGCTGTTGCCGGGGCTATCGAGGTCATACGCAAAGCTGAGGTCGTGAACGATGAACTTATTGTAAACGGCAAACCCTTAACTTCCGAATATATGAGGGCGCTCATACACCACTCCTTGCTGGATGCGGGATGTGAAGCTGAGGGTACCATTGTGGCATGTGGACCTCGCAGTGCTGACCCACACTGGCAGGGACAGGGTGTACTGATGGCTGACCAGCCAATAGTACTGGACCTGTTTCCCAGACATGCCACTAAGAGGTACTATTGCGACATGAGCCGCACTGTTGTCAGGGGTGAGCCCGACCCCAGGATAGTGGATATGCACCAGGCCGTGTTATCAGCACAGGAAACGGCTTTTGACCTTATAGGACCTGGGGTTAACGGCAGTGAGGTGCACCAGGCTGTATGCGATACCATAACCGATGCAGGGTTCCATGTGGGAGATGAGGAGGGGTTCATCCATTCCACGGGCCATGGTGTGGGCCTTGATGTCCACGAAAGACCTGGATTGGGCCTGCAGGATGTGTCCCTGGAGGTGGGGAACGTGGTCACGGTCGAGCCCGGTCTGTACTATAGGGATGTGGGCGGGGTAAGGGTGGAAGACCTGGTAGTGGTCACTGCCAGTGGATGCAAGAACTTAACTATATTTGACAAGAATCTACGGATAAAATGATCAGGGTGATACCATGGATGATAAACTGGATGAAAAACAGATGCTGGAAGAGATCAACGAAATAATTGAAAAATACGTAACTGCCGGTAAGATACTCTCAAAGGTCAGGGAAGAAACGGCCAAACAGGTCAAAGTGGGCACAAACCTGCTTGAGGTGGCCCGGTTCGCAGAGGATATGATACGTGAAGGGGGAGGAGAACCTGCCTTTCCCATAAACATCTCCTGCAACGAGGAAGCCGCCCATGCCACACCCAAAAAGGACGATACCGATGTCTTTGGTGAGGATATGGTAAAACTTGACATTGGTGTGCACATAGACGGTTACATCGCCGATACAGCCATCACCGTGGACCTATCAGGCAACCCCGAACTTGTGGAGGCTGCCGAGGCCGCCCTTGAAGCCGCCATCCAGGCCATCCACGCCGGCATCAATACGGCAGAGCTTGGGATTATCATCAATGACACTATTACCGGGTTCGGGTACAAACCTGTTGCCAACCTGACCGGGCATGGCCTGGCCCAATATATGCAGCATGTCCCGCCCAGCATTCCCAACATCCCCATAGACAAAGGTGTCATCCTTGAAGTGGGCCAGGTAGTGGCCATCGAACCTTTCGCCACGAACGGCCAGGGCCATGTGACCGAAGGCGGCAGCACAGAGATATATCACCTGGTCGGCACCAGACCTATCCGTGCACCTGCAGCCAGGGCGCTGCTTAAAGAGATTGAAGCTTACCAAACTCTGCCTTTTGCTAAACGCTGGCTCAACTCCAAGCACCTGGATTTTGCACTGCTCCAACTGGAAAAGAACGGGAACATCTCGTCATACCCGGTATTAAAAGAAGAAAAAGGAGCATTGGTCTCCCAGGCAGAACACACTATTATTGTGGAAGAGGACGGCTGTAAAGTGATCACACGATAACCATGTCGGGTCATGGAATAATAACAGGACTGTTGTTCATAACAGTATGCTCATTAATGGTTAGCGGAAGCTTTGCTGCACATGAATGGAGCAATCATATCAGCATCCAGAGTAACAGTATGCAATGGCAATATACTGAGAACATATCGGGCCTGGATTCCTATGTGTACAAATATGACATCGATAAAAGGCAAGGCAATAAGGATGACTTTGTCAGTGCCTGGGAATTGTTGAAGAAAGATAAGCAGATGAGGGATAAGTTCAGGACCTCTATTGAACAGAAAATGGATGTAAAAATCAATAATTCCTCAAACGGCATTGAGATACTGGATATCGATGCTTCACTTTCTGATAGGGCACTGGGGCCGGATAAGACCCTGACCAGCATTACAAATACCTTCGTGGTAAATTACCGGCTTGAGGAGTATTTGCTCCAAAACAGCAGCACCCTGTGGTTGCTGGGTGAGCCGGAGAGTAGATTATCTGTCAGGTTCCCCGAAGGAACGGGAATTATATCCACCCGAGGTATTGATAATGTAAGCCTACTTGCGTGTGAACTTTCAGGCAGGTTCGCCAATGACCCGAACCAGACCCTTAAACCAGGAGAAGCAGAGATAACATACCATATCAACCAGACCTCTATTAACAATACGGACGTTTCCACGGACCCCTCCCTGATGACCCCGGTGGATGAGGACGTATCAGTCGCGCCCACGCCCACCATCCCAATTCCCTTCATTCCTTCGGCATCCATACTCCTTATCATCACTGTCGCAGTAATAGTATCAAAACATTGAATATGTGTTACGCCGATGTATTGTCGGGTAAACCAAAATCCCATTGGAGAAACACGGACATGAGCAGCACCATTAACCTTGACGATGTTTGCATCTTCATACCCACCTTGAACGAATCCCATACTATAGGCAACCTTATTGATGAGTTCAAATCCCTGGGATTTTCCAATATCCTGGTAGTTGACGGTCACAGCAAGGATGGGACAGCCGACATTGCCATGAAAAAAGGGGTCAATGTGGTTATGCAGACCGGTAAGGGAAAAGGCCAGGCTGTGATACAGGCCTTTGATAGTATAGACAGCCCCTATATCATCATGATAGACGGTGATAATACCTATCTGCCAGATGAGGTCAACCGCTTTATTGAAGCTTTTGAGCAGGGTGCCGGACACATTATCGGTGACCGCTTTGCCAACCCGGGTAAAGGTGCTTTCACCAAACTGAATTCCCTGGGGAACAGGATTTTGAACAAAATGTTCGGATTCGCTTATGGTATCTGGCTCTCAGATATTCTTTCCGGATACCGGGGATTTACCAGTGAAACCATTTCCATGCTGACATTGAACCAGACAGGGTTCGAGATAGAGACCGAGATGACCGTGGAATGTGTCAGGAATGAAGTTGAAATAAAGGTAGTTCCCATTACCTATCTGGCCAGGGCAGGAGCTGCAGCGACCAAGTTAAATCCTATCACCGATGGTTTCAGGATAGGAAGGACGATATTCAATATGGCGAAGATCAACAACCCTTTATTCTATTTCAGTGTGATGGGCAGCGTAACTATTTTAACCGGATTGATCATCGGAGCCTATGTGGTGAATGAGTGGCTTTTGGGAGTTACCCATGTCCTGCTGGCACTGTTTACCACCCTTATTATTATGAGCGGCCTGCAGATGTTCATCTTTGCAATGATGGGTGACCTGATCGTATCCCTCCATAAAGAAACCATGAGGAGTATCAGGAAGAAATAATAATTTTAAGGGAAATAGAAAAAATGGTGGGGGCATGATGCCCCTATTTGTTGTTCCTGTTTATTCGCTAAGTTCTTCAAACATCTTCCTGATAAAGATAGATGCAACGAAGGCATATACTGCTGCACTTACCAGTGCTACATCCATGATAGCCTTCAGTGGGGGCAAGATAGCGATATAATTGCTTAAAAAAGTGACCTTTGCAAAATTTGCAACGGCATATATTGCGATTGAACCGGTAAATGCAGAAAGGAACATCCAGAAATAAGAGGCTCCGGCAGTGGCATACCATAATTTCCTGGTAATATAGGCAATCCCTGCACTTGCAATCATAGTAATAAATGATACTATTATAATCAGCAAATCCAGTGAAGTATAGAGTGTTTCGAAATCATATGCCATTTTCTATTCCCCCTCTTCGAACGGCTCATATATCTTATAGGTAGAAATCAAAATGCACAGCAGACCTAGCGGTAAAAAGATATCCTTTACAATTGCAAAAAGATGATAGTCAAAGACCGCCTGTAAGATTCCGCACAGTCCAAATACGAACAATAAAAATGTGCCGAATGCAAATAAGTTCCATTCACTCATATCCATCTTAAGGAACGTGGAATAGAGAGATTGTCCCAGGATCAGAAGTGCTAAGGTGAAGAATAAATACGTGAACCAGCTGGTATACATTCCCTGATCATTGTTGAAAGGAAGCGTCCTGTTAGCTGCATCATCTCCACTCGTTGCCGGATAGACATATCCGAACAATATGAACAGCAGTATAATAAATACTGTGCCACCATAAAATATTTCTTTCGAATGTTTGCTTATTGATACCATTTTTTTACTCTCCTTTATGCTAATCCATGTTTTTCATAAAGATCATCCAAAAACCTCTTGGCTTTTTTCTTACCCAGCATCTTGGCCATTATCCCACTTGCCAGGATGTCAAAGACGGCCTTCAATTCCTGCGCATTCCGGGTATCCCGTTTGGCTCCCACCTGCTCAAAAGCATCGGTGACTATGGACTCCGCCCGCTTATCACCGTACATGATCTTTACCTTGCTTTTTACAGCCTGGCACAGGGCCACCCTTACCTCATTATTCACCTCTTCACCTGCCTGGGATGGTACTTTTTCGGCGGAAGGGGCCGGTGTTGGTGGGGCTTCTTCTACTGGAGATGACATCTGTGCAGGGGTCTCAGAGGCGACTACGTTTGTTCCCATGGGTACAATATCTTCTGTAGTGATGCTCTCGATGGCCTTTTTTACTACCAGGTTCAATAATGATTCATCAGCATGTTTTGAGGCAAATGTTCCCAAAATATGACTATCACTGATGGCCAGCTGGATAAATCCCTGGTCAGCCTTGACATTGATACAGCTGATCGGACGTTCGGATTTCACAATATCTATGAGCTGGAACAGATCACTTGAAGACCTGATCAATTCATTTTCAAATAGGGAAGGGACGTCATGACCTATAATCTCACCTTCAATATTCATCAAATATGAACCTACCACGCCATCAACCGAGTTCCTGATCTCTTTAAAAATGTTTGCCATGGGAATCACACCCCTTTCGAGATCAAGGTTTCAATCTCCTTGTCTACAATATCTTCATCTGCATCCTCATCCATGATGACACCAATAAAATAATCCTGATAAATGATTATGAGTATCTTATATCCGGTTCCACTGATAATGGATTTTCTGGCATTACCAAGTGTGAACATATTGGTAGCATCATTGATCGCAGTACCTGAGAAACCTACCAGTGCATTATCTGTCTCCAAAAATTCATGAGAATCAAGCACATTCCCATCATTTTTCATAATAGATATTCCTTTTACTCCCTGAATTCCAGTTAAATCATCAATAATAGTTTTTGTATCCATCAAGAACCCTCGATGTAAAGTATTTTTCAATTTCCCGAGCCCTATAATTGAATTTTTACGTCTTTTATAATTATTTGTTTTTTAATGTTATTTATAAGTTTCGGTGGATTTACGTTGGCAGCATACAAATTTTACTTTATTGCATAACGATAAACCGTTTCAGAACTTCCCATTGAATGCAAAATCATTTTATATGGTAAATACCATGACTGGGGTGGTATTATGAAAATTGCAATTCTAGGCGGAACCGGTAGTATCGGGGAGGGGCTTGCCATGAGGTGGAGCCAAAAACATGATATTATAATAGGCTCCAGGAAATGTGAAAAAGCCGAAGATTCAGCCAATAAATACTGTACCATCCTGGAAGAGTGTGACCTGACAGGTAACATCTCTGGGTGTATCAATGCCGATGCAGTGAAACAGGCAGATGTGGTAGTGTTGTCAATACGATACGAGCATGCTATATCTACCATTGAAAGCGTCAAGCCATACCTGAAAGATGGTCATATCCTCATATCTATCGTGGTCCCCATGACCAGGGACGGGTATTTCAAGTATACGCCTCCCATGGAGGGTTCAGCAGCGATGGAGTTTAAAAAAGTGCTGCCTGAAGGTGTGAAATTGGTTTCTGCGTTCCACAATGTTTCAGCCAAAAAACTCTCTGATATAGAGGAAAAGTTGAAGATGGATGTATTCATCTGCGGCGATGACGAAGAGGCAAACCAGATAGTAAGTGACCTGGTCTGGGATATCCCTGATCTTAGACCTCTGATCGCCGGTCCCCTTGAAGTCTCATCTATGGTGGAAAGCCTTACGCCCTTGTTGGTCAACCTGGCAATGTATAATAAGAAGAAACATCTGGGCATACAATGCGTTTGATAGATATCTATGAACAGCTCCTACATGCACTGGGTCACCAGGACTGGTGGCCGGCAGACACACCTTTTGAAGTGGCTGTAGGAGCGATCCTGACCCAGCAGACCCGGTGGAACAATGTGGAGCGTGCCATTTTGGATCTTAAAGAGCACTCATTGCTTGAACCTGAAATCCTGGCTGCTGCTGATACAGATATCCTTGAAGAACTGGTAAAATGTACCGGTTTCTACCGTCAGAAAGCCAGACGGCTGAAAAACCTGGCCTCTTATTTTTCCCGCCACGAGGATACAATGTGGGACATGCCTGTAAATGTTCTGCGCAGGGAACTGCTTGAACTTGATGGTGTCGGAAATGAGACCGCAGACAGTATCATCTTATACGCGATTGGCAAACCGAAGTTCGTCATCGACGCATATACCCGCAGGATACTGGGGTGCCTTGGGCTCGATGGTAATTACCGCATACTACAGCAGAAGTTTGAATCTGAACTTGAACCTGATGTGGACCTGTTCAAGGAGTACCATGCTCTGATAGTGGAATATGGTAAAAAGTACTGCACCAGGCACAGGTGCGAGGATTGTGTACTGCTAAATAATGGGAAAATCCTTATATAGGGCGATACTAATATAGGAGAGGAGTTAACTGATTTTCTCATTTTTTCTATGAGGTATCCATATGGTTAATGAAAAGGAACTTAAAGGTACAACGACTATCGGACTTGTATGCAACGAAGGCATCGTCCTGGCTTCTGAGAGCAGAGCTACCATGGGGTTTTTTATAGCAAGTAAAGACGCCAAGAAAATATACCAAATTGATGACCTGGTAGGTATGACAACTGCAGGTTCTGTGGGTGATGCTCAACAGCTTGTCAAGGTCATGCAGGTGGAATCTAAACTTTATAAAATGCGAAGACAGGAAAGCATGACTATCAAAGGGATCGTAAGCCTGCTTTCAAATGTTCTTGCAAGTAATCGGTATTACCCTCTTATGGTACAACTTATTGTTGGTGGAGTAGATAAGACTGGGCCAAGCCTGTATTCCCTGGATGCCATGGGAGGACAGCTTGATGAGACAACGGCCGTTTCAACAGGGTCAGGCTCTCCTATCGCTTACGGTATACTTGAAGATAGATACAAAAAAGATATGTCCATTGATGACGGGGTTGACCTGGCAATCAGGGCACTGCATAATGTTGTTAAAAGGGATGCTGCCTCTGGGAACGGTATAAAGGTAGTAAAAATCACTAATGAGGGTTATTCCGAAGTAGATGATGCATTGGTCGATGAGAAACGCAAATCATTTAAAGATGCCCTATGATGATATAGTGTACTATGTAAGAAAACTAAAAAAAACTAATGGAAAATTAATGGATCTTTTCTTTACTCTTATTTCTCATTTTTTCTAATAGGACGAATATACAATGTCGGTAGATGACGTATTAGCTGATCTCAAAATCAAGATCAAAAAAAAGCTGCCCGCCGGAGTGACGATCTCACAGGTAGAATTTGAAGGGCCCGAACTGGTAATATATACACCAGAACCAAAAAAGTTCGCTGATAACGGGGACATAATCAGGAACCTGGCCAAGGACCTGCGCAAAAGGTTGGTAGTGCGACCGGATCCGGGTGTGTTGGCAGAACCTGAGAAGGTCGTGGAGACCATCTCAACTATCGTGCCCGAGGATGCAGGAGTCACAAACCATTATTTTGACCCTGATACTGGTGAAGTGATAATCGAGGCCGAAAAGCCAGGGCTTGTGATAGGTCGTCATGGTAACACGCTGCGTGAGATCACCAAGGAGATCGGCTGGACACCAAAGGTAGTGCGTGCCCCGCCCATCCCATCATCCACTGTCAAGAACGTGCGCCAGTATATCAGAGACCATAAGGACGAGCGTAAAGAACTGCTTAAGACCATAGGCAGGAAGATACACCGGGAAGTAACCTCAAAAGACAAGTGGGTCAGGGTCACTGCACTTGGAGGCTGCCGGGAAGTAGGACGCAGCTGTTTCTTACTTTCAACTCCAGAAACCAAGGTGCTCATCGATTGTGGTGTCAATGTGGGTTCGGATGATAACGGGACGCCTTACCTGTACATCCCTGAGGTAACGCCTATCAGTCAACTTGATGCTGTAGTGCTTACGCATGCACATCTGGACCATTCAGGTCTGGTGCCTCTGCTGTATAAATACGGGTATGAAGGGCCAGTGTACTGCACTCCGCCCACCCGCGACCTCATGGCACTTCTCCAGCTGGACTTTATTGATGTGGCTGCAAAGGAAGGCAAAACCATACCATACCCGTCAACCATGATACGTGAGACCCTGAAACATACCATTACCCTTGATTACGGTGGAGTAACCGATATCGCACCTGATATGAAGCTCACCTTGCACAATGCCGGTCACATCCTTGGTTCATCAGTTGTACATTTCCATGTGGGCGACGGGCTGTATAACATTGCCTTTACGGGAGACCACAAGTATGAAAAAACCCGGCTTTTTGATCCTGCTGTTAACAATTTCCCCAGGATAGAGAGCATAATCACCGAGTCCACGTATGGCGGGTCCCGGGATATGCAGCCAAGCCGGAAGGAAGCTGAGGCCCAGCTGAAAAGGATCGTCCAGGAGACAGTAAGCCGTGGCGGTACAGTACTTATCCCTGCCTTTGCTGTGGGCAGGAGCCAGGAGGTCATGTTGGTACTGGAAGAAGCCATCCGCAAAGGTGAAATTGATACGATCCCTGTATACCTTGATGGTATGATCTGGGAGGCTACAGCCATACACACCACCTATCCTGAATACTTGAACAGCGACCTTCGGACAATGATATTCCATAAGGGTATGAATCCCTTCCTTTCAGATTGTTTTGAACAGGTGGACTCTCAAAAGAAACGACAGGACCTGCTGGAAAACCGGGTTCCTGGTGTGGTGCTGGCCACGTCTGGTATGCTTAATGGCGGCCCTATCATGGAATACTTGAGGGCATATGGACCTGATGAGAGGAATTCACTTGTGTTCGTGGGATACCAGGCAGAAGGTACCATGGGACGGAGGTTGCAGAAAGGCTGGAATGAGATACCAGTGTACCAAAACGGCAAGTCAGATGTCATTAATGTGAACCTGGAGGTGTTAACAGCGGAGGGGTTCTCTGGTCACTCTGACCGTAAGCAATTGATGGATTATATCAAGCGGATGAAACCCAGACCTGAACATATCCTGACCGAACATGGTGATGAGAAGAACTGCCTGGACCTTGCCAGTTCCATATACCGCAAGTTCAGGGTGGAGACGAGGGCACCTCAAAACCTGGAAACCATCAGGTTGATATAGGTTGATCTATTGAATGTGGGTTATCTGAATTAATAAACTAAATTGGGTATTGCTCTTCATTAAAAGTTCAATATGTGGTTAGGAGGGAGTTTTGCCAGATACAGAAGGAAATGTAGGCACTGGCTACTTCCACCTTAAAAACATCTGTATACGACCGTGCTTGTTCCTGCATGACTTCAAGAACTGATAATTGACGTTTTTAAGAAATTGTAATCAGAAGAAAGGGCACGAAAATAAGATTAATTAGACAATTTTCAAATTAAATTAAGCCATTCATCTCGCGTAATCTTAGCATCTTTAATAATCTTTCTAATCATCCCTTTACCAATTTCCTCACCTGGATGAACAGTAATAATGGTTGTCCGTCCATCAGGATGACGCATAAACAGATGGCTTCCCTTTTATCTTATCTGTTGAAAACCTATCTTCTCAAGAGCCTTGATGACTTTACTGGCAGGAAGAGGTTTGATTTTATCCATTTTATACAGCTACCTCGACCTTCTGGATGCCTACAAATTCTAATGGCACTTCATCAACGAGGTCTGATTCAACTTCTAGATAAAGCTCAATAGCTTCTTTCATTCTTTCTTTTAATTCATCAAGAGTTTTTGCCTGTGTATGACATCCTTCAAGCTCTGGGACAGATGCAACATATATGCCATCTTCATCCTGTTCAATGACTATTGTGAATTTCTTAATCATATACTTTCACACTTTCCAGATTTGGTATTATATTAGTATGTCATCAATATTATGAACCTATCGATAAAAATAATAAATCATGAATTGTGCCCTTTTAAACTCTAAAAATTTTATTATTCATATTTATAAGGATGCACAAGATAGCCTTCCCGGTAGAATAACTATCCCCGTATTGACAATACGAGGTCTTAATATACTTAAACAAAACGATTTGTTGCTGTGTATCCTCTTTAATAGCTATTCTTCTGCCCGATCTATCTTTGTTACCGCATCCCGTTTTGACAGCAATACCACCCGGCTGAGTTCAACCTCATCCGCTAATTGATAATCCAGTTCATCTGCCAGCCGGGTTGAGAACTGCACGATATCTTCATGCCGGGGCATGGCATCCCGCTCGAGCCGCTTGCGTGAATATCCCAGGTGCATGTAGGCCTTAACCTCGACAAAGTCAGGTGCTGCCGTCTCGATAAGCCGGGCATACCCCTGGATATCTTTAATGTTCTGTCCTTTGGCAAGCGTTATCCTGATAGCTGTCCTGCAGGGGTGGTCGTGCAGGATTTCCAGGGAGCGCAGTATCTGCTCCCACTGGTCAGGATGGCGCGGGGAACAGGTATCAATATACGTGGTCTTATCAGGAGCGTCCAGGCTCATGTACAGTTGGGTAGGCCTGATGTTTTCGATTACTTCAGGGCGGGTGCCGTTTGTGACCACAAAAGTGGTAAGGCCACGGTTGTGGAACTCATCGATCAAGCCGTCAAGGTGGGGGTACAGGGTAGGTTCACCTGCCAGGGAGATGGCTGCGTGTTTGGGCTCCAGGGACTCTTGCCATATCGATCTGTTAATATCTTCAATACCCCCGAATCCTGACATAAAACTGCGCTGGGCACTGATACAACCCTCTACGATCATCTCTGGATCATCCCAGTGTTGGGGCGCTTCTACCGGGTGCTCGATGGGGCGCCAGCAAAATAGACAGGACTGGTTGCAGCCCAGGTATGGTGTCATCTGGATACACCGATGGGAATCTATCCCATAGAACCTGGATTTATAACAACTACCTTCTTCCTTGACTGCCCGACCTGACCACAGGCAGGGTTTCACTGCACTATGAGCGCCTACTATATGGTAACCCTGTTTCCTGAATAGATCGAACTGGTGAGGTGAAGTGTTCATTGCATCTGGTAAGTTCATAAGAACGAGATAATCTTTGTGTCCTTGGTACCCAGGTTGACCACAGCAGCCCTGGCAGGCTCAGGCTGGAGGTTCATTCTCCTCTGGAATGAGGTCTGGGACTGCCATGTACCGCTATTGATCACGGTAACACCCCTGTAATTAGTACAGCCTACTGTGTGCACATGACCACAGTGCAGGATATCAGGTATCCTATCAATGAGCAGATGGTCGACCTTCTCAGGTGCGATCGATACCTTGCTGCCGTATATTGGTGAGAGGTGTCGTCGTTTTAGCATTTCTATCATGGGCTTGGCAGGGTCCTCGTACTTCATACCTGGCAGGGTGGCTATGATGTCATCAATGCTGCGTCCGTGATAGATGAGGGTACGCACACCGTCCATGGATATTACTGCCGGGTTGCCCACGAATACCACATCCGGCCTGAACATTTTTTTTATCGTATCAGGGAATGCGGGCTGGGGTTCGGCCTGCCGTACAATATCATGGTTGCCAGGTGAGATGATGACCTTGATGTGTCCGGGTATCTGTTCGAAATATTCGGCAGCCTTACGGTACTGGTCATACACATCGCTAATGGAGAGTTCCTTATCCTGGTCCGGGTATATTCCTATGCCGTCCACCAGGTCACCTGCAACCACCAGGTACTTGATGTCTCTCACATCAATGGACCCATTATTTTCTGCATTGGTCCCGCCATTAAGCCATTCAATGAAGGCCAGCCATTCATCTTCCAGGAAGGTATCGCTACCCACATGAATATCTGATATCAGCACGGCCAGGCCTGTGTTGTCGGGTTCACCCAGTTCAGTGCTGTTCCTGACTGGGATGTCAGGCCACATTAGGTTATTTATGAAAAGCAAGTTACCGTCATCGCTCAATGAACCGGTAAGACCAATAACCTCGTCAAGCATCACTTTCATAGCCTGGTCAAACAGGTCCTTGTTTTTTTTTAGCACCATGGTCCTGAAAGTGCCTGTGGTATCTTCAATTTCTATCATTCTGTGACCGTTCTTGGACGTTCTTATGTCAGATACCATGCCAATAACTGAAACTTCTTCCCGTCCCTCCACCATTCCGGTCTTGCTCCTGCTCAGACTTTCTACGGGTCGAAACCCTACACCCCTGTTCCTGAGCAGATCGCTCAATCTTGTGAACCGGTTCCTGAAATAGTCCACGAACTCCCCGATCTCACCCACACACGTGGACTGGTCAGTTATGTCTGAGATCACGTCCAGATCCCATGTCAATTCATCCTCATAATCAGGGTCCTTGACAGGTGTTGGGAAACATTCAGATGATGATATATCTGGTATGGCTGAAGATTCTAAGGGAACGATTTGGGATAAACCCGTACGTATATGTTCGGGACCCACCACCAGCACTGATTTGTCCAGTGAGTCCAGGATGGTATTGATAGACCCGGGACTTGAATCGTTTTCCAGTAATATAGACAAAGCATTGGGGTCGATCTGGTAACCGGCTTGCGCAAACTGTTGTATTATGGCTGAATCATGGTCTGTCATATTCATAAAATTTGTTGAGTATTATTTGTAAAATTCGCACAAAACATTATCACCTCACACGCAATAAATATTCGCCCATATGAATTCCCAGGACCAACAAACACGCAAGGACAAGATACTGGACCTTGTAAAACATTTCAGGACCAGTGAAAATTTCTGGATAGGCCTGACGAGGGACCTACTTTTCGTTGCCGTTATGATCGGTCTGTTTATGCTGGTATCCCAGATAGCCCTGGGCACCCCCAGGCCGGCCGTGGCCGTGGAATCGGGCAGCATGCTGCCTAACATCGGTATAGGCGATGTGGTTATAATACAGGATATCGAGAGGACACATGTCATTACCTATAGGGAAGGAGCAGAGTCAGGGTACAAATCTTTCGATAACTACGGGAATGTCATTCTCTACCGCAAATTCGGCAGTATTTCTGATACTCCTATCATCCACAGGGCCATGTACTGGGTGGATGAGGGTGAGCCCATGTGGAACAGCGGACCTGCCGCCCCTCATGCCGGATACATCACCAAAGGAGACAATAACCGGGATATTGACCAGGTTGCTTCCACCAGCTGGCATCAACCTGTTAAGGAAGAATGGATCATCGGGGTGGCACGGTGGCACATCCCCTGGGTGGGTTACCTTTCACTTGCAGTCCATTAATGATTCCAGCTTAGAACAACTGGGACTGGGCAACGTTCGGCATGATCGGGATGAAGTCTTCGAGGGGTTTTAGCCTGTAGTCTTCCATGAGCACGTTTTTGGTGTTGTCTTCGGGAACACTCAACGATATGGCTTTAGTGCGCCCATATCGGCCCTTGCTAACTACCATGGCGTTCACGATGCCAAGCATGTCCAGTTCAGATATGAGGTCTGTTATCCTGCGCTGGGTCAGGATATCGGCCCCTATGTCATTACACATCTGCTTGTAAGCAGTGTACACCTCTCCTGTGGAAATATTATCACCCGTTTTTTCCAGCCGTCCCTTGATCTTCAAGACGCTTAAGAGCACCAGTTTTGATTGGGTAGGAAGTGTACGTACCACTTCCACTATCCTGTCAACTTCTATTTTATCCTGTGCTAATCTCACATGCCTTTCTTCCACAATGGAAGATTTGGACCGCTCAGCAATCTCACCAGAAACCCTGAGCAGGTCCAAAGCACGTCTGGCATCACCATGTTCCTGGGCTGCAAAGGCAGCACAAAGCCGGGTCACAGTTTCATCAAGTGCACTTTGTTTAAACGCTATTTTAGCTCTCTGTTCCAGTATGTCGTGTATCTGTTCGGCATCATAAGGCGGGAATATGATCTCTTCTTCACCCAATGAACTCTTGACCCTGGGATCCAGGAATTCTGTAAATTTCAGGTCATTTGATATGCCGATGAGGCTGACCCTTGCGTTCTTGAGATCGGCATTGATCCTGGACAGGTTGTAGAGAACATCGTCCCCTTTTCTGACCAGTTTATCTATTTCATCCATCACCACAATAACTACCCGTTTCTCCTTGTCCAAAGAGTTCTTGAATTCTTCGTATACCTGGTCAGTGGGCCAACCGGTCATGGGTACTTCCTTACCAAGATGACGTGCGAGTGTGGCCAGGAGACGGTACTGGGTATCTACTACCTCGCAGTTCATGTATATTACATAGCATGGCATCTCGTGGGACTCACCGGTCTTTTCCAGTTCCTTCCCAACATATTTGACGACTGCCGTTTTGCCGGTACCTGTTTTTCCATATATAAGAATATTTGATGGTGTATCTCCCCGCAATGCAGCTACCAGTATGCTAGCTACAGACTGGATCTGCTCATCCCTATGGGGCAGATAATCGGGAGTGTATGTAGGTCTTAGAACTTCTTTGTTATCAAAAATTACAACATTATTGAGATAATCTTCAAATATTCCGTTCGATGAATTTTTTTCAGGAGCTTTTTTTCCATTGTTCAATTCTATCATTTACAGACCACCCATAAATGTCTAATAATAACAACCCATTTCAAACTGGATTTTTTAACCATGGTTGGATTACAAATTAGCTGTTTGCAATCTCCAATGGATGCAAAGGAAGTGTACCTTTTTATAGGTTCTGGTTAACACCCCTTCATTTCAGGTAGAACTTTAAAAAACTGAAAAAAAAAACTATGTTTTCACTGTCAAGAAAACCATTTAACCAATAATAATTTCATAATGATTTATGAATAATAATCATAATAGCAGGTCTTTTGCTTATCCCCCCTTAATTTCAACTGGAAAGTATATAAAGGAGGGGAACCGCATGATTTCAACTGGAGATATAAATTAAAATAGGATATGTATATAAAAAATGATTAATAATAAAATAGTATAAACGTTTACTTTCTTTATTTTATATATATAGTTTTCTATTTTGTTTTGACAATTATTTATATAATTATAAAGAAGTAATTTTTTTATAGTAATGCAAGTAAATAGAGGAGTAAAAAAAGGAGAAAAATTAAATTTGATAAG